>NZ_JAALFZ010000069.1:0-346 GCF_011800505.1 Bacillus sp. EKM501B | reverse complement strand
ATTCGAACCCCCGCGCGACTCTCGCCGCCTGTCGGTTTTCAAGACCGATCCCTTCAGCCGAACTTGGGTATACCTCCGAGATATATACGTCTAATGGTGGACCTTGTAGGACTCGAACCTACGACCGGACGGTTATGAGCCGTCTGCTCTAACCAGCTGAGCTAAAGGTCCTTTATGGTAGCGGCGGAGGGGATCGAACCCCCGACCTCACGGGTATGAACCGTACGCTCTAGCCAGCTGAGCTACACCGCCATAAATGATATTAATATAAGTGGAGCCTAGCGGGATCGAACCGCTGACCTCCTGCGTGCAAGGCAGGCGCTCTCCCAGCTGAGCTAAGGCCCCA
>NZ_JAALFZ010000068.1:0-354 GCF_011800505.1 Bacillus sp. EKM501B | reverse complement strand
TGTCTGTCACCGACTATTCCTCTAGCAAGAATAGGTGGTGATGAGTTTGCGATCATTGTCCATAACCAAACAGAGCAACAGCTATTGGATTTGTGTAAAACTCTATTTCGTATAACTGAAGAACCATTTGTAGTAAATCAGCATAGTTTTTACTTATCTCTTAGTATAGGAATAGCAGTGTATCCATTTGGAGGAATAAATACTACTACACTTTTACAACACGCTGATATCGCTATGTATAGCGCAAAGGAAAAAGGTAACAATGCTGTTTGTATGTATGACGAGACATTATCTCAAAAAGTAACTCGTCGATTACGATTAGAACAGGATTTACCAAATGCAATTGAAAATAAT
>NZ_JAALFZ010000067.1:0-355 GCF_011800505.1 Bacillus sp. EKM501B | reverse complement strand
AGATTTTATTTAAAACGTGGAAATCATTCTTTCATATTCATCGTTGTAAAAAGATAAAACGAGAACGATTGGAATGCCATTTGTACGGGCAACTGATTGCTATTCTACTCTGTTCTTCTACCATGTTTCAAATGCGGCAATTACTTCTTAGAAAAAAGAAGCGAGAACTGAGTGAATATAAGACCATATATATGATTAAAGATTACTTTCTTCTTCTTTTTCAAGCTATACAGAAAGACACCCAAGAGCTATCAAAGATTCTAATTCGCTTGTTCAACCTCCTACAGCAAAACGGGCGAAAATCTCATAGATATGAGAAGAAAACAGTCTTTGATATATTAGGTGTCGTTTACAA
>NZ_JAALFZ010000066.1:0-400 GCF_011800505.1 Bacillus sp. EKM501B | reverse complement strand
TGGTCATCTCCCTGTCAAGTAGACAGAAATAAAAAGAGTATTATGCCACGGCCTTTTCCCGATATTCTATCGGGGAAAGGCCGTGAAGTTTTTCTTGGAATCTTTCTGTATTATAAAACTGAATATATTCTTGAATTGCTCGGTAGGCCATTTCATATGTTTTTGGGCACACTAAATACAACTTCTCTGTTTTTAAATGTGAGAAGAATGATTCGATACACGCATTATCAAAACAGTTTCCGCGTCTAGAATGACTACCGACAAATCCTAATTTCTCTAACTGTTTTGCGTAGGATTTAGATGTATATTGAAACCCTTGATCTGAATGGAAAAGGGGCTTAGTAGTTAATGACTTCCCTTCTAATTGACGTAATGTAGTTAAAACCAAATCTAAATCATT
>NZ_JAALFZ010000065.1:0-412 GCF_011800505.1 Bacillus sp. EKM501B | reverse complement strand
CCTGTGTCGGTTTGCGGTACGGGTAGAGTATAATTAAACGCTAGAAGCTTTTCTTGGCAGTGTGACGTCACTAACTTCGCTACTTAACTTCGCTCCCCATCACAGCTCAATGTTATAAAGATAAGCATTTGACTCATCTTACACCTCACTGCTTAGACAGGCTCTTCCAATCGCCTGCTTTAGTTAGCCTACTGCGTCCCTCCATCACTTTATACTCTAGTACAGGAATATCAACCTGTTGGCCATCGGATACACCTTTCGGTCTCTCCTTAGGTCCCGACTAACCCAGGGCGGACGAGCCTTCCCCTGGAAACCTTAGTCTTACGGTGGACAGGATTCTCACCTGTCTTTCGCTACTCATACCGGCATTCTCACTTCTATGCGTTCCAGCGCTCCTCACGGTACACCTTCT
>NZ_JAALFZ010000064.1:0-416 GCF_011800505.1 Bacillus sp. EKM501B | reverse complement strand
GGGGCAGATTCGAACTGCCGAACCCGAAGGAGCGGATTTACAGTCCGCCGCGTTTAGCCACTTCGCTACCCCTCCGACATATATGGTGGAGGATGACGGGATCGAACCGCCGACCCCCTGCTTGTAAGGCAGGTGCTCTCCCAGCTGAGCTAATCCTCCAAAAGTGGTGACCCGTACGGGATTCGAACCCGTGTTACCGCCGTGAAAGGGCGGTGTCTTAACCACTTGACCAACGGGCCAAAAAAGTTTTAAACCTATTCCCAAGCTTCCAACCGGGCTTGAACCGGTGACCTCTTCCTTACCATGGAAGTGCTCTACCAGCTGAGCTATGGAAGCATAATGGCTCCGCAGGTAGGACTCGAACCTACGACCGATCGGTTAACAGCCGATAGCTCTACCACTGAGCTACTGCGGAA
>NZ_JAALFZ010000063.1:0-417 GCF_011800505.1 Bacillus sp. EKM501B | reverse complement strand
AGTGCTATGTGAAGTAATGCAGAAACATAATGTAAAGAAGATAATCTTTAGTTCATCTGCAACTGTATATGGTATCCCGGAAACGTCACCGATTACGGAGGAGTTTCCATTAAGTGCAACAAATCCATATGGTCAAACGAAATTAATGATTGAGCAAATTATGCGTGATGTAGCATTTGCAGATGCAGAATGGAGTATCGCATTACTTCGCTATTTCAATCCATTTGGTGCACACGAAAGTGGGCGTATCGGAGAAGATCCAAATGGAATCCCAAATAACTTAATGCCATATGTAACGCAAGTAGCGGTAGGTAAGTTAAAAGAATTAAGCGTATTCGGAAATGACTATCCAACGAAAGATGGAACAGGAGTCCGTGATTACATCCATGTTGTGGACTTAGCAAATGGTCACGTAAA
>NZ_JAALFZ010000062.1:0-452 GCF_011800505.1 Bacillus sp. EKM501B | reverse complement strand
CTAAAAATAATAGATATAATGATTTTTGGACGGAAGATTACGAGAAATGGTATGCAAAAGTAAAAGGAACGACAGCTGATTTAAACAGATTTTATGAAAAGGTGATTAACTCCATTCGTGAAGTGGACAAAGAAACACCGGTTATTTTAGATTCAGGTTTATATGCTACTCCATGGGCCTTTAAATATTTAAAACCAGTAGAGGATAAAAAAACACTATACGCATTTCATATGTATGAACCATATGAATTAACGAGCCAAGGTGAAAAACAAAACAAGGAATATCAATATCCAGGATTAGTAAAAGTAGGGGATTTAGAGAAACCTGTAATGTGGAATAGACAGGGATTAGAGAAGTTTTTGAAGCCAATTCAACAATGGTCTAAGAAAAATCATGTACCATCTAATCGAATTATTGCAGAGGAGTTTGGAATTAACCGTACTGTTCCAGGT
>NZ_JAALFZ010000061.1:0-458 GCF_011800505.1 Bacillus sp. EKM501B | reverse complement strand
CTAATTGCAGCTAAATGTTTTACAACTGCTTCAATATATTCTGGATCTGCATTTAAGCCTGTACCAACTGCAGTTGCCCCCATATTTACTTCATATAAATGTTGACGCGATTGTTGAATTCGTTTCATATCACGTTCAAGTACGCGAGAGTATGCTTTAAACTCTTGTCCAAGACGAATTGGCACCGCATCTTGTAAATGTGTACGCCCCATTTTAATAACATGGTCAAACTGTTCTGCTTTTAATTCAAATACATCATGCATATAACCCATCGTTTGTAATAAGCCTTCTAATGCATTTAACGTCGCGATATGAATCGCCGTTGGGAATGCATCATTTGTTGATTGGGCCATATTTACATGACTATTTGGACTAATATAATGATAGTCTCCCTTTTCCATTCCTAATAATTCAAGAGCACGATTGGCAATGACTTCATTTGCATTCATGTTCATTGA
>NZ_JAALFZ010000060.1:0-462 GCF_011800505.1 Bacillus sp. EKM501B | reverse complement strand
GCCTTATCTATGCCAATTTCTTCTCCATATACTTCTATTTTCAAGCGTATCCGTATTTTAGATTCAACTGCATTTCAACTCCCAGATCCCTTTTCATCCGTTTATCCAGGTGCAGGAGGATGCAGCCATACAGCGGGGGTGAAGATTCAGCTTGAGTATGATCTATTAAGTGGTCAATTCCTTCATATTCATACAGGTCCAGGTAAACAACATGATCGAACCTACGGTTCCCTGTGTGTCCCAACTGTTACAGCAAATGATTTATGTATCCGAGATTTAGGCTATTTCCATTTGAAAGATCTTCAACATATACAAGAGAAAAAGGCTTACTATATCTCACGTATCAAATCGAATACTCGTATTTATCAAAAAAATCCTACCCCTGATTATTTTCAAGATGGCAGAATCAAGAAAGGTACAGAGTATATCCAGATAGATATGGAGGTTTTAATGAACTCTCTT
>NZ_JAALFZ010000006.1:0-239839 GCF_011800505.1 Bacillus sp. EKM501B | reverse complement strand
CTCCAGATAAAACAGTATTGAGTCCATCATATCAGATGGACTCTTTTTTTACTGTCTACCTATAGGGGATAATACCAGAGCGTTCCTTTTTTCATCCCCTCTTTTACTTAATTACTATCATTAAAAATATATTTATATCAATATTTACTCCTTTTTATTCCTTCAAAAGTTTTTCACATAAATGTCATAAATCGTATGGTCTAACTATATAGTTGAAAAGGAATGCGACATTAAGGTGTCACTGAAAAACTCATCCAAGAAAAGGGAGGAAAAATCTTTTGAAAAACAAAATCATCGTTTTCCTATCTGTTTTGTCATTTATTATTGGTGGTTTCTTCTTTAACACGAATACTTCAAGCGCTGAAGCATCATCTACTGATTATGTTCCTAACCAATTAATCGTTAAGTTCAAACAAAATGCATCTTTAAGTAATGTGCAATCTTTTCATAAATCTGTCGGAGCTAATGTCTTATCTAAAGATGATAAGTTAGGTTTTGAAGTCGTACAATTTTCAAAAGGTACTGTAAAAGAAAAAATAAAGAGCTATAAAAATAATCCAGATGTGGAATATGCAGAACCGAATTATTACGTTCACGCCTTTTGGACTCCAAACGACCCATATTTTAATAATCAATACGGGTTACAAAAGATTCAAGCTCCACAAGCTTGGGATAGCCAACGAAGTGATCCTGGTGTAAAAGTAGCTATTATTGATACAGGAGTTCAAGGCTCACACCCTGATCTGGCTTCGAAAGTAATTTATGGGCATGATTATGTTGATAACGACAATACATCTGATGATGGTAATGGTCATGGTACACATTGCGCTGGAATTACTGGAGCACTTACGAATAACAGCGTCGGAATTGCTGGTGTTGCCCCACAAACTTCAATTTATGCTGTCCGCGTATTAGATAATCAAGGAAGTGGTACTCTTGATGCTGTAGCGCAAGGTATTCGAGAAGCTGCTGATTCGGGTGCAAAAGTAATTAGTTTAAGTTTAGGAGCTCCAAATGGTGGTACTGCATTACAACAAGCCGTTCAATATGCATGGAATAAAGGGTCTGTTATAGTTGCAGCTGCTGGAAATGCTGGAAATACAAAAGCTAATTACCCTGCTTATTACAGCGAAGTAATTGCAGTTGCTTCTACAGATCAATCAGATAGAAAATCTTCATTCTCTACTTATGGTAGCTGGGTAGATGTTGCAGCACCAGGTTCAAATATATATTCAACATATAAAGGAAGCACGTATCAATCATTAAGTGGTACATCTATGGCAACACCTCATGTTGCAGGAGTCGCAGCTCTTTTAGCAAATCAAGGATATAGCAATACACAAATCCGCCAAATTATTGAGTCTACTACTGATAAAATTAGTGGTACAGATACGTACTGGAAAAACGGTAGAGTCAATGCATATAAGGCTGTACAATACGCTAAGCAATTACAAGAAAATAAAGCTTCTTAAGAAAACTTTAATCAGTCGATCTACCATGAATGCAGAATAAAATAGAAGGAGAGACTTCTATAATTAAAGCCTCTCCTTCTTACAAACTATATTACTCTCCCTGCTTTTTAACCATATGTAAATACAGTACAAAATCCATCATTGTCGATGAATGACCAAGTTGACGAATCATCGCTGTTATATTTCCTCTATGATATGTACCATGATTTACGACATGTTGCACTAATTCTAAAATCGAAGTTTCTAATTTCCCTACGTATGGATTCTCAATAACAAATACAGCATTCACATCTTGTATTGTAATTAAAAACTCTTTATATTGATTTGCCATGTTTTCAAACATTTTTTCTAATTCATGTAACGATTTAGTTTCAATTTGTTTTCGTAAATCTTCTCGGTCTTGTATTGCTTCATTCATACTTTTACCATGCAATATATGTAACCACACTTGATCTGTAATATAAATATGCACAAAAGTATCCTTAATGGATGGGAATACACTCTGTATCTGCTCATTAAAAATTGTCTCATAGTTTGGTAACTCTTTTAATCGATTGAATAATCTAGTATTAGCCCAAGCATGATAATCACACTGTTTTAATATATAATCTTTCAATTTATATTACCTCCTTATTGTATGAAACGAATGGTTTGTTTCTTCATTTCTGATTCTCTATCAGCCTTTGCAATCCCTTTTTCTTTCATTTCATGCTTATTTATCGTTTTATATTTTACATACGTATAAAATTCTGTTTGAAATGGAAATGGTGTAATCCGAATTGTTTCCTCGTCCACCCATTCAGCTTGAATAAGTTTCTCCTCTTTACTATTAAACATTTCTGTTCCTTCAAAACCATCTTTAAATAAGTCAATTTCATCTTTCTTTTTGACACCAGGCTTATTCATACATACGTATAAAGAAAGTTCATCACAAAACTTTAATAATCTATAATGCTTATCGAACATCGCAAACTGTTTCTTTGTTAACGTTTTCAAAATTCTTTTTTGTCGTTCTAATTCATGTTTATAAAATGACATCATCTCTTCATCTTCCTCGTTTAGTGGAAATGATAAAAAATGTTTACTACAAAGCAATGCCCCGTATGGATTAGAATTTTCAATTTCATTCAATCCAATCGTATAAAAAACAAAACGTAATGGGCTTGGACAATCCATAAATGTATATGGAATATTTTTAGCATCATTCAAAATTGGTACTTTATCAAGCTCTATCCATCCTCTGTCATGCTCATATATTGCATCAACTGTTTCTTTTAAATATGTTTTATCTTCAAAAAAGTCTTCTTTTATATGCTTTGCAATCTCTCCAGCCAAAAAACCATGATCATGTTGACGAATTAAAATACTTTCCTTCTCATTTTTTTCACGAAAAATCATTCGTATACTCCCCCTCATCCTCATATTAAAGCTTTTTATATGCATCGATTCTTAATTAATCCCTAAATAATAGAAGGGATTCAGTCTCTTGCAACGAAATTAACATAATTATATAGTATTCTTTCTAATCATAGTGATAGCTTTATCTTTACTATCTATTATACTAAAACATTCATTCCAAAAATTTTTTTATGAGGTGAAAACATGAACAAAACAGAATTAATTAAAAACGTAGCTCAATCAGCTGATATTTCTCAAAAGGACGCTTCTGCAGCTGTACAATCCGTATTTGACACAATTGCTAATGCATTACAATCTGGAGATAAAGTTCAACTAATCGGGTTTGGAACTTTTGAAGTACGCGAAAGATCTGCTCGTACAGGACGTAATCCGCAAACTGGCGAAGAAATTCAAATCGCCGCTGGTAAAGTTCCTGCATTTAAAGCAGGTAAAGAATTAAAAGAAGCTGTTAAATAAAAACAAGAAACCAGCCATTTTATAGGCTGGTTTCTTGTTTTTATTTAAGCAATTGCTTTATATTCTCTGCATGATACACTTCACAAATATAAAATACACATTTGCAGTTACTTACAATTTGATACTTTCTAGTTGGATACACATTCGCTGTAACAGAACATCCATCAAACAATTCAATAATATTTCCAGATGGCTGATATCCTTCATATAATACGTTTCTTCTTACTTCCATCTTTTCTATAAGCTTTTCAACAGGAATATTTCCACTCTCTAATTCACTCTTTATTGCGTCCGGTAAAAACGAAGTGTCTGCAAAAATTAGATTTTCAGATAACACCTTTCCTTTATAACTAACATTAGATACACGGTAAAGAAATGTTCCATCTTTATCAAAGAAATTCTTTGCTTCTTTCGGAATGTACTGTCTACCAAGTGCCTCTTGTTCAAGAACATCAAACTGAACTGTATCATTTAAAAGCTTTTCTAAAGCATGAATGGATGATGTATCTCCAGAAAATAAAATATTTTTAATTGCTTGTACGTTATAAGTGAATTCATTCTTTCTATTTTCCGCTACTAACATGAGGAACACCTCTTCTATAATTTTTTTATTTAAGATTTAAAAGTGCTGCCGCGTCTAATTGCGTAATTTCAGTCACTTCCTTACTGAATATTGCAACAGAGGCCCTATAATCTAAACTAGGCCTTACATCTTCCATCATTGTATTACTTGCTAACTCTTGTCTATCCTTAAAAACCAACAAGTTTGGAGGATCATTTGGAGCTGATACTGTAATATGTACTGGCGGAATCATTAGTCCTTCACCTGTCGCTTTCAGCACCGCTTCTTTTCGAGTCCAATATGTTAAAAAACCTTCTATTTTCTGTTTATTTGGCAGTTTCATAACTTGCGCTATTTCAATGTCTGTTAATACACCTTCTGCCATTTTCATAACATCTACATTTGGATTCATTTGTTCTACATCTATGCCAACAGGTGCAGATTTTGTAAAAGCAACGACAACCCACTCACCTGAATGTGAAACGGATAATTGCGGCATACCTTCTGGTAATTGTGGTCTTCCATGCTGCAATTTACATACTGAGCACATTCGATCAATTGGTACTTGGACTGGTGACATAGAAAGTATCTTACCGAGAACTAATCTACTTATTACGCAACCTATTATAAAACGAGCTCGATCTGCCGAATGGTGATACGAATTTGCTTTCTCTCGCTCTATATCATTTAGTAAATTGTAATGCCATGATTGTAAATCTGAAATTCTTGCCCACCATATTTGACAATCATTCTCATTCAAAGTTGGAATAGAATCTACAACTTTACTTTCTATCATGTAAACTCTCCTTTATTCAACGAATATCAATTTTCATAAGAAAGCATGCGTATATTGTTATTCATTGACAAGTACTTTCTCTTTTTCTGATACAGATAATGTTTTTTCTTTCTTCTTTGACATTACCTCTTTATCGGAAATACGTAAAGAAAATAGTAGTGCTATGAGCAAAAATATTGCTGACCCAATTAATGCTGCTTGATATGGTAAAAAATCGGATTGAACGTTATTACCTCCAAAACCAGCTAGTATACTAGCTAAAACCGCTACTCCTATTGCTGAACCTAGTCGATTTTGCACATTGAATATAGTAGTCGCTCTCCCCATAGAAGGCGGCGTGATATTGTTAAAGGCAGAAAATTGAACCGCACCGACAGATTGGCCTAAGAAAATACCGATACCAAACAATAATGCCCGGATTTGCCACGGATTCGTATCGTGATTTACAAAACTCAATAAAACAAATATAACCGCCGTACATATTAATCCAATAGAAATTACCTTTCGAGCTCCTAATTTCTTATATGAACATGGCACAATTTGTGAAGAAATCATTAATCCAATCGCCTCTGGAAATGTCGTAAGTCCTGATTCCAGTGCGGAAACTCCTATCACATTTTGATACATAAGAGGAAAAACAAATAACATTCCTAATAAACCAGCTGATGAAAATAATGATATAATGCTCATCTTTCTAAAGACTGGTTCTTTTAATAAGCGTAAATCTAACATCGGTTGCTTTACTTTCAGTTCTACAATTATAAACAATGTAATGAATACAACCCCAGCTATCCCAGTACTCATAATTTCTGGAGAAATCCACCCTTTTGATGGTCCCTGGCTGAGTGCATATATGAGCATCGCAAATCCTGGTGCTGATAAAATAAAGCCGAGCGAATCAAAGCGACCAGCTGATTTTTCAACATGTTCTGCTAAAAATAGAAGTCCAAATAGCAATGCAACGATTCCAAACGGTAGATTAATATAAAATGCCCAACGCCAAGACATTTGATCTACAAAGAAACCACCGATGATAGGACCAATTGCTGGTGCTACAGCAATTGGAAGTATAATGAACCGGGAAATCTTCGGTCTTTCCTCGGGTGAAAATGTTCGAAATAACATCGCCATTCCAACCGGTGTTAAAAGCCCTCCGCCAGCACCTTGAATAATACGGAAAATATTCAATGAAGTAATATCGTTAGCCATTCCGCATAAAGCAGATGCAATTGTAAATACGAAAAGAGCAATTAAAAATACTCTTTTCGTACCAAAACGATCTCCTAACCAACCAGAAATCGGAAGGAAAACAGCTAAACTAACTAAATACCCAACATTCACCGTCCCCATTGCAGATGCAGGTACTTGTAGTTCTCTACTTATCGTTTGCAGTGCTACATTTACAATCGTTGCGTCCATCGCAGCCATAAACATCGCAGTTATATAAACGATACTTACAACTACTTTTGGATTTAGTTTTTCTTTCATTATCGTTTTCCTACTAATGTTTTTTCGCGAACTTGATTACCTTGTGGATTCAAATCTTTCCAGTTATATTCAACATATTCTAAGCAGCTCTGCCTACTAGCTTCTTCATATACGACATTCCAGCCAATAGGTACATCGAGAAAAGCAGGCCAGAGAGAATACTGGCCCTCCTCATTTATTAATACTTTATATGTGTAATTATCATTTTCAAATGGATTCGTCATACTCTACTTACCCCTTTCTTATTCTGCAAATATTTCGCTAATACTTGCCCAATTTCCGTAAGTGGACCTGGCTGACATAGATCTTTATGTCTACAATCAATATCGTGCTGCACAATTTGCCCGTCTAAATAATTTAGCCACGTATTTGGAGAAATAGGATCAAACCAGTCTGGTATAACAGTAGATCTAAAGAATAAGATATCTCCGTTATAAACTTTCGGTACATATTTCCCTAACAACCCTACTGAATTTACATATGTTTCTTTCAAGTTCAATATAGTCTCTTCTTCAAGACTTGCTAATGCACTTCCATCTTTACGAAGGATTTCAACTGCACTTTCCATTGTAAGTGGTTTACCATCCATGTTATCTGGGTCATATCCGCCTAAAGCAAGTAATGCAATTAACGCTTCCTCTTCAGTAGGCGCTTCCGTATTTGGTAAGAAGTGTCCAGGATAAGAATCAAGCATAACGAGTAATTCTACTTCTTCCCCTTCATTTTGTAGTTGCGCCGCCATTGCATGCACAACATTTCCTCCAAGCGACCAACCTAATAAACGATATGGTCCATAAGGCTGTACTTCACGAACATGTTTCAAGTAATCCGCCGCCATCTCCTCTAAACTTTTTGGAAGTTCTTCATTTTTAGCAATACCACGTGCTTGTACACCATAGATTGGATAATCTTTTCCTAAAGATTTCATAAGTCCTGCATAGCACCAACTTAATCCACCTGCTGGATGTACACAAAATAGTGGTAATTGATCCCCGCTTGCTCGTAATGGAAGCAACACATCAAGTGCACTTTGACCATTCCCCATCTCAAGTCTTTCAGCTAACCCTGCAACAGTCGGTGCTGCAAATAAAGTGCCAATGTTTAGTTCCACTCCAAGCGCCTCTTTCATGCGGCTCATAAGCTGCACTGCAAGGAGTGAATGGCCACCAAGATCAAAGAATCCGTCATCAATTCCAATTTGAGGTACACTTAGCACTTCTGTAAACAAGTCGCATAACATTTCTTCTTGCGGTGTTCTTGGACCACGACTAGAAGATGATGCGATAAATTCTGGAGCTGGCAATGCCTTTCTATCTAATTTACCGTTTGGAGTTAAAGGTAACTCATTTACTACTACAAAAGCGTATGGAACCATATAATCTGGTAAACTACCACTAGCAAACTGACGCATTTCATTCGTATCAATCGCTTCATTATTTGATGCAACGATATAAGAAACTAACCGTTTATCCCCTGGTTGATCTTCCCGTACAATAACGGCTACTTGCTCAACTTTAGGGTGCTTCATTATGACTGCTTCTATTTCTCCTAATTCAATTCGGAACCCACGAATTTTGATTTGATGATCTGCACGTCCTATATAATCTAGCGTCCCATCTTTACGCCAGCGAGCTAAGTCTCCTGTACGATACATTCTTGTACCTGGCTTGCCAAATGGATCTGCGATAAAGCGTTCAGCCGTTAATCCTGCTCTTCCTAAATATCCACGCGCAAGCCCTGCACCTGCAACATACATTTCTCCAACTACTCCAGGTGGCACTGGTTGTAAATAGTTGTCTAACACATACACTTTAAGGTCAGGTATACTGCACCCAATTAAACTATTTGCTCGTAAAGAGACGATAGTTTCATCTAATTCAATATAACTAACATGTACTGTCGTCTCCGTAATACCGTACATATTAATAAGCTTTGGTGCGTTATGAGGATGTCGACTATACCAATCTTCTAAGCGACTTAGCTCAAGTGCTTCTCCTCCAAAAACAACATATCGTAAAGATAATTTTTGGCCAATCTCTTCATTTTCACGATCTGCTTGCATCAATTGATAGAACGCTGATGGAGTTTGGTTTAAAACCGTAACCTTTTCTTTAACAAGAAGCTGTAAAAATTCTTTCGGTGAGCGACTTACAGTATGTGGCACTACAACTAAACGCCCTCCGTATAATAAAGGTCCCCAAATTTCCCAAACAGAGAAATCAAAAGCGTATGAATGGAACATCGTCCAAACATCGTTTCCGCCAAACTGGAACCAATGATCAGTTGCTCCTAAAAGTCTTACTACATTTTGATGAGGTATCATAACGCCTTTCGGTCTACCCGTTGAGCCTGACGTATAAATAACGTAAGCAATATGTGATGGAGATAATGGCTTAATGCGTTCCACTTCATCAATATTTTCTTCACTATATTTCTCAACTTCTGCTATTACTTTTACATCATCAACTAAAACTTTTAGTGCCTCATCACATTCAATTTCCACTTCTGAATTCGTTAAAACACATGATGGTTTCGCATCGTGTAGCATAAATGAAATGCGGTCTGCTGGGTAATCTGGATCTAACGGAAGGTATCCAGCACCAGCTTTAAGAACAGCTAATAAGCTTACAACCATGTTTAATGATCTTGGCATCGCTAAAGCAACGAGTTGATCAGGACCAATCCCTTTTGCTATTAGGAATCGAGCTATTTTATTTGCTTTTCTATTTAACTCTTCATAAGTTAATTTCTTATCTTCAAAGACAACAGCAATAGAATTCGGATTTATATGAACCTGCTTTTCAAACAATTGTGGCAATGTCATTTCTGGTGCAATTTGAAAACCACCATTCCACTTTTCTAACACTGTATTTTTCTCTGCTACAGTTAATATTTCTAATCTGCCAATTGATTGATCCGGATTTGTAGCTGCATCATCTAATAACAAAATGAATCGTTCTATTAGTTTTTGAACCGTTTCACGTTTATATAAATCGGTACTAAACTCTAGTAATCCATGTAAACCGTTCGGAGTACCATCAACCCCGTTACTCTCACTAATTTCAAATGTTAAATCAAATTTTGCAGAACCGACGCTTTGAATTTCAAGGCTCGCTTCTAAACCTGGTACATGAAACGTTGCTTCTGGTGTATTTTGAAAAGCTAACATAACTTGAAACAACGGGTGGCTGTTTCGAGTACGTACTGGATTTAACACTTCAACAAGCCTTTCAAATGGAACATCTTGATTTTCATAAGCTGCAAGATTTACCTGCTTCACTCTATTTAATAATTCTTTAAAACTTGGATCTCCTGACGTATTTGTACGTAACACTAATGTATTTACAAATAAACCAACAATATCTGAAAGTACATCATCATTTCTTCCAGCAATCGGACTTCCAATTGGTATATCAGTGCCTGCACCTAATCTTGTAAATAGTGCACTAAGCCCTGCTTGCAATACCATAAACAAACTAACTCCATTTTTACGTGCAAGCTCTACTAACCTACTATGCATACCTTCATCTATATGAAAATGAATTGTTTCCCCGCGGTAACTCGTCTCAATTGGACGCTGGAAATCTGTAGGTAACTCCATTTGGTCTGGTAAACCTTTAAGTTCTTCTTTCCAAAAATCTAATTGTGTTGAAATAAGACTCTCTGGTGTCGTTTCATCACCTAGCAATTGCTGTTGCCAAAGTGCATAATCCGCGTATTGAACTGGTAGTGTCTCCAGCTGAACTCTGTCACCTTGACATCGTGCTTTATACGCCACTGTAAAATCTCTCGTTAACGGCTGTAATGACCAGCCATCACCTACAATATGATGTAATAAAATTAATAATACATGTTCGTTTTCACTCACTGTAAAAAGTTGTAAACGAACTACCGGCTCAAAATCGAGGTTAAAGCTATATCTTACCGCCTCTGAAAGTACACTTTCTAATTCATCTTTACATGTATTAGTTATAACCATTTCTAGATTTAAGTTTTCCATATCTAAAATTCTCTGATAGGAACTACCTAATACGTTAGGGAAAATTGTTCTAAGTGTTTCATGTTTCTCAACTACATCATAAAAAGCACCTTGTAATGCTTCCCGATTCAATATTCCATTCATACGAATGACTAGCGGAATATTATAAGTAGGACTTGGACCTTCTAAACAATTTAAGAACCATAACCTGCGCTGTGCAAATGAAAGTGGAACTTCATTTGGCCTACTTGCTTTCTGAATAGCTGGTCTTGCGCTTTTTGCATCGTTTAATTGTTTCGCCAGTTCGGCAACAGTTGGTGATTCAAATAGTTTCCCGATTCCTAATTCCACACTTAACGTTTCACGAATTCTTGCCATTAAACGAGATGCGAGAAGTGAATGTCCACCCATTTCAAAGAAATTATCATCAATGCTAATTCGAGAAACACCAAGTACTTCTGCAAATAAATCACATAATATTTCTTCTTTCGGATTTCTAGCAACTCTCTCATTGTGCATTCCAT
The DNA here is from genome assembly GCF_011800505.1 of Bacillus sp. EKM501B. Classification (NCBI taxonomy): domain Bacteria; kingdom Bacillati; phylum Bacillota; class Bacilli; order Caryophanales; family Bacillaceae; genus Bacillus; species Bacillus sp. EKM501B. The sequence goes on along the minus strand of NZ_JAALFZ010000006.1, from coordinate 229,143 downwards.
TAAAATCAGGAGCAGGTAATTTCTTTCTGTCAACCTTACCATTTGGCGTTAATGGTAATTCTTCTAGCACAACAAATGCCGATGGTATCATATAATTCGCTAAACTTTCTGAAACATAAGAACGAATTTCTGAAAGATTAATCGGTTCCTTTTCTTCTGCAACGATATACGCAATGATGCGTTTATCATTTGGACGATCTTCTCGTACCATTACTACCGCTTGTTGAATATTTTCATGTCGTTGTAATACCGTTTCAATTTCAGCTAATTCAATTCGGAATCCACGAATTTTAATTTGATGATCTGCGCGACTAATGTACTCTAACGCACCATCACTACGCCATTTCACAAGATCTCCTGTACGGTACATGCGCTTCCCTGATTCTCCATAAGGATTTGCAATAAACCGTTCAGCTGTTAACTCAGGTTTTCCTAAATATCCGCTTGCAAGTCCCTCCCCTGCAATATATAATTCCCCAATAACTCCAGGTGGAACTGGTTGTAACCCTGCATCCAATACATACACTTCTGTATTGCAAATTGGCTTTCCAATAGGAGGTATACCCTTTTCACCTTCATCAATGTTCATAAAAGTAGACCAAATCGTCGTTTCAGTTGGTCCATATAAATTAGTTATTGAGCAACCTAATTCTTTTAATTTATTTGCTAAATGCGCTGGAAGAGCTTCACCACCAACTAGTATATTTAGCCCTTGTAGCTTCTCTGGATAATCAGTTACTAACGCCTGCCAAAGCGTCGGTGTAGCCTGCATAATGGTCACTCTTTCTTCTTGTAAAAGTGTCGTTAATGCTGATGGCTCTTGTATGTCTTCTTTTTGCGCAATTGTTAAACTTGCACCACTAATAAGAGGTAAATAAATTTCTAGAGCAGAAATATCAAACGCAAACGTTGTAACTGCTAATAAATGATCATTTTCATTTAATGAAAACTTTTGTTGCATAGCCATTAAAAAGTTACTTAAACCTCTCATAGGAACAATTACACCTTTTGGGTTTCCTGTTGAGCCTGAAGTATATATTGTATAGGCTGGGTTTAAAAGTGATACATCATTCTTACATGCTATATTCATACGAGAATATGTATGTAACGCTAGTTTCGTTTCTTCTTCATCTAATACAATTTTTTTCATATCATTTTCTATAACTAACTTAGATGAAACAGATGAATGTGTTATGATACAAACTGGTTTTGCATCATTTACTATATAATTAATTCTTTCTGCTGGGTATTCTGGATCTATTGGTAAATACGCTGCACCAGCCTTTAAGACTGCTAGCATACTAACTACCATTTCTATTGATCTAGGGAATACTAAAGCTACAAACTGGTTTGGTCGTATTCCTTCTTCTACTAAATAATGTGCTAGTTCATTCGCTCGTTCATTTAGCTCTTTATACGTAAGGTTTACACCGTCACAAGTAATGGCTAGTTTATTGGGATTTTTTTGCACTTGTTTTTCAAATGATATAGGCAGACTGATTAACTCATCGTCTTCCTTCGTTTCATTCCATTCCAATAAAACTTTATGATTTTCTTCAGGCAGAGTAATGTTTATTTTTCCAATCGACTCGTTTTTCTCATAATTATTTACTACTAATTCAAATAGACTCATAAATCTTTCTTTATGCAATGCTAGCTCCGCGCCATTATATACTTCAGGATTTGCATCAAAATGAATCATTAGCTCATTTTGATCAAAACGTTTATATACATTTATTGATAAATCATCGACAGGTCCTGCTGATAAATTATGCGTAATACCACGATTTCCAGCAAAATTTAGCCCGTAATCAAAAGGCATAACATTCACTAACGGTCCAAACAACCTTTGATTTTCACCTAGTAACTTTAAGTCTCTTCTTAATTCCTCATGACGGTATTTATAATGGCGACGTACATCTCGGATTTCTTTAGAAACTTGCTGCAATAATTCCGCAAGAGTTATATTTGGAGTTACTGTAATACGAAGTGGCACTAAATTCATTACCATACTTGGTGTATGAATAGATACCGAACCTAGACGTCCCATCATCGGTAAACCTAAAACAATATCATTTGCACCTGTTAACTTATGCATATAAATACTTGTTACAGCGACAATGAATTCCGGCCAACTTGTTAACGAAATATTGATATCTTCTAATAAAGTTTTCGTGCTAGAACTAGATAAATAAGCTGTTTCTCGTGAAAATCCATTTGATGTTCTCGGTGCTCGCTCTGCCAAGCTTACAACTTCTGGTTCATCCGCAAATTTTTCTAACCAAAAAGTACGATCTTCCTGAAATTTTTTAGACTCACGATACTCAATATCTTCTTGCACGACTTTTGTAAGAGAACCAAACGGCTTTTCATTCTTGTTTGTTTCTTCTATAAGTGATGTATACTCATTCGCCACTTTTTGGCTAAGAAGTGAAAATCCATAGCCATCCATCACAATGTGATGGATGCGCTGATACCAAAAGAAACGATTATTTTCAACTTGAATAAGTGCTTCAGTAAATAATGTATCTTTTTTCAAATCGACTGGCATAGATAAATCATTTTTCATCCATACTTTAGCAGCTTCTTCAGGGTTTTCTTCTTTCCGAACGTCAATAAAATGCATATGAAACTGTGATTCTTCAATAACTTGCCATGGGCCAATTTCATCCTCCTCGAAGCGAACATGAAGTGCTTCTGCTTCCATTACAACTTTACGTACAGCTAATTCGAAAATTTCTTGATGAATATTTCCGTTTATTTCTACATATTCCCCAGTATTGTAAATTGGATTAAGCGGATCTAATTGTTGCGCAAACCACATACCAGACTGCGCAGATGATAACGAATGACGAATCTTTTGACTGTTAGGCATTCTTTACTACCCCTTTATTATGTAGTCTATTTGTTACAGCACCTGTGCTGTTTGTGAAGATAGTAAACTGTACCAACCTGCAACAGTTGGACGTTCTGCTAAATGTGCAAACGTGATTTCTTTCCCTTCACGACGCCACTTCTCTACTAAACTCATAATTCTGACCGAATCAAGCCCTCTATTTAATAAGTCCTCATCAATATCAATACTCTCTACTGGCTCACGAAGTAGTTGTGCAACTAGTTCATGCACTTCCTGTATAGTGATTCCTTCACTCTCATCATCTTTTACACTTTGTAAATCGTTTAACAGTAGGTTTGTTGATGTCGTTACTGCACATCTATTAGATGCATACTCCAATGCTTGTTTATGATGCTCTAGTGAAAAATCAGCAACTGCATCTGCTACAAAGAACGGCTCTATACCATCCATAAATGCTTCACAAGCTGTTAAAAGACAGCCAATATGCGCATAAATACCGCAAATAATGAGTTGATCTTTTCCTTGTTCATTTAAAATTTCTAATAGATTTGTCTTTTTAAATGCACTATATCTCCATTTTGTGAGGAATATATCATCCTCATCAGGAGTAAGTTCATCAACAATTTTCTTTTTATCTGGTCCAGCAGGTATACCGTCACCCCAAAAGTCTTGTAATAAACCTCGTTGTTCTAACGTTTGCCCACCAGGTTGTGCTGTATAAACAACTGGTATACCAAGTTCCTTACATTTTTCTCTTATCATTTTTATATTTGAAATAAGTTCTACTTTTGGTGATTCTTTATCGCTATATGCATCAAGAAAATATTCTTGCATGTCATGAATTAAAAGTACTGCACGTTTCGGATCTGGTGTCCAATTCACTTTATTTTTTGGTAGTTCTGATTCAATTGGCATTTTATATACTGAAATAGATGGGATAGCCATCTAATCACTTCCTTCCGGTTTTTATTATTGTTTTACTGTAATAAGCTTTTCAGCAATGACTTTACGTAGTTCTTTTTTGCTGACTTTTCCGACTCCTGTTTGCGGGAATGCTTCAATAAATTCAATTCGATCTGGAATTTTATAAGCCGCTATACCACGTTCTCTTAAAAACATTTTTAATTCACTTACTGCTGGAACTTGTCCGCGAGCTATAACAAAAGCACAGGTGCGTTCACCTAAATAATCGTCAGGCATAGATACAATTGCTACGTCATGGACCGCATCGTGTGCTAATAGATGATTTTCAACTTCTTCCGCAGCAACTTTCTCACCACCGCGGTTAATTTGATCTTTATCTCTTCCTTCTACAATGATGTATCCTTGTTCATTTACTTTTACAAGATCACCTGTGCGATAAAATCCATCCTTTGTAAATGATCGTGCATTATGCTCTTCGGCTTTATAGTAACCACGAATTGTATATGGACCTCTTGTTAATAAACTACCTACTTCGCCAGGTTGTACATCGTTGTCATTTTCATCAACAACTCGTACTTCATCGAGTGCAGACATTGGTCTACCTTGTGTATAAATAATAAATTCTTCCGGATCATCTAATCTTGTATAGTTCACTAATCCTTCCGCCATACCGAACACTTGCTGTAACGTACATCCAAATGTAGGACGTATACGTTTTGCAACCTCAGCGCTAAACTTAGCACCACCTACTTGAATAATCTCTAGGCTTGATAAATCGGCATTACGAGAAGATGCAGCATCAAGCCAAATCATTGCTAATGGCGGAACGAGCGCTGTAATTGTAACTTTTTCTTTTTCGATAAGAGCAAAGGCCTCATCTGGACTACCACCAGTTGCCAATACCACTTTTCCACCCGCATAGAAAGTTCCAAATGTCCCTGGAGAACTCATTGGGTAATTGTGTGCTACTGGAAGAACTGCCATATAGACGCTTTCTGCATTCAAATTACAAATTTCAGCGCTAACACGTAAACTATAAATATAGTCATCATGTGTTCTAGGAATTAATTTAGAAAGACCTGTTGTGCCTCCTGATAATTGGAGAAATGCAACATCACTTGGCTGAACTTCTGGTAATGAGACGGGATCCATATACAGATCATTTATGTTCACAAACTCTTCTTCTTCTCCCACTACAATTACATGTTGTAACGTTGGCACTTTCTCTTTCACTTCTCTTGCTAATTTTCGATAATCAAAACCGAGAGCCTTATCTGAAATAACGTAAGCGCTCGCCTCGCCAAACTCACAAAAATAACTAATTTCACTGCTTCGATGTGAAGGTAGTGCAAAGACAGGAAGCGCTCCAATTCGAAATAGTGCAAAACATATTTCGAAAAACTCGATAATGTTAGGTAACTGGATTACAACTCTGTCCTCTTTCTTTATTCCTAAATTCAGTAAACCTGCTGCTAAACGATCTACCTTTTTATTAAGTTCACTATATGTTATATGCTTCTTACCACTTACAACCGCGATTCGATCTCCATATTTCTCAGCCCGCTCTCTTAACACTCCTCCAAATGTTTCACCAAGCCAACATCCTGCTTCTCGGTAACGATCGGCAAATTCTTTTGGCCATTCTGTATAACCTACTAGCATTCTTTCTTCCCCCTATTTTTCATTAAGTGAACTATCTCTTAACCCTAAAGCTTTTAGCATTGTTTGGAACTTAGCTGATGTTTCTGCTAACTCATCTTCTGGTTTTGACTCAGCAACAACTCCAGCTCCTGCATATAAACGAAGTGTATTTTCTTGTACTTCAGCACAACGAATTGTAACAATCCATTCTCCATCTCCATTTAAATCGCTCCATCCTAGCATTCCTGTAAAGAACTCGCGGTCAAATGGCTCAATATGCTGTATAGCTTCTCTTGCTTTTTCCATCGGAGTTCCGCAAACTGCTGGCGTAGGATGAAGGGCAATTGCTAATTGTAAAGAAGAAGTATTTGGATCCTTAAGTTCACCTTTCACTTCTGTAGACAAATGCCACATCGCTTCACTATGAATAACTGATGGCTTTTCTGGAACATGTAATGTATGACAATACGGACGAAGTGCAGCGACAACCGCTTCAACTACTACCGCATGTTCATGTAAATCTTTTGGCGAAGAAAGTAATTCCTCTGCTCTTCTTTTATCTTCTACTGGGTCCTCACTACGTGGCCTTGAACCAGCTAACGGGTTAGAAATAACTTGCATACCATTACGTGAAACAAGTAATTCAGGGCTTGCTCCAATTAGCGTCTTACTGTTCTCTTTTTCATCTTTCGGTAAATTTACAGCAAATGTATAACCATGCTTATTATGCTCTGCTAATTCTCGCAGAAGTTTTTGCTTATCAATCTTTTCGGAAGATTTAACATCTAACGATCTGGATAGAACGATTTTCTTTAAATCACCGTCCTGTATTTTTTCAATTCCTTGCTTCACACCATTCATATAAACTTCAGGGTCTGGCACTGGTGTCATTTCAAATGTTACATTCTCATTTGTTTCAAGCTGATTTGTTGTATCCAATTGTAAACGCTCAGAAATTCTGCTATATTCTGGTACGATGAGTTGGACTTCTTTTCTACGATCAAATGGCAAAGCACCCACAACGATAGGATTTGGATTTCCAGCTTGTTTCGCATTACTTAATGTCGCTTGCACAAGCTCTGGGAAACTTTCAATTTCACGATGCTTTACTGTAGTAAACTCTCCTTCTGCTAATATCGTTCGAGTTGGTGAAGCGAAAAAGAATGAAGATTCAGTCTTATAATCTTCTAAAAGTTTTTCTGACAATTCCTTTACAGCTATATGTTCATTCATAATATAATAACCTCCTGAATTTTTATTAAACTCCTAACGTAGCACCGCCATCAACACATAAATTGTGCATTGTAATATGACTTGCTCTATCTGAGGCTAAAAATAACACTGCTTCAGCAACTTCTGAAGGTTGTGCAATTTTTTGTAATGGAATTCCGAGTCTATATGTATTTTGAGAACCAGCAATTATATTTTTAGCTCCATTCTCATCAGCCCATAGTAATCTTTGCATCTCAGTTTCAGTAGAACCTGGAGAAACTAAGTTGCAGCGTATATTGTATGCCGCAAGCTCTAGTCCTAAACATTTCATAAACATCGTCGTTGCGGCCTTTGACGCAGCATACGCAGCCATCTCCATTCTTGGCGTATTTGCCGCATTTGAACCGACTGTAACAATTGCCCCCGATTTTCTTAACATCATATTTTTACTTACCGCTCGGGACATATTGAAAACCCCTGTAGTATTTACAGAGAATGTTTTATTCCAATCTTCATCACTTAACGAATGAATTGGTCCCATACGTAAAACCCCTGCAACATTTATTAAAATATCTATTGGCGCTATTTCATTTGCAATATGATTTACCATGTCTTCAACAGCGGCGCTATCACTCACATCTAAACGAAACGTTTTCATACGTGTATTGTTTAATTCATTTTGATTTAAGAGTACATTTAACCCCTCTTCATTTTGATCAACCGCAATAACTGTGGCTCCTCTTTCTAAAAACATTTTGGCAACGACACTGCCTATGCCTTGTGCTGCACCTGTTACTAAAACTGTTTTCCCATCAAATTCCCCTAAGTTCATTTTCTCTATCCTTTCACATAAACATTAATTTCATTAAGTAACACCGATGATATTGATTTTCATTATCAGTTGTGTTGTAAAAAATAATACACTTACTAAACTAATTGGTCAAGTGCGCATTACTTTAAAATCCATTTTATTGATAATGTTTTTCATTTACCATCTTACACTGAAATGATAATGTTTCTCAATAAACTTGTCAATCTTTTTTTATTTTTCAGATAAACCATTTTAATGCTTCTTAATAAAATCATATGTAAACGCATTAAAAGTACTTATATTATAAATAAAATTCAAAGTCCTCTTTTTAAAATTGAAGAAACTAAACTAGAGATACGTTCATTTACAATGCTTTATGAAAAACTCAAGTATATATTTTCTCAATATTTTTCTGAAAATATATCTTACAAATACTAATGAATGTCTTTTTTGTCATTTAAGATTTAATATATATTTCGAATACGATGTATCAATTTATTGTATTTCAATATAATCCAAATAGGCATTTCACTCACTTTTACATCTATGAAAATCATAAAAGTAATTTAACCTTGTTAAAATAACTCATAAAAAAAGCATCCTAATTAATAGAATAGGATGCTTTTTCGTAATCATATTGTTATAGAAGATTTATATACTTATGCTACGCTGCGATACTCTTCTTCTTTTTCTTTTTTCTGCTTAGGTGCTTGAATTAAAATTGCGATAATGAATGACACGACACATAATACACCTATTACCATGAACGTTGGTTTGAATCCACCTAGAAGTGCACCGATAAAGGAACCTGCAAGCGCCCCAAATCCAAATCCTTGATACACAATTCCGTAGTTCTTACTATGGTTTTTCATACCGAAGAAATCACCAACAATAGCTGGGAAAATAGTGATATTTCCACCAAAGCAAAACGCTACACTTGCTACACATACGAAGTAAATACCATAATTTAAATCTACAAAACTTAGAACTAAGACTGAACTCGCCATAACAACAAAAGTACCAGTAACGATTTTTAAACGCCCAATTTTATCCGATAACGGTCCTAAAATGATACGACCTAATGTATTGAAGATTGCAACCATAGCCACCGCATTAGCTGCTGTTGCTGCGCTAAGTCCTACAAGTTGAACACCAATGTCTTTTACCATACCAATTAAGTATAAGCCACTCATACATGATGTAAATAACATGATAAATAATAAGTATACTTGTTTTGTGCCTAACATTTCTTTCGTTGTGTATTCCTCAGTTTTTGTTTCATGAACTGCTCCTTGATCTGCAGCTTGATGGATTAAACAAGCACCAATTACAACCATAGCTGTAACAATTAAACCCCAGTATATAAATGCTTGGGATACACCAACTGATTCAATCAACTGTGCGTTAACGTATTTAAAGATTAAGCTACCTGAACCATATGCAGAGACAGAAATACCAGCAATTAAACCTTTACGCTCTGGAAACCACTTTATTAAATTTGATAGTGAAGTGATATATGCTGTACCATCTGCATAACCTACAACAACTCCCGCTAGTACATAAAGTAATATTAGTGAGGATGCTTGTGAACTAAGTATTAATCCTAGTCCTAATGCTAATCCAGCTATCATAATAAGTTTACGAAGTCCCCATTTTTCTTGCAATTTACTCGCAAATAAAGTTGAAAATGCTAAAGAAAGACTAGTAATTGAGAAAGTTATCGCAACAGCGTTAAGACTCCAACCATATTTACTAACTAAAGGCTGATTGAATAAACTCCATGTATATATCGTCCCAAGCCCCATTTGTACTATAACTGTGCCAAGGACAACAAGCCATGGATTAACAGTTGATTTTTTCATACCTTTCCGCCTCCTCTTTCTATTTCAATGCTATTCGCTAAATTTACTTTTTTTATGTTCATTTTGGTCACCTCTTTTGATTTGACACCTTCATTGTATAAGATGTTTTTGTTTATGTAAGCACTTACAAGATAGAGCGTCAAAAACATGGAATCAGTTACAAAAAACGAAGGATGAAATACAAAAAACTACTGATTAGATACAATAGAAAAATTTTTTATACTTCAATCCACCTTATTTTTTATAAAATCACAAATTTTTTTCCAATAAATAAAACTAAATATTCACTAATATATCTATCCGTGGTTTAATATATATAATAAAAAAATATTTCTGTCTTTAATGAGGAGGTACTATGAAAGCAAACGTAGGGGATACTATACTTTTTCAACGAAATAATTTAAAGATTACAGGATCTGTATTAAAACTTTATACTGAATCGGTCTTAGTTGAAATTACAAATGTAAGCGGTGGTACTTTTGAATTTGATCGAACAATTGTAAATCATAAAAACTATAAAGTTTTAAATACAAATACATAAAACAACACAAAATAGCCCCTGCTCAACAGCAGGGGCTATTTTATATAAAAATATTTCACTAGTTTATATACCCTAAAACATTAACAATCTTACTCGCTTTTAAATTGTTAATATGATAATAAATTTCTAAACCTCTTCTCTCTGCTCGTAACACTTTACCCTTCATTTTTGATAAATGTTGTGAAACAGTAGATTGCGGAATATTCAGTAACTCTGTTAATTGTGTTACATTACAAGTTTTTCTCGTACTTAATTCATTTACAATTTGCAGTCGGATTGGATGCGCCATAATTTTTAAAATATCTACATCTTCTTCTGAAACTAAAGTTTTTCTCATTTCACTCGTATATGTTGTCATAAGACATTCCCCTTTTATATGAATTCCATATTCATAAGATCTATTTCCAAATTTTTTAAAACCCTTGATTAAAACTTTCATATAGAAATAAAAGGATTTTAAATTTTTGAAAACAGAACTTACATTCACTTTATTTATTTATTTGGTACATATACATAATACAATGTTAATATGTGCTCTATGTGAAGTTCACATAAATTTATGATGAAGATTTACTTAGCCACTCGCATCCTACTCATCTAATTACCCACTGCATAAAATCATCAGTTATTTTAACACATTTTAGGCGTTTGTATATACTATTTATAAAACAACTTTTATAAAGGGGGGATTCATATGCCTACAGCGTTACAAGAAGAAGTCGAAGAAGCACGGGAAACATATGTCAGTCGTATCATCTTAGTTGGAGGATCCGCTTTATTTTTAGTAGGCGGGGTTATCTCAGCAATTTCAGCCTTTAAAACTTATAATCGTTTGGAGAATACGCCGCCTTCTACAGATAATTCATAGATATTTTATAAAATAAAACGTCGCCTCCAATATGAAGAGACGACGTTTTATTATTCATACATATGACACTAAAAGTATCGGTAGATTCCCTACTCCATTTTCTAAGCTTACTTCACCACAAACCTAGTCTGACTACACCCATCCTTCTGCTTCGTTACTTCTAATACAGCTGGCATTGCGTTTTTCAGCTCTTGAACGTGTGAGATGACACCGATAAATCGGCCTGATTTTTGTAAGTCAATTAAGGCATCTACCGCTTTCGTTAACGATTCTTCATCTAATGAACCGAACCCTTCATCGATGAACATCGTTTCGATGGAAATACCGCCTTCATATGCTTGAATGACATCTGCCATTCCTAGCGCTAGGCAAAGTGATGCGTTAAATTTCTCTCCACCGGATAGTGTTTTTACATCGCGTGTTTGGCCAGTGTATGCATCGTACACATCTAAACCTAATCCACTTTGACGGTTTCTTTTTTCAACTCGCTCACTTCGTTTTAAATAAAATTGTCCATTTGATAATTTACGTAGTCGTTCGTTTGCGATTTGAACAATTTGTTCTAAATACTCAATTAAGATGTAACGTTCAAATGATATACGACTTTCGTTATCACCTTTCATTACTTCATATAAATCAACAAGTTCTTGGAAGGCTTTTTCTTCCTCGTGAATTTGTTCGTCAATACGTCTAATGTTTTCATGTAAATCAGAAATATATGTTACCGCATTTTGCGCACGTTGACGTTTTTCTTTAATGATATCGAGATTAATTTCTAGTTCTTTTATGTGTTCACCTAAAGATGTAATATCCATATACTCTTTATCTTTTAATTCTGAGTTTAACTCTTCAATTTGTTTTGCAAGCACTTCAAGCGATGAATAATAACCTTGAATTTCTTTTTGTAACATCTCCACCTCGGGATCGCTTAATTTGGCTTTTTTATACGTGAATTCATCTGTAAACCCGCTTTGTTCTAGCTCTTTCATAAAGCGTGCGAAAGTCTCTTCTTTCTTTAATTTTGCACTTTCAAATTGATTAGAAGCACCTTTTTGTTCTGCTTGAATACGTATATTTTCATTTTGCCAATGCTGATACGCTTCCTGCACTTTCTTCCATTCGTCCTCCATTAACCTAAGTTCCTGCATAGCTTGGTCAAACTGTGCTTTCCAAGCTTGTACTGTTTGTAAGTTTTCTGGAATATTTCGTTTATCATGTTCATATGACGTACGAAGTTGCATACACTCCATTTCTGTACGGTGCTGCATTGTTTCCAATTCTCGTTTTTGTTTCTGAAGTTCTTCTATTTTTTCTTCTACGCTTTTCATGTTCGCAGCAATCTGCTTACGTGTTTCTTCACTTGCTTTTAACGTATTAACATCTGCAGCTAATTGTTTTCCTTTTTGAACAAGTGCACTATATGTTTCAGCTAATTTTTCCGAATTGTAGCCGCGCTTCACAACTTCTTCTATCACTTGTTCATATTGTAGTCGATAGAAATTCCATTTCTCCTCTACTTGCACATGGAATTTTTCAGCAATGTTCTTCTTATCTCTTAAATCGTTTAACTCTTTTTCATCGATCGCATTACTTTGCTCTGTAGCTTTTTGTGGATGACTCGTACTACCACATACCGGACAAGATTCACCGTCATGTAAATGAAGAGCTAATATACCAGCTTGTTCACTTAACCAGCGGCGCTCCATGTTTTCATATGCACGAACTGCCACTTGCATTTTATTATTTGCCGCTTCTTTTTCTTGCTCGAATTTTTGTTTTTCTTGCCAAACATCATATGCTTGTTTTAAAACTTTTGCATCTTCTCGCATATTCGTTAGTTCTTCCACTTTAGCTACATATTGCTCAAGTGCTTGTTCTAATTGCTGCAATTCATCAGACATTCTCTGTTTTTGGTTTGTATGCTCTTCTAGTTGTTGATCTAACTTTTGCATACTTTCTTTTAATTTCCCTATTTGAATTTCGGCATTTTGTAAATTCAGCTTTCTCTCAGCTAATGATTCAATAATCGCTTGTAACTCTTCTAATCTTTGAACAAGTTTTTTAGCCTCTTCTCGTTCAGCTTCTTTATTCTTTACTACTTCATACTTCTCCTGAGCAAGTTCAAAGCTATTCATTATCTGTTCTTGTTTGACGATTATCTGTTTTAACAAACTTTCAGCTTTCTGCTCATTTTCCATCGCTTCTTCATACCATTGTTCAAATGGTAATAAGTGCTTTGCTTGTTCCGCACGTTTAAAGAATTTTTCTTTCCTTTCAATTGCTGCACGGTTCTCTTGTAAAGTGTTATATTTCTCATTCTTTTGTTGTAAATCTATAAATTTCTCATTTACAGATTTTGCTGCATGAAAACGTATTTCTGCATCCTTTAATTGCTTCGTTTGAACATCTTGTTCTACTTGTAATTGCTCAACCTCTGCCTTATACACGGTTGTTTCTTGTTCTAACGCTTCTACTACTTGATGCGTATTTACATGTTCTTGTGCCACTAATGTCTCTAATAATGCTCCATCACGGATTGGTAATTTAAAAACATTACGGAAATAGAGCTCTCTCTCTTTTTGTTTTTCTTGTAAGACGTCTTTCCATTGTTTTCTCTTTTGATCAAGTAACTCACGCATTAATTTATAACGATCCGTTTTAAAAATACGACGTAAAATCTCTTCTTTGTTTTCCGTCTCAGATGTTAATAGTTTTCGGAATTCCCCTTGGGGTAACATAACAATTTGGCTAAATTGATGTTTACTTAACCCAATTAAATCTTCCACTTTTTTGTTTACGTCTGTTACATGAAAACGATCGACGGCTGGAACGTTTTCTCCATCAATAACTTCATATAATTCTACTGCATGTCCTGTAATAGTCTTATTCCCTTGTTTTTTATGTCCAAGTTGTCGTTTTATTTCATAGCGTTTCCCTTTTAACTGAAAGGTTAATTCAACACTTGTATAAACATTATCATCAGCAAATTGACTTCGAAGCATGCTCGTATCACTACGTTCTTCGCCACTAGCCTCACCATATAACACATAACAAATCGCATCAAAAATCGTTGTTTTTCCAGCTCCTGTATTCCCAGAAATAGCGAAAATACGATGTTCTCCAAGATCTTCAAAATCGATTATTTCTTTCTGTTTATATGGCCCGAATGCTGTCATAATAAGCTGAATCGGTCTCATCCTCGTTCACCTTCCCGTTCTTGCACTGTTTGTAATACATCTATAAATAGGCGTTCTTTCTCTTCTGATAAATCTAACCCCTTCATTTCTTTATAGAAAGCCTTTAAAAGAGATAAATCATCCGTTTTATGTCTTGAAACAGTTACTTCATTTGTATCTGTGAGTTCTCGCCTTTGCATCGCTCTTTCAACGTGCATTGCATTTGGATATACAGATCGTATTTTCTCCATTGGCTGTAAGACAGGGTTTTCGTCTAATAATTTTACAAATACGTAATCTTCACTTACTGGGTGCTGTAATAATTCATCTATTTTCGCTTCTACTGTTCGCATTTTACGACGTGGTGAAAGTAACCTTTTTTCAATTGCTACTTCACCAGTTTCATTCAGTTGTACAATGTAATAGCCTTTTTTATGTTTCTCTTCAGAAATTGAATAGGCAAGTGGTGAACCTGAATATCGAATCGTCTCATTACGTACGAAATGCGCTTGATGTAAATGTCCAAGCGCTGTGTAATGAAACTTATCAAAATAATGACTATTTACATATTCAGCACCACCAATTGAAAGTGGTCGTTCTGCATCACTTGTATTCTCCTCCGCTTCTCCTGAAGAAGTTACAAATGCATGTCCAACAAATACATGTCTAGCTTCTTTATCCATCGTTTCAGAGAGCTCATTCATAAAAATGCGCATCGCATCATCATGAGAACGTATGTCTTCATTTTTCAACACGTGCCTCACTATGCTTGGGTCTGCATACGGTATTAGATGGAAGTGAACCTCTCCATATTCATCATTTAGTACAACAGGTTCATACGGGAATTGAAATTGACCTGCAATATGTAATCCTTGTTTTTTCATTAAACTACTTCCAAAATGGATACGATCCGGACTATCATGATTACCAGCTACCGCAATAACTGGTGTTTGCAAATCAATAACTATTTTTTGCAGCACATCATTTAATAAGTCTACTGCTTCTGTAGGTGGAATTGCTCGGTCATATAAATCCCCTGCAATAATTACAGCATCTGGTTTTTCTTCTTCAACAGCCTGTACAAACTGATCTAATACAATCTTTTGGTCTTCAGTCATATACACGCCATGAACAAGCTTACCTAAATGCCAATCCGCTGTATGAAATAACTTCATATTTTTCTACTCCTTTTAATTTACTGATTTTAGTGAAACGAGTTGATAGTTTATTGTAGTTTTTCCGTTCTCCCACTCTAGCTTCAATATCGTTGCACTTCCAATTCTTTCTTCATTTGATTTATATAAAGGCAATATTTCTTGAACTGTAAATAAGTGATAACCATCCAATATTAATTGAAATATATTTTCTTCAATATGTAATCTTACTTCTTTTTCATTTGAAATAATTTTTGTGTGCATCTCAAATTTCATGATAGATACAACCCCTTTTTATAATCTCTACATTTTAATAGTATAGTGGCTATGCAAGATTGACAAGTACATACACAGCAAAGTACACACTTTTCTATTGTTATATGTTTTATGTATTTTATATAAAATAAGGTATGTGAAATTTTATATTTTCCCCAAAATAAAAATGTCTATTATGACATCTTTATTTTTGTATAAAGTCTTTCATTACATAATATAAAACGGTAATTAAGACGATTGCGACGAAAAATGAGAACACTGCGACAATGTAGCCATCTTTATTTAATAAAATACAGAATGAAATAGATATTATAAAAATCGGAAATACGAGACGTACTTTATCCTTCACTTCTTCTGTCGTATCTGTATGATGAAAATACTGCGTTATTCCTATCATTAAAAAAGACAAAATAATAACCGACAATAGTAAAGGTCCTGGCATTCCGATTTCTCCTTTCTCTATTTCTAATTCAGTGTAAAATTTTTTATTACAATTGTACGATTTATTTTTTCTTCAAACACACTTTTAGAATTGATAATGAACATTTCACACCTATATAATAGCGCTTTTATCATTATAACTTCAAATAATTACACTTACAGTAATGTTGTAATATTCCCCCTCAGTCTCTGAAATCCTGCAAAGATAACTCGTCAAAATATGCAGTGACCAAATTAATATTTACCGTCAACTTTTGACAAAATTTATAAAGGACATTTCAGTACATATCAAGAATTAAGAATAAGAAGATATGTAAGGGAGGATGCATTATGACTGAACAAGTTTTATTTTCTGTTAGTGAAAACGGCGTTGCGACAATTACTTTAAACCGTCCAAAAGCACTTAATTCTTTATCTTATGACATGTTACAACCTATCGGACAAAAACTTAAAGAGTGGGAACACGATGAGCGTATTGCACTTATCGTGTTAAAAGGAGCTGGCACAAAAGGTTTTTGTGCAGGCGGCGACATTAAAACTCTTTATGAAGCGCGTTCCAATGAAGTGGCATTGCAACATGCAGAACGTTTTTTTGAAGAAGAGTATGAAATTGATACATATATTTATCAATATACAAAACCGATTATTGCTTGTTTAGATGGAATTGTAATGGGCGGTGGTGTCGGTCTTACAAATGGTGCGAAGTATCGCATTGTAACTGAGCGTACGAAATGGGCAATGCCAGAGATGAATATTGGCTTCTTCCCAGACGTCGGAGCTGCATATTTCTTAAATAAAGCGCCTGGATATACAGGACGATTCGTTGCTTTAACAGCATCTATTTTAAAAGCTTCTGACGTATTATTTATTAATGCTGCTGATTACTTTATGACATCTGATTCATTACCAGAGTTTCTTACTGAACTTGAAAGTGTAAATTGGCATAAAGAAGATGATGTACATACTAATTTAAAAGAAGTTATTCGTACATTTGCAACTGCTCCAAACTTAGAAAGCGAGCTCGCTCCTTCATTAGAAGTAATCAATTCACATTTTGCTTTCGATACAATTGAAGAAATCATCCATTCATTGGAGAAAGATGAAAGTTCCTTTGCTCTAAAAACGAAAGAAACACTGTTATCAAAATCCCCTATTTCACTAAAAGTAACATTAAAACAGTTTATTGATGGAAAAGATAAATCCGTTGAAGAATGTTTCGCTACGGACCTTATACTTGCTAAAAATTTCATGAGACATGAAGATTTCTTCGAAGGAGTACGCTCCGTTGTCGTTGATAAAGATCAAAATCCGAATTATAAATATAAACAGTTAAGTGACATTTCAGAAGAAGATGTGAATCGTTTCTTTAACTTACTTAATGCATAAAATGAAATTGTCATGAGGGGGTGTTTCGTTCATCCCCTACCTAACTTCTTTGCTTCAGCTAAATCTTGTGCGGTGAAAATCTTACTACCCGCAAATAGCGGGATAAAATCGAAGCTATATAGTAGTGTAATTACAGCTACTATATAGCCTTTTTTATTTAATTATTTTTAACAAAATTTAATTTTATTAAATCCATTTTTGTGCTACACTGATTTTAATCAAATATTCTAAAAATAAAAAGGAGGGGCGGCTATGATAGAAAATTATCTTCTTTTCATCATTATGTCTATTTGCCTTATCATTTTACCTGGTCCAGATACAGCAATGGCTACGAAAAATACATTGGTTGCTGGTAAAGTCGGTGGAGTGAAAACAGTGTTTGGTACATGTATTGCACTATTAATTCATACTTTAGCTGCTGTAATTGGTCTTTCTGCACTTATTGTAAAGTCAGCTCTTTTATTTTCTATTTTCAAGTACGTTGGGGCTCTATATTTAATTTATATTGGTATTAAAGCCCTTTTAGCAGTAAGAAATAAAGAAGGCATTGATACGAACGATACATCTTTAAATAATGAAGATGAACACACCTCTTGCTTTCGACAAGGGTTTCTTACGAATTTATTAAACCCTAAAGTTGCAGTATTCTTTTTAACGTTTTTACCGCAATTTTTAAATCCAAATCATAATACGTTTATCCAACTACTCGTAATGGGCCTTACTTACCTCGTTTTAACAGCCATTTGGTTCGCTTTTTATATATTTTTAATTGATAAAATTAGTGCTTTTATGAAAAAACCGAAGACGCAGCGTTATATTCAAGGGTTAACGGGAGTCGTCTTAATTGGTTTTGGTATTAAACTTGCTTTTGAAAAAAGTAATTAACAAGATGAAAACCACCACTATTAATAGTGGTGGTTTTCATTTAATAACTAATTTGGCTGTTTATTTTATATTAAAACCAGCGCTCAGTTACAACTTTTTTACGTGTATAGAATTGAACGCCATCTGTGCCATTTGTACCTAAATCACCAAAGAATGACGCTTTATTTCCTGCAAATGCGAAGAATGCCATTGGTGCTGGAACATTTACGTTTACACCGATCATACCAGCATCGATATTATCACGGAACGTTTGTGCATGTTTACCGTTTGACGTATAAATAACTGCACCATTTGCAAATTTAGATTGATTTGTTAGTTTAATACCTTCTTCTAAATCTTTAACTCGTACAATGCTTAATACTGGAGCAAAAATCTCATCTTGCCAAATTTTCATTTCTTGATTTACGCCATCAAAGATTGTCGCACCTACAAAGTAACCTTCTCCAACTTCTTCATTAATTTTACGGCCATCTACTAATAAAGTTGCCCCATCTGCTACACCGCTATTAATGTAGCCTAAAACGCGCTCTTTATGAGATTCACGGATTAATGGTCCAACATAGTTCTCTTCGTTAAAGCCATCGCCTACTTTTAATTTTTTCGTTTCTGCTACTAATACATCAATGAATTCATCAGCAATTTCATCCACTACTGCTACTACTGAGCATGCCATGCAGCGCTCTCCACTACTTGCAAATGCAGATCCAATTACACCTTGTACTGTTTTCTCAAGATTGCAATCTGGCATTACAATCGCATGGTTTTTCGCACCTGCTAACGCTTGTACACGTTTTCCGTGTTTCGTACCTGTTTCATATACGTAACGAGCTACCGGCTCAGAGCCAACGAACGAAACAGCCTGAATATCTTTATTTTCTAAAATGCTATTTACAACATCTTTTCCGCCTTGTACTAAATTTAATACGCCTTTTGGGAAACCTGCTTCATAGAATAATTCTACAAGTCGCTCCGCTAAAAGTGGCGTTCTTTCAGATGTTTTTAATACGAATGTATTACCGCAAGCAATTGCAAGTGGGAACATCCATAACGGAATCATCATCGGGAAGTTAAATGGCGTAATACCAGCAACAACTCCGATTGGGTAGCGCCAAATCGATCCATCAATTCCGCTAGCGATATTCGGAAGTGCTTGACCCATCATTAAATTTGGCGTAGATGTTGCAAGTTCTACCGCTTCAATACCACGCTGTACTTCACCTGTTGCATCCGTTAGCGTCTTACCATTTTCTAGCGTAATGATTTTTGCAAGCTCATCTTTGTTTTCTTGTAATAGCTGTAAATATTTATATAAATTTCTTGAACGATTTGGAACTGGTACTTTAGACCATGTTTCGAATGCTGATTTTGCCGCTTCAACAGCTTTTTCAACATCTTCTTTTGGAGATAGTGGAACGTAAGCGATAATTTTTCCAGTCGCTGGATTTGGAACTGCTTCTACTTCCGTACCTGTCGATTCAACCCACTCACCGTTAATGTGATTTTTTACTCGTTTAATTTCAGTTGTAATCATTGTATTCTCTCCTTTGTATAATTTATTTTTGATTAGAAATTAATTGCTCGCTAACTTTCTTATATAAAGCAGCCATATCGTTTTCACCATATCCAGCTTGACTCGCTTCGTCATATACGTTTAATAACATTTCGCTTACCGGTAAATGGAGTTCGCTTTCCTTAGCTAAGTCAACTGCAAATCCTAAATCTTTCTTCAATAAGTTCACAGTAAATCCTGGCTCGTAGTTTTCAGGTGCTATAAAACTTTTATAATTACGTTCATAAATTCTACTTTGACCGTAACTTACATTTAAAATATCAAACATTTTATCTAAATCCATATTGTTCTTTTTCGCTAATGTTAAAGCTTCACTCACACCAGCTGTATAAAAACCAATTAATAAGTTATTAATTAACTTAACAGTTGTACCACTATCAATCTGCTCACTAACGTGGAAAATGTTCGCGCCTAGTACGCCCATGATAGATTCCGTTTTCTCATATACTTCTTTTGATCCACCAACCATAAACGTTAATGTTCGGTTTTCGGCTCCGATTACACCACCGCTCACAGGTGCTGCTAAAAAGTCTACTTTCTTTTCCTTTGCAGCTTCCTCTAATTGTTTGTTTAACTGCGGCGATACCGTACTTGTATCAATGAAAACTATATTCGAGTGACCATTTTCAAATAATCCTTCTGCTCCAAAATATACCGCTTCAACAGCGCGAGGTGAAGGTAAACTTGTAAAAACTACATCACATGTTTCTGCTAGTTTTGAGATTGATAGACCGATAATTCCGCCTTCTTTTTCAAAGGACGCTTCCGCCTCTTTATTTAAGTCCACGCCATATACTGTGTAACCTGATTTAACTAGATTTTTTGACATTGGAAGACCCATGTTACCTAAACCGATAAAACCAATCTTTTTCATATCGCTTTCCTCCTATTTACACAATATATTTCCCACGATTTATAATAGCTTTCGCAATTTCTCTCTTCTTCGTAAATACGTTCGTGTATAAAGGTACTAATAATTGACGGATTTCAGCTAAAATCACATTTCTATCTTGTTCTTCTGTGACAGCTGCTGAAAGTACAGAAATCGCCGCTTCTTCTACTTTACGGTATCCTTCTTCACAAATAACATCCGTTATGAGTTGCTTCGTACGTTCTTTTTCCTCTCCATTTTTACGTACTGCTTTTCTCGTACGTAAAAACGCTGATTCCATGATGTACACGTCCGTCAACATATTTGATATTACACGTGAATATTCTTGTTCTTGGTCAATTTTTAGACCTGGAGTTTTAGAGAGCGTTTTCAAAGATTGTTTCAACAATTTTTTCGCTAATAAAATGTAACGATGGTTTCTTTCTACATTTGCTACATCACTTTCTACTTCAGTGTCTTCTAATTGTTCGATTTGCTTCATTAACATTTTAGCAACTGTTAATCTATTAATTTCGTTCGTTCCTTCAAAAATACGACTAATTCTTGCATCACGATATAATCGTTCTACCTCATACTCTTGCATATAACCGTAACCACCATGAATTTGTACAGCTTCATCTACGATATAAGCAAGTGTTTCAGAAGCATTTACTTTATTCAGTGCACATTCAATTGCAAATTGGGACATTTTCTTCATAAGATCTTCATCGCTCTCATGAATTGCTTCATCGATTACACCTGCTGTACGATAAGCTGCACTTTCGGCTCCATATGTAGCAATAATCATATTTGCAATTTTCTCTTGAATCATCGTAAAGTCTACTAATTCCGTTTGGAACTGTTTTCGCTCTTTTCCATATTGAACCGACAAACCAATTGCTTGTTTTGCTGTTCCAATATTTCCAAAAGCAAGTTTAAGTCTAGCAAAGTTAAGAATATTAAGGGCTACGTGATGCCCTTTCCCAACTTCCCCTAAAACATTTTCAGCAGGGATGACAACATCTTCTAAAATAAGAGTCGCTGTTGAAGAACCTTTAATCCCCATTTTCTTTTCTTCTAATCCAATAGATACACCTTCACATGTTCTTTCGACAATAAACGCTGTCATTCCTTTATTTGTCTTCGCAAAAACAACGTATACATCTGCCATATGAGCATTTGTAATCCATTGCTTCTCACCATTTAACTTCCAAGCTGTTCCCTCTTCATTCAATACGGCGCTTGTTTTTGCACTTAATGCATCCGAACCAGCATTTGGCTCCGTTAAAGCATAAGCCCCAATCCATTCTCCCGATGCGATTTTCGGTAAATATTTTTCTTTTTGCTCTTTCGTTCCATAATATATGTAAGGCAATGTACCGACACCAGCGTGTATATTAAAAGAAACGCTAAACGCACCAGCGTAACCCATTTTCTCTGCTACAAGACCTGAGACAGCCTTTCCTAACTCGAACCCGCCATAATCTTCTGGTACCTCAATGCCTAATAATCCAAGTTCCCCAGCTTTCTCAAATAATTGACGAGAAACTTTATAGTTATGTTGTTCAATATTCTCCATTTGTGGAACAATTTCTTGTTTAACGAATTGTTCTGTCGTTTTTGCGATTAAATCTTCATCACCTGAAAAATCTTCTGGTGTAAAGTAAGTATGATTTATATCTTTATTAAGTGAAAAAAATTCATCCCATGGTAACTTCGTTTTCTCCATATGTATCCCCCTATCATTCGGCTGTCATAGCTTTTTGCTTATGCTCGTCTACGATGAGTGGAATATCTTTTTTGAAAATAGAAGGCGATGATTTTTCACATCAAGCATTTTATTTTGCCAAAGATGTATTTTCATCGCCTTCGCTGCTTTATCTATTGATCTTCTGATAATACTGTTTTTGCAATACCAGTATCTAACTCTTCAAAGTCATGATATGAAATTGTTTCGTATAATTCACTTCTCGTTTGCATATTAGAAAGTGCATCTTTTTGAGAACCTGTTTCTTTAATTAAAGCAAACACATTTTCATATGCTTTCGCTGCAACGCGAAGTGAAGTTACAGGATAAATAACCATTTGGAAGCCCATATTCGCAAATTCCTCTGCACTATAATATGGAGTTTTTCCGAATTCAGTCATATTCGCAAGCAAAGGTGCATTTACCTTACTATTAAATAGACGGAATTCTTCCTCTGATTGAAGCGCTTCAGGGAAAATTGCGTCTGCACCTGCTTTTACATATGCATTTGCTCTTTCAATTGCTTCATCTAATCCTTCAACGCCGCGAGCATCAGTACGTGCTACAATGTATAAGCTCGGTGCAACTTCTTTAATCGCTTTAATTTTTTGAACCAATTCTTCTGTAGTAACAAGTTTCTTACCATTTAAATGTCCACATTTTTTTGGTAATTGCTGATCTTCAATTTGGACAGCTGCTACTTTCGCTTCCACCATTTCTACAGCTGTTCTCGCCACATTTAGTACACCACCAAATCCTGTATCAATGTCAACAAGAACAGGTAAGTCTGTAGCTCTTACTAAATCTCTTGCTCTCTCAGCCACTTCAGTAGACGTCACGATACCTAAATCTGGTAAGCCTTTACTTGCAGTATAAGCAGCTCCTGATAAATAAAGAGCTGAAAAACCTGTATTTTTTGCAACAAGAGCTGCCATTGCATCATGAGCACCTGGAATTTGCAAAATTTCATTTGCTTCTACTAAAGCTCGGAATCGATTCGCAAGCTCCTCTTGTGTTGACTGCTTTTTCACAACCCAAGCCATTCTAAATTCCCCCTATTATTAAATTAAGAATAGATCTACAAATTCGTTTACATTCATATTTTCTAGTTTTTCTTCATTTAAACAAACTTCATGAATTTGTTCTTGTTGCTTACTAGAATAATGACCTGCCATATTTGCAGTGAATTTTTGAACAACTTTTGGAATTGCTTCGTCTCTACGGAAGCGGTGACCAAGTGGATATTCACATTCCACATTTTCTGTTACTGTGCCATCTTTAAAGTGAACTTGAACAGCGTTGGCGATTGAGCGCTTGTTCGGGTCAAGGTAATCTACACTGTACTGTTTGTTTTCAACAACAACCATCTTATTACGTAATTCATCTACACGTGGATCGTTTGCTACTGCATCTTCATAATCGTCTGCAACGATATCTCCTTTTAATAAACCAATTGCCGTAATGTATTGTAAGCAATGATCACGATCAGCTGGGTTATTTAATGGACCTTCTTTATCAATAATACGAATTGCTGATTCATGAGTTGTAATTGTAATACGGTCAATTTCATCTAATCTCTCTTTAATTTCCGGATGCAACTTCACTGCACATTCTGCAGCCGTTTGTGCATGGAATTCTGCTGGATATGACACTTTAAATAATACATTTTCCATTACATATGACTCTAGTGGTCTTGCTAATTTTAATTCTTGTTTATTGAATAATACATCTTGGAATCCCCATCCTGGCGCAGATAATGCTGTTGGATAACCCATTTCACCTTTTAGAGCAGTCATTGCAAGATGAACACCGCGGCTCGTTGCGTCACCTGCAGCCCATGATTTACGTGAGCCCGTATTTGGAGCATGACGATATGTACGAAGACTAGAATTATCAATCCACGCATGTGATAATGCATTAAAGATTTCTTCACGTGTTCCGCCAAGCATTTTCGCAACTACTGCAGTTGTTGCTACTTTTACATATAATACATGGTCAAGACCAACTCTGTTTAAGCTGTTTTCTAAAGCAAGCACGCCTTGAATTTCATGTGCTTTAATCATCATTTCTAATACTTCACGTACTTTTAAAGCTTCTTTTCCTTCTGAAATACGAACACGGCTAATATAATCTGCAACTGCTAAAATTCCGCCTAGGTTATCAGATGGATGTCCCCACTCTGCTGCAAGCCAAGTATCGTTATAGTCTAACCAACGGATCATACATCCGATATTAAATGCACCTTTTACTGGATCTAGTACATAAGACGTACCTGGTACACGTGTACCATTTGGCACGATTGTTCCTGGCACAACTGGTCCTAGTAATTTCGTACATTCTGGATATTGCAGTGCTAAAATTCCACATCCAAGTGTATCAAGTAATACGTAACGGGCTGTACTGAATGCTTCTGCACTAGTAACCTCTTTATTTAATACATAATCGGTAATCTCTTCTAATAATGCATCTTTTTGCTTAATTTCATTTGTTTTAATCATGCTATCCTTCCCTTTCTGTCGAAAATTCGTTATTATTAATGATGGGTGTCGGTCAAACACCCATCTGGCGGGCGGCGCTAACAACTCCCCAGTTGTTCTTATTTACTAAGTACATGTCGCTCGCCAATATAATTTACACGTGGACGGAACAAACGATTATTTGCATGTTGCTCAATAACGTGCGCACATAACCCCACTGTTCTAGAGCTAAAGAAGATTGGGGTGTAAAGTTGAATTGGAATACCTAGCATCCAATATACTGGAGCTGCATAATAATCAAGATTTGGATAAATTCCTTTTTCCTTCTCCATAATCTTTTCTCCAGCTTCACACATTTCATATAGTGTATAATCACCTTTTACATCACATAACTGTTTTAAAGCTTCCTTCATCATAAGTGCTCTTGGATCCATCTTCTTCATATAAACACGGTGTCCAAAGCCCATAATTTTTTCTTTGTTATATAGTTTCTTCTGTAATAACTCTTCAAATTTCTCAACATTACCAGCTTCTAAAAGCATGTACATAACCGCTTCATTTGCACCGCCATGTAAACTTCCTTTTAAAGATGCAACTGCACCTGTTAAAGCACCGTATAAATCTGATTGTGTTGATGCAATAACGCGAGCTGTAAATGTAGAGTTTGGCATTTCATGCTCACTATATAAAACAAGGGAACGATCAAAGATCTTTTCCTCAAGTTCAGTTGGTTTTTTACCAGTTAACATATAGAAGAAATTCGCACTATAAGATAATTCTTTAAGAGGTTCAATTGGCTCCTCATTATTTAAAATATGATAGCTATTCGCTACAATGTTTGGCACTTTACTTAACAGCTTGTACCCTCGGCTTTTATTCACTTCTAACGAGCGGTTTTCGATATCATTATCGTAACCAGCTAACGCTGACACACCTGTACGTAATCCATCCATGGGATGCGTCTCTTTAGGCAATGCCTTTAGTACGTTGAACACACCTTCTGGTACTGCATATTCTTCTTTTAATTTCTTTTCAAGTGTTGCTTTTTCATCTTCATTCGGTAGATGTTCCTCCAATAAAAGGTGCACAATGTCTAAATACTCTTTTGTTTTTGAGAGTTCGATTAAGTCATACCCTTGAATTACAATTTCACCTTTTACTGTGTCAAGAAACGAGATTTTCGTCTCCGCTGCCACTATACCATCTAATCCCGGGGAAAATTTCTCTTCAGCTTTCATCATTATTTCCTCCAATCCTAATAGATCTTCGTGCACATAACTGTAAGCCTTTACAATATTGTGAAACTACATTTCTATTTCAATGTATCAGAGTTTTTAGAAGATTTCAATTTATTTTATAATGATAAGTTTCCTACACTTTTCTTACTGTAACAATACAATTTTTTGAAAATAATTCTTATATTTTATAAAGAAAGGATAGACTTCTTTGCGTATTTTCAAAAACAAAATATAAAGATTTTTCATATAACACCGCCAAATATACAATTATT
Organism: Bacillus sp. EKM501B; assembly: GCF_011800505.1. Taxonomy (NCBI): domain Bacteria; kingdom Bacillati; phylum Bacillota; class Bacilli; order Caryophanales; family Bacillaceae; genus Bacillus; species Bacillus sp. EKM501B. The sequence continues at coordinate 202,934 of NZ_JAALFZ010000006.1, read as the reverse complement.
CTAATTTTATTTGAGAAATAGAAAAAACGAGCTGTACATAAATACAGCTCGTTACTATATGATATTTATTTCACTATCTCTTAAATATAATTTTTATATAAAACTTATTCATTTTTAATAAAGTTATTATTTTACATAATTAAATTGAATTTCTTCCATTTCCTCATGATAACTTACAAATAAATCATAGTTTTGAAAATACCAAAGATCATCAGAATCTACAAAAAATATAATACCTTCCTTCTCAACTGACACTATTTCGCCATCGGGTTTCTCAGCAACAACCCCTAAAGAATATCCGGGCTGAATTGAACTATCCCCTCCGTACCTTACAGTAAAACGTACAGATTCACCGTGCTTTATACGTAATTCTTCCTGGAACCATTGCAGAGCTTTACGATCAATTGAAATTCTCATCTTTATTCCTCCAGTTTACGCAAACTCTTTTTTTCCTAATCGTTGTTTTACAAAGAAGACGAAAATAATTAAGGCTATCAATGCTGAAATTGCACTCCCTGAAAATAAAATACGATAACCAAACATTTGTGAAACAACTCCAAGTAAAATAGCACCTAACCCGATTCCTAAATCAAACGCTGTAAAAAATGAAGCATTTGCAACTCCTCTTTTACTCGGATCGACAATTGTAAGTATTGCCGCTTGCAAAGCTGGCTGCGCTGAACCAAATCCAATACCGTATAATGTTGCTGCGATAATTACACCTATCAAACCATTTGAGATAGTTAAAACAACTATAGCTAAAATAGTAATACATAATGCTGGAAGTATGATGAATACTTCTCCATACTTATCTAATAGTTTCCCTGAAATTGGTCTTACAATTGTTAATGCAATTGCATATACAAGAAAGAAAGTTCCCGGGTTTACATGAATTGATGATGCAAATAACGGTAAAAAGGTTGTTATTCCTCCATATGCAAACGATAAAAAGAATACTACAATCGTGATTGTTAATACGGATTTCTCAAATAGCTGAATTTTCCCTTTTTCTTTTTGTGGCGTAAATGGGATCTTCGTTATTAATGATAATACAACTGCCATAAAAGATAACAACGTCGCTAATAAAAATAGACCATCAAATGAATAATTTTGCACAACCCATAATCCAATCATAGGTCCAATCGCCATTGCAATTGTCATCGCCATCCCATACCAACCCATACCTTCACCGCGGCGTGAATCTGGAATAATATCCGTTATTGCTGTTCCAACAGCTGTTGTAGAAACAGCCCATGTTACTCCGTGAATAACACGTAAAACAGCTAAAAGGACAATAGTCGATGCTATATTATAGGAGTACATCGTTAAGCCAAAAAAGATGAGTCCGAAAATAATAAAGGATCTTCTACCATATTGATCTAACATTCCTCCAATAATCGGTCGTATTACAACAGCAGCTATTGTAAACATCCCCATCATAAGTCCAACTTGCGATTCATTGCCACCTATCTCTTTAATAAAGAGCGGGAGCGTTGGAACAAGTAAATAAAATCCTGTAAATAAAAATAACATTGCGAAAGTCATTTGAATAAATGATTTCGTCCATAATCGTTCCATAAAAATACCTCCATACACTCGTAAAATATTACGATTAACACCCTCATTGTATATTTTTTTTATCTCTTTTCCCTCCGCAAATAGACGTATCTTTTCATATTAAATAGTCCACCATCAGCTTACATTAGTCTTAAGACTTTGTACGCATGTTTTAAACGAAAGTCCTATATATGTACCTTTATACGTGTGAAAAGAATATACTAATTTATTAACTCAACTTAGGAGTGAATATTTCATGTGGGTATTATTAAGAGTAACTGCCGTAGTTCCTTCGACTCCTGGGATACATGTTCCTGCAGTTCATACAGCTAGCTCCGATGTAGGAATTGAACTTCCCGCAACTTGGCAGCAATATCAAATTCCCGGTCAAGTTACCCCATCATTTTGGCATCATGGTACACACCCCAGTAGTACTCCCATTCATAGCCATAGTTATCCTCCACTACCTCCGACTCAAGTCTTTTATCATTTCCCTTCAATTTTTTTCCAAAATTTTCATGGTACGTTTAACATTTAATAGCTATCACTGTATTACCCCTACATTTTAATAAGGCGAACCTTTAATCCAGTTTCAACATAACAAAGTCGAATTCCTTAAATAAGAAATTCGACTTTTTAATTGTTTTCCAAACTAAAGTAACCGTTAAAGAAAGACATTTATTAAAGATTTGAATATAATTTTTACTTATTTAATACTTTATATGATTCATCATAGTTAGTCCCTTTGCGGGATAACCAACACATACCATCATTTGCAAGTAGACTTTTCTCTCTTTACGTTAATTCACTCTTTTTCTTCTATCTAGCCCTTAACATTACATTTTCTGTAGCAAAATGAAAAAAGCACTTAAGATTGTAATTTTCACAAATCTTAAGTGCTTTTTAATATTTTTTATAAATTTTTCTTATTGTCCATTATTGGCAGGAACCTCTCCTGCATTTCCACCATTATTTGGTTGTACTGTTGCAGGTGGGGTTGGAGTTCCTTGACCTCCATTATTATTCGCTGGAGGTGTCGTTCCTTGACCTCCTCCGTTATTTGCTGGAGGTGTCGTTCCTTGGCCTCCTCCGTTATTCGCTGGAGGTGTCGTTCCTTGGCCTCCTCCGTTATTCGCTGGAGGTGTCGTTCCTTGGCCTCCTCCGTTATTTGCTGGAGGTGTCGTTCCTTGACCATTTCCGTTATTTTGTTCATTTTGTTTCTTTTCTTCTTCTTGTTTCTTTTGCTCTTCTAGTTTCTTTTGTTCTTCTTGCTTCTTAAGTTCCTCTTGTTTCTTTTGTTCTTCTTGTTTTTTCAGTTCTTCTTGTTTCTTTAATTCTTCTTGCTTTTTCTCTTCTTCAGTTTTTTGCTGTTGATCTTGTTTTGGTTGCTCCGTTGTATCCGGTACGCTAGTATTTGGCGATGAATCACGTTTTTCACCTTTTATACGTAGCTCACTACCTTCTTGAATAACACTACTTGGCATTTTAAAGCGTGATTTATCTGTAGCCATTTCGCTCATCATTTCTTTAAAGATCAACTGTGCAATTTTCGTATTTTTACTACTAATATACTCGTCTTTACCATCTTTCATATACCCAGTCCATACTGCCATCGTATATTGCGGTGTATATCCAGCAAACCAACTATCACGAGTTGCACTTTCTGGAATTTTATATTGAGCTAATTGCTTTGATGAATAGTTTGTCGTACCCGTTTTACCAGCTACATCTAAAGAGCCTACATTTGCCGATGTACCAGTACCCGATGTAACTACAGAACGAAGCATATCAGTAATCATGTATGCGGTAGAATCTGTCATAACTTGTTTTGGTTTTTGTCCAAAACTTTGTGACTTACCGTCTGGATAAACGACTTTCTTAACAAAATGCGGTTTCGTATATTTACCTTCATTACCAAATGCCGCATAAGCACCCGCTATTTCAGTTGGCGATACTTCATTTGTACCAATCGCTGTCGATTCCGTCGGTGCTGTATTAAATGTAATACCTAGTTTCTCAGAGAATTCTTTTGATTTACTAATCCCTACTTCTTTTGCAGTTTTAATTGCAGGAATATTACGCGACATTTTTAATGCTTCACGCATCGTAATTGGACCCATATGACTTCTATCTGCATTTCGAACTTCTTGACCCGTTGAATACTTAAATGGAGAGTCATCGATTTGATGATACGTAGCCCATTTTAAATATTCAATTGCAGGAGCATAGTCGAAAATTGGCTTCATCGTTGAACCAGCTGCACGATCTAATTCAATTGCCATATTATGCCCTTTAAATACAGCTTTATTTTCTCCACGGCCACTACCTATAGCACGAACTTCTCCTGTTTTCGTATCCATAAATGTGAATGCACCTTGGAATTTATCGTTTGGATAATCAATGATATTATTATTTAAAATATTATCAGCAAGTTTCTGTGCTTTCGGATCTAACGTTGTATAAATTTCTAAACCGTCAGAACCAATATTAGCATCTGGCAATTCTTTTTCTACTTCTTTCACAACTGCATCCATAAATGCAGGGTATGGCATTGTTTGTAGTTGAGCTGCAGGCTTGAGTCCCTTTTCTACGTCAACTTTTATTGCTTCTTCCATTTCCTGTTTTGTTATATATCCATGTCGATTCATTAAGTTTAGAACAACATTTCTTCTTTCTGTTGCTTTTTGAACATTTTCTTTTTTCGTTGGATCATAGTTATTCGGTGCTTTCGGTAAACCTGCAAGCATCGCAACTTCTGGTAATGTTAAGTCCTTCAATTCTTTACCATAGTAGTTTTGTGCTGCTGTTGCGATACCATATGAACGATTACCTAAGTTAATTTTATTTAAGTACATCTCTAATATTTCATGTTTTGAATACTGTTGTTCTAGCTTATAAGCTAAATATATTTCTTGCGCCTTACGCTTTGGTGTTTTATCCATAGATAAGAAGTAGTTTTTAATAACTTGCTGCGTTATCGTACTTCCACCTTGAGAGCCATAATCTCCTTTAAGACTCACTAAAACAGCACGGGCAGTACCTTTAAAGTCTACTCCGCTATGCTCATAAAAACGTGAATCTTCTGTCGCTAAAAATGCATTTTCTACTAATTTAGGTATTTGATCATACGTAACATTCGTCCTTTTTTCTTTTCCATATTCATATACCAAATCCCCGTTTTTATCATAAATTTTTGAGGATAACGGATTAACAAGTTTTGCTTTTTCCAGTTTTGGTGCGTCCTTAATCATTACGAAAAAGGTAGCAACCCCCGCCACTAAACCTACAATACCAAGTAATAAACAAGTAATTAAAAACTTGCGGAAAAATGATGTTTTACCTTTTGGTTTTTGTGTTTTAGAAGCTGGTTGTTTTTTCTTTTTAACTTGTCGTCGCTCCTCGCGAGAACGATAATTTTCTGACATGTTACTTTCTCCTGCCTTTCAATTCTCCCGTTGATTTAATTAAAAATATTGAGGTCACTTTCGTAAATACGTTTAGGCAAGAAAGTGTACTGACCTGGAGCATTCAATATTTTCCTAATTCACAGATTACAAATTTTAGAATGGCTCTTATACATACTATTTTCACTTCTAATTTTCTAATAATGCTGCCCCTTTTAGCATAATAATGAAAGAAGTGAATTTTTATTACCTCGTATAAATAATATACCTTTTTTTCAAATGGTCAATATTTTCTTATTAATAAATCAAAGGTGAAATAAAAATAGCATATCGATATGAACTTCGTGTGAACTTACTTATAATTACGTATAACCAATATTAAATATATTGAATATAGGTATAATACCTCTTTAATTATAAAGATTTCAACACCACAATACCGTTACCTACAAAGAATTATTAAAAATGAAAAATAAGGAGTTGCATAATAATGAAGCTATCTCCGGTTACCTCAAAAAATATAGTTGCTGTTGGTTATAATCCTTTTTCTATGATTTTGCGAATCCAATTAAAGCATGGTATGTATGATTTCTTTAATGTACCAGAAAGCATTTATACTGGCCTATTACATGCACAATCTAAAAGTTATTATCATAATACTTACATTAAAAATTCTTTCCGCCACACAAAAATTTAAACTTAACACCCACTAAAAAAAGAAAGGAGGTTAATCCTCCTTTCTTTTAAAAACATTTGGCAGATGAATTATCTTCGATTTCTCTTATTAATTTCATCATATGCTTGAATTTGTTTTTTCAAACGCTGATCAGCTTTTTTATCATGCACTACAAGAATTGCGTGTATAACTCCTGGAACCCAAAATATTAATGTTAATATGAAATTTATGATTGCCTGAATTGGTTTTCCACAAAATAATACAGCAACAGGTGGAAGAAAAATTGCTAATAAATACATCATCCCTTGAAAACTCCTTATTTTGTATTTTATATATCACTTTTCAAAATATACGCAAAAAAACCTACTACCATTTTAATCTTAACCTGCCTCTAAAATCAATGTATCTCCTTCTATTTATATAAGTATTTCAGACTTTTCATTGTTTTCTAGCCTATTTTCTTCCTCTATTGCAGTTATTCCAATTGCGGAAATTAACGTTCCTATCGCTTGTATCCAAATACCAATGAGTGCAATGATTCTCTCATCCTTCTTATCAAAAATACTATCTTTATTTTCTTTCTCATCTTTCAATACATTTAAAACACCTTGATACGCTTGTAATCCAGCTCCTAAACTTTGCATGGAGTTACCCAGTATAATAATTTTCTGTAATACATTTATATCCACCAAAGCTGCTTCTACTCCTAAAAAAGCACCAATCGATTGTAAACTGTTCCCTGTAATGATAAGATAATCATTTTCTTTCAATTGTTCATTTATATTAAAATATATTCCTATTACATTTGATATATTTCCTAATGCTAATAACTCAATTCCTATTTGATCAAGTAATTTACTTTGATTCTCTCTTTTTTCTTCCCCATCATCATAATTGCTCGCAATGATTTGTAATATATACCCGAGGGCTTGTAATGAGCTTCCTACAATAACAAGTTCCGATTCAACTTTCTCTTCTCCAATAAATCCTCTTGTCGTTCCAATAGCAGCTGTAAGATTCCCCCCTACTTGAAACCATGCCCCTGTCACTTTTAAACTGCTTGGATTCATTTTTATCACCTATTCAAATATTTTCTAAAGCTTTCAAAACAAACAAATCTCACCCTTAATCTTTTATTTTATTTTTCAGATGTAATTTTGTGAATGATCTAATGTGCTACTAATATAAAAAGCACCTTAAAGGTGCTTTTTATACGCATGCTGGGCATGTCAATGAATCTCCATTTTTATCTATTGTTATATTCAATATATATTCAATTGCGTTATGTGACCAAGTTTCAGGTGTAGGCGATTCATTTATATATTGTGGCGCACATGACTTCAGCATTGGAGTACTAATACTCCCCCCAGGATCTAAAGCAACTACAGCCATGCCATGGGGTAATTCCAGGGCCATAGATTTAGTGATACCTTCAATTGCAAATTTCGAGGCACAATATGGCGCAAGCTCAGCTTCACCTTCTCTCCCCCAACTAGAACTCATATTAATGATAATTCCTTCTTTCCTAGCTACCATTGCGGGAACAAACGCTCTTATTACATTTACTACACCATTCACGTTTACATTCATTACATTTTCGAATTCTTGAGCCGTAATTTTCCAAAGTTGTGCATTTTGATTTACAATCGATGCATTATTTATTATCAGATCGGGAGCCGTATGTCTATTAAATATATAATTTGCCCAGTTATTAACTTGCTGAGAATCTGAAACATCAATTACTTGGAAATCATGTATTTTACTGTACTGTTTTTTTAGTTCTTCAATTTTATCTTTTGAACGTCCACAACCATATATGTTCCACCCTAATTCATGAAATCGATCAACCATCGCACGTCCTAACCCTTGTGTCACACCTGTAATAATTACAGATTTACTAATTTCTTTTCGCTTCATTTCTCTCATCCTCCTTCCCTATATCTTACTCTCTTCATTTTTATTCAGCGATTTACTATAGTATCAACTCAACTCATACTTTAGTAATGGTTTTGATATTGCATACATAAGCAAAAAAAGTAACCATCATGGTTACTTTTTGCTATATATCTAAAAATTCATTGTTTATTTCATTATTGTTTTTACATTTCAACTTCTCTTTTCCACATTTCTCACACTGGTAAATATAAACTACACCTAATATACCTTTTTTAAAATCCTCATTATCCTGCATCTTAATAAAAATATATTTATGTTTACAATGCGATTCACCCAAATAATTTTTAAACCACTTTTTCAACACAACACATTCCACCTTTATGATAGAACCTTTATTTAGCTGCTTTATTACATACTTTTATTTAAATGTTCAATCTCATCTTGCAATTTTTTAAATTGCTCAAAATGCATGGTAATAGATTGGCTACTGCCATAATCAACATTTTGTTTCACTAATATAACACCCGTGTCATGAAAAAGCGCTTCAAGTTCTTTCCTAATAGACACTTTCGCAATATGAGCTGTTTTAATTGCAGATAAAATTGCAATTTCATTAAACTTTAATTTTATTTCATTTGGACAAAATGCGTCTTCAACTAATATAACTTCATTACTATAAATTAATGCAACAAGATTACTTGATTTGGCATCTGTTAAATCAACTTTTTTCATAATATCTTTCATTACATTTTGCCTCCTTTATTTTCATATATATCAATTATACAAATTTTTTAAAAAAAATTACTCAACTTTATTATATTAATTTTAACACACTTTTATTGAAATCCACGCTCCAAACGTTTTACTATTCCACAATTTTTATTGTATGAACCATCTGGACTATAACTCCATATAGTAATGTTAACAACTTATTATAAAGCAGGTGAAAATTATGCCATCAGTTGTAGGAAATTTAGTTGTACAAAATAGCAATGGATCATTTAACTTAGGTGATTTCTACAACGTATCTCCGAAAGAAAATACGAAAGCTTATAATGGTTCCGGCGCATCAAACGTTGGTTTTGTTGTTAATACTTTTAACGGTGTTAGCGCGACCAATACATTTGATTCTGACCTTGCAGATCAAAACCAAGTGGGTACAGCCTAATCTTATGTTCAACTTTCTGTATAGAAAATTTTAATTTGTCTATACTATAATCAGGCTGTTTGACAGCTCTTGTTGATTTTGGAGTACCCTATCTTTTTCTCCCTTTCCCTGGGGCTCAGCAGCTAGCACGAAGCTAGCTGCTTTTTCTTGTATTATTTGTCTCATAAATCAGAAATAAAAGAAGCTGCCATTTAATATTCAGCTTCTTTTACGTTATTTCAATAATATCCATAGCGTTAAATACGTAAGTTTTATAAAAGGCGTCTGTACAAATTACAATTTGTTTTACCGGATTGATATGTACAACAGTCATGTAGCTTGTTAGTATGTAACCATCTTCAAAATATGTTACCAATATTTCTTTCTCAGACAGTAATGACGTTAATAATTTATCAGAAATTCTCTCTTTTGCTTCATTTGTTAAAAGCGGTTTTTGTACTTTTAATTTCTCTCCAATAATCTTTCTCATATTTAAAAGTTGTTCGGACATTACTGTAAACGGAACCCACTCTCTTTCTTCTTTTTGTATCTTTACATCGTTCATTTTTTATCTCCTTGATCATTTATACATTTATTTAGCCATACTATCCCTTAGTTATTTTTAATACTCACTAAACTCGGATTTACTTCTAAACTATAATTAGGTTACTTCTTAAAAGAACATTCGTTCCTATTATACACGAACTTACGTTCTTTTGAGAAGAGCCATACTTATTATTTCTTAACAAAAAACATAATTTTATTTATCTCCATACTTTTTTCCTTTATCAAATAAACTTCTCATTTCTTATATAACATGCATATAACAACTAAAAGGCGACTTCACCCAAAGTAAAATCGCCTTTTTCTAAAAAATATTTCAAAGCTTATTTTTCTATCCTAACTAATGTTCTTTCTGGAATACATAATTCATCTATATTAAAATGATTTATTTTTAAGTTCAATTCCCCTACTCGTTCCTTATCTTCATCACCAACCCAACAACTAAATAATTCGAAATAGTCTCTATCTTCCAAATAACCTTCCATAAAGTTAAAAGTTTTTCTTTCGCTTCTTTTTTTCCTTTACATTTTGCCACTCGACAAGTTCAATTCCCCAACTAGTTGAAACCTCATATGTGTAATTTGTTTGGAATTGATAATCTTGTACAATTTCAAGCATACTTTCATCTGAAAAACACGGTCCAAAAACAATTAGATTATTAGAATCCGGATCCGTTAACGGAATTTCTACATTACAGCCTGTGTAACTTGCTAAACTCATTTTATACTCCTCCAGTATTCGTATAAAAAATACTTCATAGTATATTTATTTATTTAAATATAAAATCCCTGCCTAAACGAAAAAGTTTTAAATTTTTATCGTTTATTAACCATCTATAACTGAAAACATATACTATGATGAACGAACTCACAAAGCATAAGAAAAGAGAGCATTTACAACACTCTCTTTTCTTACATACTCTATGGAACTTTACAAAACTGAATCAATGATTTTTATTATTATATTTTATTACATATACTTAGGTTGTACTATTATATGTAACTCTCTCTCTGTATCCGCTTTTTTCGGATGACGAAAATAATTAAGTTCGTACTTTAACACTTTATACTCAACCATCCCGATTTTAATCCCTTTCGTTTCTTTTAATATAGCTAATAAATCACTTACATTTTCATCATATGACTCAAAAATTTTCGCGCCGCCCTCTCCTTGAAAGATTACTTTCATATATTCTCCACCACCTTAATTTATTGATGTGGTAAATGACGCGTTTAAAACGATTCATTCTTTATCCTAAAATTTTCATATGAAAAAGAACATCCTTTCCAATCGAATGCTCAGCTTTTTACTAATTATCCATGTTAAATATTTATTCAAAGACATTATATGTATTATTTTTTAAATTATGTTCGATATCCATTATTAAAGAGTAAATATATGTAATAAACTTGCATAATGAAAACCGTAGAATATCCACTTTCGTTGAAAAAATTATAATCCATAATTTTCCATTGTAATTCTTAATATTTAAATGTAATATTGTATTGTCTTACTATCTATTTATAACTCACACACTAATTAGAAAAGGGAACTCTATATGAGTTCCCTTTTCTAATTATGATTACAGTCATTATTTCTTTTCTAGAAATTTAAATGTATCTTTAAATTCTTTATTATTCACTTTAATATCAGCATCTTTCAATAAATCATTGACTACTTGTTGTTTCCATTTACCTGTCGTATCTTGTAGTCTTTGTTGTTCTATATCTTTACGAATTTTATCCTTTACTTCATCAAATGGCTTCAATTCTTTTTTATCCGTCACTTTAATAATATGGTAACCGTAAGTTGTTTTAACCGGCTCACTTACTTGGCCTGCATCTAATTTATACGCAGCTTCCTCAAATTCTTTCACTGTTTGTCCAGGGGCAAAACCAGATATTTCCCCGCCCTGTTCCTTTGAACCAGTATCTTCTGAATACTGTTTTGCTAAGGCAGCAAAATCTTCACCATTATTTACTTTCTCCTTTATTTCTTTAGCCGTTTTTTCATCTTTCACTAAAATGTGACTTACTTTCATTTCTGGTTTATAGTTATCTTTCACATCTTTATCTGTAACTGTTGCTTTAATTGCTTTCTCAAATGCAATTTCTGGCTTCATTTTTTCTTTTAATTCATCTTCATTTTTCAACCCAAGTTGTTCTAAAGTCGATTTAAAGTTTTCACCCATTTTATCTTTTGCTTCTTCTACTTTCTTTTTTGCTTCCTCATCTGAAACTTTATATTTATCTAGCAATGCCTTACTTAACATCATTTGATATAAAGTACTTTCTCCATATTGTTGTCGTAATTCTTTACTTAATTCTTTCTCTGTAACATTTCCTACTTTTGATGTTACTACGTTGTCTGAGGAACCACATGCAGATAATGCTAGCATCATGCATGAAATAATTGTTCCAATAAATATTTTCTTCTTTTTCAATTCAAATACCTCACTTTTATCATTATGCAAATTAACTATACACAGTCATTGTGAAAACAGTGTGTTTTCTACATGTAATTCATTTCATATGAGTTGACTATGTATCATGTATTTTCATTTTTAAATATAAAGAGCCTTCTTACTATGCATAGTAAGAAGGCTCTTTATATAATTCTCAAAAAAATATAGCTTCTATAGTTGCTTAATAATTACATGTTTTTCAGGTATCCAACTATTCTGTCCGATATCTACCGCATTTCCCACTCTACCCCACACTCGAAAAGATGTCGATCCATCTATGTTTCCTTTATAATTCATACATTCAGGCTCTTCATAATAATTTACTCCGTAACCGACAGGATATTTTGAAGTTGCATAAAACCATTTCACATTAAAATGTTTTAAATATACCCACTGCTTATCGTTCCCTAAACAAATCATATCTTGCTCACCGCCTCCCCAATAACCTGCTAAGATTAAATATGGAATTTTTTGAGTGAGTGTACCTGTAAATTGAGGATTCATGGGGTTTTCATATAAATTTATTCCATATCCATCAGGATATTTCGAAACTGCAATACCAATGCCATTCGGTTGCTGTGTATACACTATGTTAGATTGATTTGCTTTGTTCGAATTTATAAACCAAGAAAGTGACTTATTTCCTACTAATCGATTCAGATCACATTTCCCAATCCCAGGAACATTCCCTGAATCCGTATATTGCCACATATCGCATGGATATGCTGGCTTATTCCCTCCATAACGAGGGATCCATACGAAATCAGCTTCAATATTACGTGCTCCAAATGATAGATACGTGTGATGCCCTACATATAATCCTACTTTTTCCGCACCTAAACGGCGTAATTCATCAATAAATGCCTGTGTCCCGCCTTGCATATCTACCATCGTTTGAACTTCTACGTCCGCTACCCAAAACTTAGCAGATTGATCACCACGATTCCAAAAATCTTGTGCCTCTTTCTTTGCATCAGCAATAGATATAAAACGACAAAAAGCATAATTACCGAATGGGATACTATGCTTTTTCATTTCACTAACATAATTTTGATACATAAAATCCACCGTATTAGAGCCATCTTGAACTCTAGCAATCACTAAATCTAGCTGAGATGCTGCAATATCCCAATTGATAGTTCCATTCCATTTTGAAATATCTACAATATACCCCATACATTCCAGCTCCTTTTGAATGTCCTATTCATAGCTAGTTTTATTGTAAGCCTCCTCTCTCTAAAACTAGCTATCTATAATATAAGTAAAAAGAATCTTTACTGTTTTTCAAAATATATTCTCTTTCAGAAATATTTCTATTAGCTTTAACATGTATGTCACAAAAAATATTCTCATATTCGAAATATACCTTACTATTTGTTATGTAGTCTCATCCTATCAATTTAGGTATTGAACATTTTTATAGATATTAGAAAAAATCCTCTTATATTATTAACTTAAAACTTCCAGTATCAATTCCCTTTCAGTTAATAAAAATCACTACTCATTTTCTATATATTATTAAGTCAAATGTTGAATTTTTTAATTCATTAAAATTTGTGATCCAAGGTGGCGAAAGCTGAACTTGTACATTTTCTTCCAATATTTTATACTACCTCCTTATACCATTCTTACTAACATAATATGTAACAAACTAAAAAATGCATTAGTTATATTAATTAAACATTTTATTTCACATTCTCAATTTCCCCTTTACATCTTTAAGCACTTTTACTACTATGAAATTCTTTATTATAAGCAAATCCACTGAAATTTCATATTATACTAATACGACTCTATATCCTTTAAATTATAATACTCAATATTAGGAGCTGATTTCATGGAAAAAAAACCTATCGTGTTTAAAATTCCACCAAATTCAAAACTAAAAGTTACATTTTTCGGTCCTTGTAACGAAGTAATTACAAATGTGTCTATAATTAATCAACTATGCACCCCTAAATGTCAAACTATCACGCAATATCCAGACTTTAAGAAATATGTAACTGAAGTACGATCGTTATCCCGTTGTTAGTCCGCATAATGCACGATTTTCACAACTTTGTTACCTAAAAATAACTGAGAAAGAAAATAACTGCATTCCTAGACTAAAATTACTCATTTTATGATATTCCATTGATAATTCATTGATTTTTTACACGTTTTTATTAAAAGAACATATATTATCGTATGGAGATTATCCACTCATAAAACCTATCTTTCTTTGGAGCGTACTTATTATGTATGCTCTTTTTTTATGTAACCGTCCCCCTTCTAAATTGGCCAACAATATATTAAAATTCTTTATATACTCAAGGAGGTCAAATATGTTCAAGCTGCATCCGATACTACTCATCTTAGGATTGATTTTGTTTTTATATAGTGTAATCGCCTTTACGCTATTCTTTTCAGTGTATTAGCATTCCCTACACAAATCTATGTTCAATATATAATTTCTATATAGTAAAGAAAAAACGTAATGATACGATCTTTTATGTATTCCGTCTTTCTTGTTCTATAAGAAAACTAGTAAACTTACTAACAATGAGTTTTCACAAGCATGTTACTTATTATTCTGTTTATTATCTGAAGAAGGTTGAAGCCCCTACAAATTAAACTACGCTTTACCTATTTACTTATATATTTTAGAAAAACAATAATAATCCCCCACCATTTGGTAAGGGGATTAACTAAACCTACTAAAAAGCATTTAATAGTCTGTTTTATTTAATTGGAGAAGGAAATCTTGCTGCTTCAAAATGTGCCCCATCTTCTAAAGGACTTAAAACCCCATCTATACTACTTTGTGCATAAATCTCAACTTCATCCCCTGCATTCAATTGAACAATCGTCGAAACACTTACGACATTTCCAAAACTTATTGGACCAAAAAAGTCATTATCTATAGCTATCGCTGCGTTTCCATTCACACGAATTTCTACACGCGCTCTATAATTTAAAGTTGGATCGTTTGGAAAGAAACCAATCGTTCCAATAATAGAATATACACCTTTAGTCTTCGGCGTAAAAATAGATGTTGCTGGATTATACTCATTCGCTAAATCAAATTGTTCATTTTGAAATAACACTTTCACAAAAGTATTAGCAGGAACATTTTGATTCACAGTATTTCTAGCTCTAAATGCCGATGCTCTAACAAGATTGTCCTTATTATCATGACACTTACTAGTGTTCTTACAACAATCATGATGCTTCTTTTTATACTCCTTACAATACTTACAGTAGTAATAACAAGACATACTAATTCCCCTTTCAAACTTATTACTACATATTATGTAAGATTGATTTATAAGGTTTGGACTAGCTATTTTTCTTATTCATAAGGGCGCTATTAATCTACACCCTTATTTATATAAACCACTTCATTCCTTACTAGTTATAAGTTGTATATAGTTCCATATGGAATAGTAAGAAAAGAACTTCCGTACGGTGTAACATGATGTACTGGATAAAAATACTCTACGGATGAGTAATATGGTTGTACTCCTTGCTGCTGCATTTGCATTTGTTGTTGCATTTGCAATGCTTGTTGAATAGCTTGGACTGTACTTTGTGCTCCACTATACGTTATAGACGTACCATACGCTGGTCGTATGCCAGCTTCAGAATTAAAATATGAATAAAACATGATCTTCAACTCACTTCCGTATAATTTATTACAAATTATATTATGATTCTTTATTTCAGTAGGTACTATAAGCTAGTCCGCTCGCTTATATTCAAATGACAAAATAAAACAGTAGCTGCTAGACTACTTTGAATTCTTCTTATTACCAAATGAAATGATATACATATTCTCCGGTTACACGCTCATCGATTCCAGCAACCCTAACGAACCTAAGTAAATCCGCCCCTTGAAGAAAATATATCGACATCGTAACCGGTACTTGTGACCACATGAATTGAAAAAGCTCATTCACCCTCTGATTCGTCGTAATGATTAGATCATTTACAGGTCCATGATTCCATGCAGAGGTTTGAACTGAAGTGAAAGAAAGGTCTTTCCCATTAACCACTATTCTTGCCACGCTTTGAGTTATGTCCACAATACTCCCCTCCAACATTACAAAAATTGGACCTTTTTTAGTTCATATTATTATAAATATTCTTGACTGTAATAAATGTTTAAGGCAAATCCCTAATAAAGTGAAACTTTAATCAGTGGGGGTCTTACTGCCCGTTAATGCGGGATACAATTTTTTTATTCATATCCCTCAATTCCCATTACAACCATATAATTTCTAACCTAATTCAATTTTTGTAAAAGTTAAACCAGCAAATGTAAATTCCATAAAAGTATTAGAAAAATTAAACTTTACTTTTGAAGGTACTCTGAGAAAAAGCGAAAAATCAGCTGGAAAGCTTATCGATTTAAATATTTATTCGAAATTAATAAGCAATTAATTTTAGTCACTCTGCCCATACTCAATCAAAGTTTGGGCTTCTTTAATTTCTGTATAAAATTCAAAAGTTTGACACAATCCTGGAAAAAGCTTATAAAGAAAAGTGAGGTTCCGTTATTTTCACACTTAGTAGCGCAGTCATGTTACATACAATTTTATAAGTGTGAACGAACTACAAAACTAAAAAACAAATAATAAGTTTGCAACATGTTTGCAAATACGAATTTTGCATATAAATTCGTGTGATATTGAAAGGAGTTTTACTTATGAAAGAAATTAAAACAGAACAAGAATTCAAAGACATCATCGCAAGCGAGGAGCCAGTAGTTGTTAAGTTCTTTACTACATGGTGCCCAGATTGCGTACGTATGGACAACTTTATCGGAGATGTAATGGAAGAGTTCAATAAATTTGAATGGTATTCTATTAATAAAGATGAGTTTCCAAGTATCGCTGAAGAGTATCAAGTAATGGGTATTCCAAGTTTACTTGTATACCAAAACGGTGAGAAGCTAGGCCACTTACATAGTGCTAATGCAAAAACTGAAGAGCAAGTTACTGAGTTTTTAGAAGCATACTAAGTTGAAAGCCCTCTGGAAAATATTTTTCAGAGGGCTTTCATCTGTTTTCATAATTATCTTTTGACGTTTTTCATCGTTTAATGAATTACACCTTGTCATGATAAGAATAATACGTAGTAAGAAAAGTACTCGTTTCCTCATCCATCTACCCTCCTATCTCTTTAGTAAATAAACTCTAATTAGGTTCACACCCTAACTTTGTACTTTTCAACATATTTTTCCTTCACGAAACTTTGTTATCCCCTTCTTAAAAAGCTATAAAACGTCAACAATGTTTGTATAGACCCACACGACTTTCGTTTGATACTCTATTTATAGAAAGAAATTCCTTTAAAGAAAGGTGAGTGATTAAAATGGATACTCTTTCTCATAAAGAAGCTGATAAAGGTGCTATTGTCAGCATTATGGCCTACATATTTTTATCCTCTATGAAAATCATCATCAGTTATATTACCCTCTCTAGCGCATTACGTGCTGACGGTTTAAATAACTTAACGGATATCGGTGCTTCTTTAGCGATATTAATTGGTCTAAAAATATCTCGTAAACCTCGTGACCCAGATCATCCGTATGGGCATTCGCGGGCCGAACAAATCGCATCACTTGTTGCGTCCTTCATTATGGCAACAGTCGGATTAGAAGTTGTTATTAGTGCCATTCAATCTTTCTTAAATCCGAAACAAGCAGCGCCTAATATACTCGCTGCATGGGTTGCTTTATTTTCTGCTGTCGTTATGTACTGCGTGTATTTGTATACGAAAAAAATTGCAGCACGAACAAAAAGTAAATCATTAGAAGCCGCTGCAAAGGATAATTTATCAGATGCACTCGTAAGTATTGGTACCGTAGTAGGTATTGTCGGTTCTCAGTTCCAAATGCCTATTTTAGACCCTATTGCCGCTTTAATTGTCGGTCTTATTATTTGTAAAACTGCATGGGAGATTTTCGTAGAATCTTCTCATATGCTTACAGATGGAATTGATCCTGATAAAATGGAAGAATACGCTGATGCTATTGAGCATATTGGCGGTGTGGAAAACATTGTAGATATTAGAGCACGTATGTATGGGAATCAAACGTACGTTGATATTACAATTGAAGTAGATGCTCGCATGGATGTTGGAGAAAGTCACTGTATTACCGACAACATCGAAGCTATGCTTCGCAAAAAGTTTGGAATTTACCATGCACACATTCATGTTGAGCCAATGAAAAAAGAACCTATTATGACATAGGTTCTTTTTTTATGAACGTTTTATGGAATATAACACATAAAACGAGCCAGCTACCACCAGCTGCCCATCCTGCTAATATGTCAGATGGATAGTGCACGCCAAGATATATTCGGCTAACTGAAATAGATAATACAACAAAGCTTGCTATAAGAATAATTAACAATTTTTTATGCAACGAAATACGCTCTTCAGTAATTGTGACGTATGCAATAAATCCTAAAAAAGCAGTAGCATTCATCGTATGACCGCTCGGAAAACTATATCCAGTTGCAGTAACAAGCTGCGTGACATCAGGTCTTGCTCGTTCGTACCATAGTTTAAGCATACTGTTTAAATAACGAGATCCGTAGTAATTAATTGTTAGAAGTAACGCACTAAGCAACTTTTTTCTAACGAGAAAATACATTACAAGAATAATGAGTAATGGAAAATATATTCTTTTGGAACCGATAAAAGACACCCAAGTAAAATAGGTCGTCAAATAATCGTTTCGAAAGCTTTGAATAAAATGT
Organism: Bacillus sp. EKM501B; assembly: GCF_011800505.1. Lineage (NCBI taxonomy): Bacteria > Bacillati > Bacillota > Bacilli > Caryophanales > Bacillaceae > Bacillus > Bacillus sp. EKM501B. The sequence continues at coordinate 184,477 of NZ_JAALFZ010000006.1, read as the reverse complement.
GCGACTATATTGTCAAAGTTCTCAATACAAGCGGTATGATACGAAAGTGATAATACGACAAAACAAATGAGTAACGTAAAACTTAGCAAGTATAAATGTCGATATCGTTTCACATACATAACCTCACTATGCAAAAAAATGGAGCGGTTGTTTTAGTTTTCCTCTCCATTTCTTTTTTATGCATAGTTTATTAAAAAATATAATTATTAATTTTTTGCTTCATCTCAGGGATATCTTCTCTTGTTACAGTGAAGCGAATAACCTTCTCATCAAGATCAAGTGCCTCAGCGAATAAACCAGCTAATCCACGTGATTTTCTATCTACTTCCATAATTATTTCTAATCGGTCGTATGCACGTGGCAAAATTAATAATTCTAATTCATCTAATCTGCCGTAGTACTCTCCAGAAACCGGAATAAACTCAAATTCTTGTGCGAATGGAACTTGTTTACGTAATCGGTGCGGTAATTCTTCACATTCTATATGACGTGCTTTAAACCCTAATTCATTTACACTATCTAAAACACTACTTAATAATGCATTAGGTAACACTTGAACGTAGTCGCGGTCACTTGGGTCTATACTACGTTTAATATCAAGACCTGTATGAATCCATACCGTTTTCATACCAAGTGTAAGTGGTGCTTCAATTGGCATTGGAAAAGAAAATGGAATGTCAACTGTTTCATTTGGTTCTACAGAAAAAGGTTCGGTTAAGCGTACTCGCTCTAAATCATATGTTGCTGTTACTTTTTTATCATCCACTTCTCGTACATACGACGTCGATAATGTTAAGTAAATGCTTTCAATTTGTTGGCTAACTGAACCTCCAGTTATATGAACCTTTCCAACTATTTCTTCCCCAACAATATACTCATCTTTTTCAAGAACAGTATCTACCTTTGCACTTCCAATACCAACGCTTGCTAAAAACTTTTGAAACATGGAGTCTCCATCCTTTCTAAAGCAGAAGCTACATCTTGTTTTAAATCTTGTACATTCTCATAGTACGGCGTTTTTATTTGTAACATTCGCATAAGCATTTCGCGATTATAATTTTCCAAAGTTAATTCTTCGTACCATGGTTTTTCCTGTTTTTCATTAGATTCATATCCTGCATATAATAAAAATAATGAGAAATGACCGAGCGCATAAAAGTCGCTACGAAATTGAACTTCTCGCATCAAAGCTTGTTCACCTTCGTAAGTTGTAGCTCGCTCATCATCCTCACCTTTCCATTTAGCTAATCCAAAATCAATAATACTAATTTGATTTTCTTTCATTAATATGTTTGGAATGCGTAAATCTCGGTGAATAATTCCTTCACTATGAAACACCGATACAATTTCTAATATTTCATATAAAATCTCAAAAACTTCACGTTCTGTATATACATACCCATCTATGAAAATATAATCTTCAAAATTTTTACCAGACATGTACTCCATCACAAAGAAGCTCTTTTTCTCCCATATGAAATGATCATATAGACTAGGAATTGCATGATGATTTAATGTTTGTAAAATCATTTTCTCTTGTTCAAATGATTTTCTACCAGACTCATATCTTTGTTTACTTTGTCTTAATTGTTTTAAGACTTTATATCTATTTATTTGCAAATCATTAACGACATATGTAACCCCATAACTGCCCATTCCAATTACTGATTCAATTTTATAATGCTCTGCAACAATTGTATTTTTTCGCAGTGGTCTATCAAATAATGCTAGTACACGACGCCATTTCATCAGCTACTTGAAAAGAAGCTACGGCTTTTACGTTTTCTTTTATAATATTGATGTCCATAACCAGATGAACGTCGTTTATAATCGCTACTTGAATACGAGCGCCCTCTACGACGATAATCACTACTTGAATACGAACGATATTTTTTCTTTCCTAATAAAGAATCAATAATTTTTTTGAACATTCCTTCACCTCTTGAGTAAAATTTCCTTTTCATTATATCAATAATTATTGACTATACTTGTGACAGGTTTGTAAAGAGTAAAAAACGACGAGTTATGCCCGTCGTTACTTTCATTCATCCTCTTCATCAAAAACTTCATCAATCATGCATTTCTCTAATAAATACTCAAATGTAATATCTGCGAGATCTTCAATTTCTTCTCGTTTTGGGACGTACCCTCTTTCAATTAGTTGCTCATAAAAAAACTCCGCAATCTCTTCCGTATCAATCACGACTTCAATTTCCTTCATGAGCATCACTCCTTTATTTCTGTTTTATGAAAAAATCTCAAAATTATGTATATGAGATTAGAAAAATAGATTTTATTTTTTTATAGGTCATAAGCTTTGGACGAGATGCATACGATTGTAGTACAAGCTATTCAAAGGGGGAAATAATAATGGAAAATCAATATGAAGTAGGACAAACAAAAGAAGAGTTCATGCATGAGGATCAATGGGCAGACTCTCTTATAAAGTGGCTTTTTATTTTTTTAATAGTTGTAGGCATACCTTATACTGCATATGTTGTTGTTCAATTTATTCTCTCTTTCTAGTTAACTATTTTTTCTCTGTCAATTTAACTAAATAATTATGAACAACATCCATTACAATTTTATATTCTTCATCTTTAAATGTATCGAACAATAATTGATAATCGTTATAAATGTCAAGTAATCCATCAATGATTTCTTGACGATTCGTCTTAACACTCACTTTTTTCGAGTTGTTAATTGACTTTAACTTTCCTAAATCTAATTTATTCATACCTGCTTTATCTTGTTTCATTTTCTTCAAAATTGCATTTGCCGTTTGAGCATTGGCGAGTAACGTTAAATCTGATTCATCCGCTTCTAACCATTCACCATCCGTAATCCGTGACAATTCATAAATTGTATCTTCCCATGCGTCATTCTTATATCTCCATACTTCTGTACGAAAACCAACAATACGGAAAACATCTTTATCATATCCAGTTACTTGCACAAGATCACCAAACGTGAAATTATAATTTAATTCAATCCACTCCGTATCGCCCTTTTTCATATCTTGCTCTGTAACGTGCTGCAAAGTTTGCTCTACGTAAAATCCATCGTGATTATTGACTTCGTATACATAAACTCCATCTAAAACCTTCATATTTGTGATTTTCCCAACGGTTCCATATAGCGTAATCACGACTATGTCCCCTACGTTGTATTTAGGTTGTTTTTTTCTTGCCATCTCTATCTCTCCTTTTTTTGACGTCGTGATTTTGATATCAGTATATGCAACCTACATAAAAACGCTTATCACAGAAGCTTATATTCATAAATTTTTTCAATAAAAAATATAATCTTATAAAATTTAAATTACACTCAAACAAAAGCTAGTAACTAGACTAGCTTCAAATCAACAAATTTCATAATAAAAAAACATACAGAATACTTCACTTTAAATAAAGTAATGTATTCTGTATGTTTTCAAATAGTTTTTATCTATCTTGTATGTATAAATCCCAGGCTTCATCAAATATAGACATACTTTCTAGCATTCCGCTCAACTCTAAGTATGAACTAATTTCATCATAGTCTTCAGATTGCTTCGGAAAACTTAAATCATCATACATCGCCTCTGCTAAATCTGAAATTTCATTTCTAAATAAAGCTGCACGATGCTTCATCATATAATGGTAAAATGTCTTTTTCAAAAATATTCCCTACCTTTCTAACTTGGGTACATTATACAAGGCAAAAAAGAAAAAAACCAGCATAAAAGCTGGTTAAAAGTCGAAATAATTTCTTTTTAATAGACGCGGTCTTCCCATTAATTCTTCATATGTTAGTTGTTTTGGTAAATCTTTCGTGTAAATTAAGAATAATTGATCTTCAATTTCTTTTACTGTATGGTCTGATTGATAGTCCATCCCGCACGAGGAACAAGAAATACATGGTGTCTCTTGGATTTCAATGGCTTTCGTACCATCTGGTAATTCCCAATATACAGTATTCAAGCTTTCTTTCGCTTCTGTACTGTCACACCACATACAATTCATACTGCATCACCCTCAGTTTTTTTGTCGTTTTCTTCTAACTTAGCCATTTGTGCTTGATATTTTTTATCTTTTAATTGATCGCGCTTATCACGTTTATCTTTTAAAGATGCATGAGTATCATTATCTTCGTAGTCTTTACGACGGTTCATACGCTGTAAGTCGTCTGGAACGAGGTTAAATTTCTTATCGCTCATAAGACCTGCGATACCAACATCTGAACGTTTTTCTTCGTAGTTCGGATAAATCTCTTTAAAGTATCCTTCCGCTCTTCCTGGAATATAGCTCTCTGGCTCTGGATACGTCGTAATAACACCTTCAAAGTTACGAAGTACAACTTTATCTGCACTTTGTGAGATTAAATAGTTTGGTTGAAGTGCAATTTTACCGCCTCCGCCTGGCGCATCAACAACGAATGTCGGAACAGCATAACCAGATGTGTGTCCACGTAAACCTTCAATAATTTCAAGACCTTTAGATACTGGTGCACGGAAGTGACCGATACCTTCAGATAAGTCACATTGATAAATGTAGTATGGACGTACACGGATTTTTACTAAGTCATGCATAAGTTTTTTCATAATTGGAACGCTGTCGTTAATACCAGCTAAAATTACTGCTTGGTTTCCGACTGGAACACCAGCATTCGCTAACATTTCACATGCCTTTTTCGATTCTTCAGTAATTTCAATAGATGTATTGAAATGTGTATTTAACCATACTGGATGGTATTTTTTAATAATGTTACATAAGTTTTCTGTAATACGTTGTGGGAATACTACTGGTGCTCTCGTTCCGATACGAATAATCTCAACATGCGGAATCTCTCGTAAATTTTTTAATACATATTCTAAAATTTTATCGTTAATTAGAAGTCCGTCACCACCGGAGATTAATACATCTCGTACTTGTGGCGTTTCACGAATATAAGCAATTGCATCATCTAATTGTTTCTTTGGTACACCCATTCCAATTTGTCCACTAAAACGACGACGTGTACAGTAACGACAATACATAGAACATTGATTTGTTACTAAGAATAGTACACGGTCCGGATAACGATGTGTTAGCCCTGGAACTGGTGAATCTTCGTCTTCGTGAAGTGGGTCTTCTAAATCATATTTTGTTTTATATAACTCTTCCGAAATCGGTACTGATTGCATCCGAATCGGACAGCGTGGATCATCAGGATTCATTAGCCAAGCATAGTACGGTGTAATGTTTAACGGGATCGTTTTCGTTGAAATTTTAACGCCCTCTTCTTCTTCAGGTGTTAAGTTAATCACTTTTCTTAAGTCATCTAACGTTTTGATCGTATTCGTTAATTGCCAAACCCAATCATTCCATTGCTCTTCAGTAACATCTTTCCATAATTCGATATCCTTCCAGTGACGATTTGGTTTGTATACATCATGTAACATTGCTATTCCCCCTTTTTATACGCTCATCCTTTATATAAGCAATAGTTATGCCAACTTTACATTGTTGATAAGTAAATGTGCGGAGAACCCTATTACATAAGCGAAAAAATATTTTTAAGCGTTGTATGAAATCAATACTTAACATCATATTCATTACTTTTTATATATGTAAACGCTCTTTTATTGGTGCAAACACACAAAAACCGCCGATTATTCGGCGGTTTTGTCGTACTTGCTCAGTTTATATTGAAGCGTTTGACGAGGGATACCCAACATTTTTGCGGCTTGTAATATATTCCCTTCCGTTTCAATCAACGCTTGATCTATTAATTCTTTTTCTGTTTGATGAAGTGCTTCTCTAAGTGGCATTATACCCTTCTTCTTCGAAAACTTCTCTTTCCGGAATGTACGTGGTAAACAATTGGCTGTCAATGTATTCCCTTCTGCAATAATAACAGCATGTTCAATCGTATGTTTTAACTCCCGGACATTTCCAGGCCACTGATAAGCTTGCAGTCTATCTTTCGCTTCCTCATCAATTTGAAGTACACCTTTTTTATAACTTTTATTATATTCTTTCAAAAAATAAGATGCTAATAATAGTACATCCTCAGTTCTTTCACGAAGCGGTGGGATATATAATGAAAATACGTTTAAGCGATAATATAAATCAGTGCGAATTTTATTCTCTCGTAAACATATTTCTGGAGGCTGGTTCATTGCGGTAATAACACGAACATCTACTTTTCTCGTCTTATTATCACCAATTCTTCTAATGACTCCATCTTCTAACACTCGTAACATTTTTGCCTGCAAATCAAGTGGCATTGAATTCAGTTCATCTAAAAATAATGTACCACCATCAACAAGTTCAAATAGCCCAGCTCTTTCAATCGCTCCCGTATAGCTTCCTTTTGTCGTTCCAAACAATAAACTTTCTAATAGCGACTCTGGTAAAGCTGCACAGTTTTGTGCAATAAATGGCTTGTTTTTTCTTTTAGAAGCTTCATGAATTGCTTGTACGAACAGTTCTTTTCCTGTTCCTGTTTCACCATATATTAAAACATTCGCGTCTGTTGGTGCTACTTTTTGTGCTAACTCTTTCGTCTGTTTAAACCGCGTATCATTTGTCACTATCGTCTCAAATGCAGCGTGCTTTTTAATCACTTTTTTTCTAGATGATCGCTTTATTTTCGACTGTAAGTCAACAATTGTGTCAGTAAGTTTTTGAATTGTAGAGTAATCCTTTGCAATTTCAACAGCCCCAGCAATATTCCCATCTATAAAAATAGGTAACGTCGTATTTACTGTACAAACATCTTCACCATTTAAATTTTGATAATGTTGTACCTGATGTACGATAGGTTTTTTTGTATCTAGTACTTTCATCAATGTACTCGTTTCCCTTGATAAAGACGGGAACGCTTCTAAGAGATGTTTCCCTAACACTTTTTCAATCTTGGATCCATCGTGTTTTGCAGCTACAGAATTATAAAATATTGTAATTCCATTTTCATCTACAGCGTGTATAGCCTCATCAATACTGCCCAAAATCGCTTCAATGACTTCTTGTGTCGAAACTGCTAGCAATGTCATCCCCCCTCTTGCCGAAAATCCGGCAATTACATGCCGAATTTTCGGCACACCTATGTGCGATTGTAAGCATGACGATTCCGTTCTATAATTTTGACCAATTTTATATTTTAATTAGATAACTCGAAACTCTAATTAGTACAGCTTTTCGAACACCCAGCTCCACCTAACTGTTTTGCTTTACAACCAAATTTTGAGACGGAAGTTTTACTGCTTTCGAATAACTAGATAGATCTTTCACCCATATATTCATATCTTCCAACTTATCGAAAATGTAGCAATTATTCGCCAGTCTTCCTGTATACGTATAGCCTAATTGATGAAAGGCAGCATTCATTCCGAAAGAAAGCGATCGAGCAATTGTATAGGAGCAGAAAATAGATCTTTCTCGAAGCTCTTCCTCTAATTTAATTAGTAAACTTTTCATAAATCCATGTTTACGATATTCAGGTAAAGTAGCACAATTCGTTAATTCTGCATTCCCTTCCTTTATGTTCATTTCTGCAGATGCTGTACTAATAATTTTCCCCTCAAATTCATACACGTAGTAAATTGTATCGTCTTCTTTCATCGTCTGTAATACATAACTCGCTTCATTTAAAGGTGTCGGATACACTTCAAATACTTTTCCGAAGACAATTGCTAATTCTTCTGCATCTTCTTCAGTCGCTTTTCTCAGCAAAAATTTCTCTGGAACTACTTTTTCTTTTATTTCTTTTCCTTTTACACCGCTTAATATAGTATCTTCCTCAGTCCAATGCATACTATTTCGTCTTTCATCATTATTATATTTCACAAAAAAGTATGCATCGTGTCCTTGAAAATAATGAGGTATCGTTGCTTCCAACAAAAAACCGAAAGAGAGCCATGTTGAAACATGCTCTCCCTTTCCTTTAATAATACATTTAGTGAAAGAATGTTTCTCTGCTAGTTCGTCAATTGTCTGTATAATACTTTCAACATTTCCTGTATAGTGATCTACCCGGATACGTTTATTAAAATAATCTAAAACGCCTTCTACTGTATAACAATTCGTCTGTTCTCTAAAAGATTCATAGTATTTCATTTTTTCACCTCACACCAATCTAGTAATGTACATGCAATAATTTTTGCGGCAGCTATCATTTTATCAACTTCTATATATTCGTTTGGATAGTGTGCTACTTTCGTCTCTCCTGGACCAAATACTATTGTTGGTACGTTTGCAATTTGTGTAAATAAACCTCCATCAGTCCCCCACGGAGATGCTTCAATAATTGGTTCGTTCCCTTCGATTTCAACAAAGTTATGATGAAGTGTTGTAATGAGTTCATGATTTTCTTCTAATTCACCAGGAACCCATCTCGCTCCAAACCATTCTACTTCTACCGGATTTTCAACAAACCAATTGTCCACATCATTTAATTCAACAATCCAATTCTCAAACTCTTCTTTTGCCGCCTCTATAGTCTCATTCGGCGCAACACCGCATCTTCCTTCTAAAATTAATTCATCGGGAACAGAACTTGGCCAACTCCCTCCTTCAATTTTGCCAATGTTAATTGGAATTGGAATTGGAATTCCTTTAAATAACGGATCTGTAATTCGACTATTTCTTTTCTCCTCTAGCTTTCTTACATGTTCTATAACAAACATGCTTTTTTCAATTGCACTAACCCCTTCATAGCGCGTTCCACCGTGTGCAGCTTTCCCTTTTACACGTAGACGAAACCACATGGAACCTTGTTGTTTCGGGAAAAACTTCATATTAGTAGGCTCTGGAATAATGACACCATCTGCTTTATATCCTCGTAATATAGTTGCTAATGTCCCTGCTCCACCACTTTCCTCTTCTATTACACTTTGAAAATAGATGTCTCCTTTTAATTCAATACTAGATTCAATGATCGCTTCCATCGCAAGCATAAGTGCGACATTTCCGCCCTTCATATCCGTCGTTCCACGGCCATATATACGATTCCCTATTTTCTCACCGCTATAAGGGTGATGTTCCCACTGATTCACATCCCCTTCTGGAACTACATCAATATGCCCATTTAATATCATAGATTTCCCGTCGCCACTTCCTTTTAAAGTTGCTACAATATTTGGGCTATCTGAAAAACTTGTACGGGGTGATACAAAATAAGGATGATCTTTCATTTTAGAAAAGGAGGGCTCCCATATATCGAGATCTAAACCTAATTCACGTAATTTTTCAATCACAATTGCCTGCGCACCGCTTTCATCACCAGATACGCTCTTTTCTTGAATTAATCGTTTTAAAAATTTCACACTTTCCTCTTCATGGCTCTCAATATAATCACAAACTTGCTTTTTTAATTGCTCCATATATTACATCTCCCTTCATTCAATTACTAGTAAGTTAGAACTAATTTGAAAATCAGCTTCTGTATGTCGTTTTACATCTTCTACTGTGTATGGGCTCATTAATTCTTGTAATATAAGTCCACTCGGAGTTACCTCCATGACTGCCATATCAGTAATAATTAAATCTACACATTTCTTTGAAGTTAATGGCAATGTACACTCTGAAACAATTTTTGCATTTCCGTACTTATCAACATGATTCATCACAACAACGACCCGCTTCGCTTTTTGTGCTAAATCCATTGCTCCACCAATACCTGGAACACGTTTTCCAGGTACAATCCAGTTTGCTAAATCGCCATTTTCACTTACTTGTAATGAACCAAGAATCGTTATGTCTAGCAAACCTTTTCGAATCATCCCAAACGCTGTGCAGCTATCGAAATAACTCGCTCCTGTTATAAGAGAAGTTGGTAAACCTGCTGCATTACACAAATTTTCGTCTTCATTCCCTTTACTTGGCGTTGGTCCCATGCCCACGATTCCATTTTCCGCATGAAACATAACATTTATATCGTCAGGCAAATGATTTGGTACAAGCGATGGTATGCCAATACCTAAATTTACAATCATACCATTTTGTATTTCTTTCGCCGCACGCCTAGCAATCTTATCCCTCACTTCTACGCCCATACCCATTTCCAGTTCACTCCTTCCGACGGTACAATATAATTTACGAAAACACCTGGAACGACAATTTCCTCTGGATCTAAACTTCCAAGCGGGACTATTTCTTCCGCTTCTACAATTGTTATATCCCCAGCCATCGCTACGTGAGGATTCATATTTCGTGCACTTTTGTCAAATACAAGGTTACCAAACGGATCTGCCTTTTTTGCATATACAATTGAAACTTCAGCAGTTAATGCTGTTTCAACTAAGTAGGTCTTACCATTCATTTCAACTGTTCGTTTTCCCTCTTCCACAATCGTATCAACACCAACATCAACTAAAACACCACCAAGACCAACGCCACCAGCGCGAATGCGCTCTGCTAATGTTCCCTGCGGAGAAAACTCAATTTGTAATCTTCCCTCGTTTAGTTGCCTTCCTGCATTTGGATTGGAGCCAATGTGAGAAGTAATTAGTGATTTAACTCTTTCATTTGTAACAAGACGACCGATACCTACATCAGGAAATCCAGTGTCATTTCCAATCAAATTTAAATTTGTAACGCCTTTTTCTAAAATTGCCTGTATTAAAGATGGAGGGGATCCAATCCCTCCAAATCCCCCAAACATTAATGTCATATCATCATGGAACAAAGAAATTACTTCCTCAATTTCTTTTAATTTACCGAATGTATTTGTAATAGTTGTCATGCGATACTATGCCCTCCTTTTTGCATCATCTCTTCCACACTTTTAGAGAAAATTGAAAGTAATTCATCTAACTCGGAATATGTAGTTGTCATTGGCGGTGCTACAAGCAGTGCACTATCTTCTTTTCCTGCTTGCCCTGAAACTGCTTGATATAAAAGCAGGCCGTTTTTAGCTGCAACTGAAATAAGCTCTGACGCTTTTGTAAACGGTTGCAATTCTACTCCGATTAGCAACCCTTTTCCGCGCACATCAGCAATGATTGTCGATTGTTGCTGAATTTTCTGTAAGCCTTTTATTAAATACTCTCCCTTTTCTGCTGTTTTTTCAGGAAGATTATGTTTCTCCATATATTCAATAACAGCTAAAGCCGTTGCTGCAGACAATGGATTTGCACTTAACGTATGACCGCTCATTACTGAACGTGATCCACGTAATATTGGTTCCATAACACGATCACTTACAACTGTCGCTGCCATCGGTGTATATCCCGCTCCTAACCCTTTACCAAGTGTCATAATATCCGGCTCTACGCCCCAATGCTCCATCGCAAACCATGCTCCAGTACGACCAAGCCCAGTCATTACTTCATCCGCAATAAATAAAATATCGTAATGGTCGCAAATCTCTTTAATGACTTTATAATAGTCTTTCGGCGGAACAACCGCGCCTCCAGCTGCTCCGATAATCGGCTCAGCAATAAAAGCAGCAATATGCTCTGCACCAATTCTTTCAATTGATCTTTCTAGTTCAGTCGCACATGCCAGCTGACAAGTTGGATATACCTTTTGAACAGGACATCTGAAACAATATGGAGCTGGTATAGTCGGATAATCTTCCAAAATAGATACGAAACGTTGTCTACGTAGTGGATGCCCAGACATCGATAAAGCACCCATCGTAATACCATGATAACTCATCCATCTTGATAAAATTTTATGTTTCCCTTGAATACCTCGCTCTTGAAAATGCTGAATTGCAATTTTCATAGCTGTTTCATTCGCTTCCGTACCACTATTTACAAAAAAACTCCAGTTCAAATCTCCTACACTTAAATCACTTAACTTCTTCGCTAATTTTTCAGCTGGTTCACTCGTAAACTGTGATCTATAAACGAAAGCAATCTCCTCAGCTTGCTTTTTAATAACGTCTGCAATCTCCTTTACGCCATGCCCAATACCTGCCGTAATTGCTCCTGACGAACCATCAAAATATTTATTGCCATTTTGATCATACAAATAAACACCTTTTCCATGTGAAATCATTGGATACGGCTGACCAACAAGTGGTTTAATTAAGTAATCGCGCATAGCGCTCCCCCATTTCTCCAATTTGTATATATATATGAAGAAAATTGACGTTTCTTTCATAAAAAAGAATCCTCTGCAAAAGCAGTGAATTTATCAAAAAACTATTATAAAATATACAAATGAGTGCTTAAAAATTTTTATAAAACAGAAAATTCAGAACTAAAAACGAAGACCAACCCTTTTCTATACGCCCAAATAACCCTCCTTTTTATATGAAATGACTACATCACCAAATGTTTTTATAGCATAATGCCAGCTGTCCTTAAATGCCGACATTCTGTACACTTCGACGGAACTCCCGTTAAACTCCTTCCTATTATCCTACTTTAAATTGCATATTTTAAAACAAATTTCGACACCCACCTTACTAATCAATTCAGATTCCTATTCATTATGTAAACTTTTCAGTTTTAAACTATAAAAAAAGAACCGATTAACCACACTAATCAGTTCGTCATGACGCTCTCTTATGGGTTAATACTGTCAATTGCTAAAATAAATAGAAAAATGAAGTTTACAAATTCATCCTACAGCCTATAACACAAAACCTTTTCATAACTTCATTCACAATTACTATCGGGATATCCCTATCCCGAAGTGGCACTCCTTTCCTCAGATTCAAAGTATCTTTCCTTTATAATTTATGTAGGACAATTATCACTTTGTATGTGTATTTGCCTATAATTAAAAAAATCCCTAGTTTTCTAGCGATTTTTGGACATGTATTCAATATGTTAATTGAAATGCACTTTCAATTTGGCATTTATTTTACTTTCGTACAGTCATATGTACTGCTTTACTCTGCGAAATTCTCGTAAGCACCAGCACCTCTTTATGAAAACATATTTGTTGTCAATTTTTAATTTTCCCTTTATAAAATCATTTTTTTTGCATAACCGCTTTCTTGCTTCGCATATAGTTTTAATGATGACAAAGGAGGAATGTTCATGTCTCAATCTGAAATCGAAAAATATGGACAAGAAGTTACGCAATACGAACAGCTCGCACGTTACTATCAGTTTCGTAATCCTAAAAAATATATAGAATTATATATGAAATATTACGATGCACTATCAAAACTTGTACAGGCGTATGAAACAAGAGACTCACAAGAAGCTGCTTTACCGTCACATATAAGAATTTTTCATGCCGATCCAAATATACCAGCAGTTGACATTTTAGTAAACGGACAAAAAGTTATTAAAAATATTTCATTTAAGCAATTCAGCCCTTATTTATCATTAGTGCAAGGTAAATACCGTATAGACATTGTTCCTGTCGGAAATGAAACTCCAATCTTTTCAGCGTTGGTACCAATAATGGGAAATCATACTTATACTCTTGCTGCAATAAATAGTGATAATCACCTACAATTACAGCCTATACTTGATAATACACATTTACCAGCTGGTCAAGCCAAAATACGGTTTGCACATTTCTCTCCAGATACCCCTGTTGTAAACGTAGATTTAAAAGATGGGGATCATTTATTTGAAAATGTACTCTTTAAACAAATAACAGATTTTTTGCAAGTTAGCCCTGGTACAGCAGATATTGAAATTTCACTCGCAGATAATAAAAACGTTTTATTGACTATACCGAAATTCAATGTTGAACCAAATGTTATTTATACAATTTCAATAGTAGGTTATTCAACTAAAGATCCTAAATTAGAAGCCGTTATACTCACAAATTAAAACAGTCTACACCATTCATTTGGTGTAGACTGTTTATTTTTGAAATGCAATTTGAAATTCTGTCCAATCGTTATCTGATCGACACATAATGGATCCATTATGTTTTTCCACAATTTGTTTACATACAAATAATCCAATACCAGTTCCTAACTTTTTAGTAGTTACAAATGGTTCAAAAATCGTTTCTACATTTTCAGCTGGAATCATTGGTCCATTATTTTTTATCACAATTCGAATAGCTTGATCTTCTTCAAATACATCAATGATAATTTTTCGTTCTTCTTTCATTGATTCAAGAGCATCAATTGAATTCATTAATATGTTTAAAAATACTTGTCTCACTTCACTCCGATAACCAACAAGCGGAATTGGATACGGTAAATTCTTTTCAATCAAAACATTCGCATTGACCAAACTCGGATATAAGAATTGTATAATGTCTTGAAACAAGTCATTAAGCCAAAACCGTTCCGATTCATTCCACATTTCTTTTTTTGATACGAGTAAAAATTGCGAAATACGAAAATTTAATTGATCTAATTCATGCGAAATAATATCTAAATACGATAAACTCGGATGATCTGCCTTTAATAATTTGACAAACCCCATAATGGAAGTAAGCGGATTACGAAATTCATGTACAAAACTAGCTGACATTTGTCCTAAAATCGTCAGTCTTTCTTTATGTGTTTCGTTAATATATTGCTGTTTTTCCTCTAAATTCTTCGATATAATTTCCGAGTATTTTAAAACGGTATAATAAATTAATTTGTCAAAACAAGTATGTATTTTTGCCATAATTGGTTTCAATTCACGAGCGCTAACATCTAATTCACACATCGCTTCGAAAAGTTCATTTCTTCCCACGTTTGCGTTATAAACAAAATCTCCAATATTCGCATCTGCTCCAGCACGTTCAATAGCAATTTTCTCACATAACGGTTGAAGATAATTTATATCTTTATCTTCCATAGTAAGTTCGATAATTAACTCTAGTAAATCCTCTCCATTTTGAACTACTTCTAGTTTAAATGGATCTTTTTCGGAAATTATCATTTTGTTTTTCCAGTTCTCTACGAATTGGTGCCTATTGTTTTTCAAGTGTGAACAAAATATTTCTTTAATATCCTTATCGATTGGAAAAACCTCCATTCCCTCCATTTCCATACGACGAATACCCTTTATATTTTGAATATTAACACAAAAAATACGATTCGTTAATAGATTTTTGTCACATTTTGTTAATTTCTGTTGATAAAATTATTTTTTCTTTCTTATTTAACTAATTGTATGCAAATCCCCTTTTTCCTTCACATATTTTCATTATTTCCGTAGTCAAAACGACTTTTTTTGCATCATTTTTAATTCTTGCGTACAATAGAAAATGAAAGGTGTGAAAAATATGGTAAATAAAAATGTGGAAGATTATCTCCAAGAAGGCATTTACGGCCAAAAGCAAAACAAACCAGAAGAACGTAATATGTATTTAACTACATTACGTGAGCGTGTGGAAATCGCTTTAACGATCGGTCAAGTAATGCAAAGTAATGTATACTCTGAAGTGGCGGGTAGCATGCGCCCTTCTCAATCATTACAACTCCTCCTAAATGGTGGCATTGCTTACCCACATTTATCAAAATACATTAAATTAGCAAACGAAAAAAATGTTCCTTTTACAATTGTTCAAAATAAAGATACAAAAACACCAATCGGTTTAGTATTAACTCATGCTACTGCTGTAGATAAAGAACAAATTTATGTAGAAGATACTATTTTCAAACAAGAAATGAAGTAAAAGTTACACTTAATTAAATAGTTACTAGAAGCGTAAAAAACGAGTATGGAATCGTAAACATTTCCTACTCGTTTTTTAGTGCAAGTTTTAAGTTTTTCTACTTTATTTTTTAATACATACTAATTTCATTTCTGTCATTTCTTCTATTGCATATTTAATTCCTTCACGCCCCGTGCCACTTTCTTTCACGCCACCATAAGGCATATGATCTACTCTGAACGTTGGAATATCATTAATCATGACACCACCAACCTCTAGCTCATCAATTGCACGCATTGCTTTAAATAAATTATTTGTAAATACTCCTGCCTGTAAGCCGTAACGCGAATTATTTACTTGCTCAATCGCTTCATCAAATTCTTTAAATGTATTTACTGTCATGAGTGGACCGAATACTTCTTGGCACTGCACAGATACATGATTTGGAACATTTTTTAATACAGTCGGTTCAAAAATTCGTGCATCCCGCTTCTTACCACCGCATAAAACAGTTGCTCCTTCCTTAATTGCTTCTTGAACCCACATATCAATTCGCTCTACATCTCTTTTTGAAATTAAAGCTGATACATCCGTTTCCTCAAGCAGTGGATCACCAACAACAACTGATTCCATCGCTTTCTTTAGCTTCGAAAGAAATTCATGCATTTTCGTTTCATGTACAAAAACACGTTGTACTGAAATACAAACTTGTCCATTATTAACAAATGCTCCCCATTTTACACGTTCAATTATTTCATCTGTTAACTCTACATCTTCATCAATGATAACAGCAGCATTTGAGCCTAGTTCTAACGTAACTCGTTTTAGCCCAGCCTTTTGTTTTATTCCGATTCCAACTTTTGGACTTCCGGTAAAAGTAATAGAAGCAACGTAATCATTTTTGACGATTGCCTCACCAACCGTGGAGCCAGGACCAGAAATGATATTTAAAGCTCCATTTGGCAATCCTGCCTCTTCAAATAACTCAACTAATGCATAAGATGATAATGGCGTTTGATCAGCTGGCTTTAATACAACTGTATTTCCGGCAGCGATTGCTGGTCCAACTTTATGCGCTACTA
Organism: Bacillus sp. EKM501B; assembly: GCF_011800505.1. NCBI lineage: Bacteria > Bacillati > Bacillota > Bacilli > Caryophanales > Bacillaceae > Bacillus > Bacillus sp. EKM501B. Next base: position 167,910 of record NZ_JAALFZ010000006.1, on the reverse strand, counting down.
AATTTAATGGGAAATTAAATGGTGTAATAGCCCCTATAACCCCAATCGGCTTTCGGATTGTATATGCAATACGCCCATCTGCACCAGGTGCGGCGTCTAATGGCAATGTCTCACCATATATACGCTTCGCTTCTTCAGCTGCAAATTTGTATGTTTGAACAGTACGATCTACTTCTCCCCTTGCAGCACGTATTGGTTTTGCAGCTTCTTTTGCAATAATCTCTGCAAATTCTTCTCTTCTTTCATCCATTTTTTGTGCAACTTTCTCTAAAATAGTCGCACGATCATATGCAGATAATGTATTCATTTTTGTCATTGCATTTTTTGCAGCGGTAACAGCCTCTTTTACATCTTCTTCCGTGCCTTGTGCAATTTCCGCTAATGTTTCTTCAGAATATGGTGCATATAATGGTTTATACGTGTTTACAGATTTCCAATCTCCATTTATATATAAATGCTTTTTCATACTTCTTCTCCTTCCAAATATATGTATACAACAATACTTCACCTAGTGAAAGGTTTGACTTATGTCATTGTATCATAGCCCTTATCCCTCAAAAAACATTATGCTCAAAAAAACTCTGCTATATAGCAGAGTTTACGAGCTAATTTGCTCTTGTAACGAAATTTGTTTTTCATCTTCTAAAATAACAATCGATTCTACTATCTTTGTAACTTCTAATCTTTTTATATAATGTCCATCTAATTCTTTCACACAAAACTTATAATTTTCAATTTCAATGGAATCCTCTTCAGCAATCTCTATATTCTTCGTTAAAATCCAACCACCGATTGTATCAACACCATCATCATCAATCCCTAAACCAAATAACATATTCACTTCACTAACAAGTACTTTTCCCTCTAGTATCGTCTTCGTTTCACTAACCTTTTGAATTTCTGGCTGCTCATCCGTATCAAACTCATCCTGAATATCTCCAACAATTTCTTCCAGAATATCTTCAACAGTAACAAGTCCAGATGTTCCACCATATTCATCTATCAATATAGCAATATGCGTTCTTTCTTTTTGCATTTTTAAAAACAAATCATGAATTGGAATAGAATCGATAACTAAAATAATTGGTCTCATATATTGCTCTACTGTCTTCTTATTAACAGCTTTATGTTGTACAAATTCAGTAAAAATATCTTTAAAATTCACAAAACCTATTACGTGGTCTTTGTCGCCATCAACAACTGGATACCTTGTATATTTTTCACGAGACATTTTTTGCAAAGCTTCTTCAGCAGGCATCTCTTTACTTATAATATTCATTTCAGTTCGAGGTACCATTATTTCTTTTGCAATGCGATCATCAAATTCAAAAATTTTATTCACATATTTATATTCAGATTGATTAATCTCACCATTTTTATAACTTTCTGAAACTAACAACCGTAATTCTTCTTCTGAATGAACCTCATCATGTCCCTTCGGCGGTTTCAGCCCTAGCAGCTTCGTAATGATTCGAGCTGAACCATTTAATAGCCAAATGAATGGGAATACAATACGATAAAAGAAAATTAACGGCTTAGAAACAAGTAAACTCACTTGTTCAGATTTTTGAATTGCAAATGTTTTTGGGGCCAATTCACCTATTACAACATGTAAAAAAGTAATTAACAAAAACACTAAAATTACAGCAAAAATGTCTGCTAGTTGAGTAGAGATATTCCAATTTGCAAAAAGCGTATCAAACATTTGCTTTAACGCAGGTTTACCAAACCACCCAATTCCTAAAGCTGTAACAGTAATTCCCAGCTGACAAGCAGATAAATATTCGTCTAAGTTTGTAATGACTGTTTTGACCGATGTTGCACGATTATTTCCTTCTGCAATTAAATAGTCAATTCGTGAACTTCTCACTTTAACAATTGCAAATTCTGCTGCAACGAAAAATGCCGTTAAAGCAATTAAAACAATCACTATACTTATACTATATATGTCCAAATACTTTTCCTTACTTACTTTGTAAGCAAGGAAGCCACCTCCTACTTAATTTTATTCAAGTGAAGTAAGCATTCTAATACTCTAACAAAATTCTACATTAGCAACCACCTTTTTATATATTATATGCATACATAAAAAAGATATTTATCATTATGATAATCTAATTCATTTACACTCGTCAAATTATTCTAAATGTTACGATAAAACATTTTTATTTAAACGAACTATTCTTCTCAACTCAATTTCGTGAAAAAACACTTTCTTTGCCGATTCCACACTTCTTTTGTCGCACTAGAAGGGAACTTACTTCATAGCTCGAAATCATTCAACAGGATATATATAGGAGGGATTATTTTGGAATATAAAACACCATTTATCGCAAAGAAATTAGGTGTTAGCCCAAAGGCTGTTGTCCGGATCGCACAACAATTAAATCTTACGATAGAGAAAAACAAATATGGCCACTTTATTTTCACACAAGAGGATGTCGATCAAATGTTAGAACACCATCGATTTCAAATAGAGCAATCTCAAAATTCTCAATCTACTCAAAAGGCTTCCTCAAATGAAGTTGAGGAATTAAAAACTCAAGTTAATACAATTGTTCAAAACATATTACCCAATGATTTTGAGCAATTAGCTGATCAATTAAACACTATTACGAGAAGACTTGATCGAATGGAAGAACAAATGCAAGATAAGGCAAATGATGTCGTCACGTACCAACTTTTACAACACCGTCGTGAAATGGAGGAAATGTTAGAGCGAATTCAAAAGTTAGAAGCTGCCCTAACGAAAGAAGAACCCATTTATATTACTCCTGATTCAAAACCAACATATGAACGAGAAAAGAAACCGAAGCGCCGCAAAATGATTTTTAGTATATTTGGATTATAATTTTTAGACCCTTATTAAAATAATAAGGGTCTTTTTTAATGAAGAGTTATATCCTATACAAATATTATTCTCTTTATTATACATATTCACTTCGCTTTATTTCGTTAACATAATATTTTTACTGTATTCTGCAATTAATGCCTGTGCATGAGCATTCCCTTGAATCACATCACGAAATTCTTTTAAAGAATACAAATGCGTAACCCCTTTTCGAGCATGAATTCTTACTGGTACACCTTGTAAAGTATCATGAAACTGAAATGGATTATCTATTGGCTCAATTGGAAAACCAAGTGTAAGTAAATACATATACATTCTTTTTGTTACTGCTGCAATGTACCATTCAGCTTTTGTTTCTAACGCATGTATAAATAAAATAGCTGTTAGCCTTTTGAAATGTCCTCTCCCACGAGACGTTTTCGAAATACTTAACTTGCCTATTTCATATACATTCTTCAAATCTTTTACTAAATCATTTTTAGAAAACGGATAGAAAAACTCAGAATTTGATTGTTCAGGTACCGTATACTTAATACATTCCACTGTACCAATAGGATGTTCATCTTCTATTAATAAAAATCGTGATGGATTTAAATTACGTTCTACGAACATTAAGTTTCTTTCTTCACAAAAATCTCCCCATAGTTGCTCGAACCCAAAATGTTCTTCCTTTGTTTGAACACGCTGGAACATATTTAACCGCCTTTCCCATCGTCGCTCTGTTTTTGATAACGCTTTCACTATCTATCATATAAGAACAAATCTTCGTATGCAACTAAAAATATTTATGACTTATTATATTCTGCAAAATGAATTAGATTCCAATTTAATCGACTTTTATCCCGCGCTCACATTCCTTTTAATAACACATTTGTATCACTTTTCAAATCTAAATTACATTATGTTTCTTTCCATACAGCATATAATTCTTCTTAATCTAAAGAAATCCTTTATGAAAAAGGATTTCTTTTACTTCTTAATGCTTTTTAACCATTTTTCAAAAATTTGTACCATCCCATGTTTTCCAGCTAATTTCTCTTCCCCTTGTTTCGTCTTATATGGATATAACTGCAAGAAAACACCGCATCCAGACTCAATTTTTTTACTATGCATATGGCTTCCTGGATATACACAAATGACTTCATAAATTGACCTTCGATAATAGACTCGCTTTCCATCCTGTTCTTCTACATACTTTATAGACCAGTACTTATACATTTGCTCAGTTGCTTTCGTATTTCCGACGTGCTGAAAAATATTGTACATTGGACTATACTTCACTTCAATAATAATAGAAGATTTATATACGTATTTCCCATCTTCTTTTACATAACAGTCTAAGCGAATATCTGGCTTCTTCGTATCCTCACCATTGTAAAAATTACTACCTTTACTTAATGCAATAAGAGGATGTGTTTCAATTAAGTCATTAAATGCAACATGCACCTTTATATCATCTCGTTCTAAAACTACTGTCGTTCCATCTTGTAATCCATCTACATAAAAATGTTCTTGTATTTGTTCACGGATAGAGTTTCTAGCTTCAAAACCAATTTGCTCTAAAATTGAAATAACGATAAAAAAAGCGTAATATTCATACACTAAAAACGTTGGCTTATAAACAAATAATAACGATGGAGATTGATCCGTATATTGCGGGAGTACTTCTAAATGATGTAGTAATTGTTGATGTGGTATCGGTAAATCATGTAAGTTCATGTTACTTGTTTCAGTAACTTCCCTCCAAAACGAAGAATGCATTAACATTTGAAAGTATTGTACATTTTCACGCACAATATGCGCCAATATTTTATATTCTTGTATTTTCATTGAGCTCTTTCGTAAATCGGCTTCTTTTAGTAAATGTATATTTTTATATTTTTGCTTCTCTCTATCAGTTACCGATCCATTACGCTCAATTGTTTGTATAATCGTTTTTACGGCTTGAAACTCTTCTGATTTTTTCTTTTTTTCTCTTTCTAAGATTTCAATTGTTTGACGTAAAAAACTTTTTGCTTCAATTAAATAATGATAGAATTGCATCGCTTTATATTTAAGAAATGCATTTTCCTTACTATTTTTTTGTTCCATAAACTTACGATTATAATGTTTGGCATAAGGTTTTCGTTCTGCCACTATAGTTCCTTTTCTTGTTGGCCTTCGCTCTTTTCCTTCCCATTTATATTCATTTATAAATTTTGAGCTTGATTCTATTTTCTTAAAGATTTGCTTTATCATTTTCATTTTTTGGGGTAACTTTCTAAGTAACACTAAATAAGAAGAATCCTCAATATCGCTAAGTGCAGAGAAGGTCTTTTTATAGTAACCTCTATCCAAAATCAACTCATTTAAAATTGACTTCACATAGTCTTGAATCATTTCAAATTGATCATCAAAAAAGTTTTTCGGTACGATTTGAAATGCGCCATAATACGTTGTATCTTCTATACGCACTTCAAAATGGTATAAACCACAGCGCCATGGATAAAAGAATTCTGTTTTCCCATGTTCATATATTAATACTCTTTGTTTTTTTTCATTTATTTCATATTGAGCCTCTTTTATATTTTTCTGTCCCTCATATACTTTATTCCATATAAAAGTAATATTCATTGGAATTTCATAATTGTACTGCAATCTTATTGGTTTTAATTCTTGTACTTTATAAATACATTGAACTAATGCTGTAGTAGATGTACAAAGACGATTTAATAAAATATAATCTCCTTTCCCCTCATTTCCAATGATTAACTTTAATACAAAAGGGAGCGTTTCATTCGTATCAACGATTTTTGTTTCGTAACGCCCTTCATTTTGCATATCCATACAGCTCCAGTTCTCTACGTTTTTCTCGTATATATGCTAAAGAGTGTTCAAATGTAGATACTCTGTTTGCAAGTGCAGATTGCAAAAGAGGTACTAAGGTCGCTCCCCTTTTTGCTTCTTCAGAAAGTAAAGGCCCAACCATCATTTCGGTCCCTCTGATTTTCGTCAATACACGCTGCTTTATTTGTAAATCAAACCCCTCTTCTCTACTGATCATATAGGTATGATTATTTTGGAACGGTATGTTTTGCAAATAAGTCGCAATGGCATTTGCACATCGGAAAGAAATTCCCTTAGACGCGTCATGTGATGACAATACGACATGCAACTTATCTAATAGCTCTAATTCTTCTTCAGAAAACACTTCAATCATCGCTTTATTTCTCATCCAATTTATCCGAAATTCTCCCGCTGTTACTTTCAAAGGTGGATGTAATACGACTTTCCCCTGTTCCATGTCCATCTCACAAAACGGAATTTTCTGTAACGTTATTAGGTTCGTTCGATCTAATAATCGATCAGAGAGCTCTTTTGTTGTTTCATCAAAATTCACAGTACCTACAAATATAATATTTTCTCCAATTTCAATTGTTGATGGAATTGAATTCTCTATATCCTGTACACCCTCATACAAGTTTAAAATACGATTTTTTGTTTCAAGTTCAAGAACAGATAGAAACGGAGTAAACCAATGCTCAATATGAGACATGTTCATTTCATCAAAAACGATTATATACAGTTGATTTGGATTTTCTTTCGCCTTCATTAACGTCCTAACTAACTTCGTTTCACTTTCAATAAAAGTACCATTTGGATGAAGGTAACCAAGTAAATCATGTGGTTCTTGATACGATGGCGAAATCGGAATCCAAACCAACTCTTCCCCATACTGTAACCCTAATGCTTCTGCATAAGTTTGCACAAACCGTGATTTCCCAACGCCCGGTATACCACCAAGAATCGTTAACATATTTGTTTTTACACTTATATGGAAATTATAAATATCCGTTTCATCCAAATATAACCCTTTATTATGCACCATACTTTGTACATACTGTAAAAAAGACGATTCACGCTCATCCCATTCCCATTCATCTTTTTGTACTTTTATATCCTCTACTTCAACTAGCTTACCTTCTTCATGCATTCGTTTTTTTAATTGCTCATACACATAATCACTTACAAAATATAATTGATCTTCTACCGCTATTTCTACATACTTCGTCCAGTCACTGCAGTTTATATATTTACACTCACGTTTCTGTTCAAAATAGGCGATTGAGCTAATTGATGACTTTAGGGATATGTTTCCGTAAAGTCTTCCATCGTGCCACAATAATTCGGGAGGCTCAAAGTCTTTCGGAAATTTTGGCATAAGAAATGATAAATAACCGTTGCTAAGTTTTCGTTCTAAAGATTCTCTTTTTTTATTATTTGTAACTTTAGGTGCCGGAATCATTTTATAGCTGCTTGCTATTTCTTTCGGTTCTTCTGTACATATTAACTCCACGTATACATTTCCTCTTTCATAATAAAGACGAAACATTACTAGTTGCTTTTCTAATTTCCTCTTCTTTAATTCCGAAAAGATTTTTTCATTCTTTTTATTGCTACATAACCCTTCAAATACATATGGTTCATTTGTAAATTGTTCCTGTAAAGTGAATGGTATTGGCGATAAGCATTGTACAAAGAAATTCTCTCCACTCTTCTCTTTCTCAGCTTTTGTAAATTTCCCTAAAAATCTCATATAGTACATTCGTTTTATAAAACTTGGCTGAAGAGCTTTATGTAATTTCACCTTAGTCACCTTCTTTTTTCATACTATTCTTAGTGTATGAAAGAAACGAAAAACTAGAAATAAAAAACCTGACGTTATCCGCCAGGTTCAAAATAAAAACTTATATTAATGAGAAGGAAATGCTTTTTTCTCCTGTAAAATTGCATTATGAGCAATTTTCATTTTCGCAAGTACGTAACGTAATCGATCTTCAGCGTTTTCATCTTTACTTATTTGTAATTCCGCCAAATTTTCAACAGAACTTGCTAAATTTTCAATGACTCCTCTTAGTTCAGGATGATGATTAAAAAAAGATTCTTGCACTAATACTTTCCTTAACTCACTAGCTAAATCAATTATTCTAGACAACTGTTCTTTTTCTTCCATTCTCATCCCTCCTGAATATCTTATGTAGTAAATATTCTCTAAACAAAGAAAAAAGCCCTTTAAATGAAAAGGACTTTTTACATTTTTATATTTCCAGTTAATAACATATATATGGATGTGATAGCCGCAACAATAATTGCCCACATCACATACTTCTCTGCACCTACAAAGCAACGGTTCCCTTGTTCTTTTCTTGCAAATGTGTAAACAATAATTCCAATTCCATACACAATTGAAACGAGTAGTAAATTCTTTAAACCAGCTGCATAAAGAAGCCATACAGAGTAAATAGAAGCAATTAAAGCTAACGCTCCGTTTTTTAATTTAGCGTCTTTTAGCTCGTTTGTAATGACTAATTTAAATTGGAATAACGCTGATAATAAATATGGTAATAAAATTGATGTTGAGGCAATGAAATACATAATTTGATATGTTGATTCCGAAAACAAAACGATGATAAATATAGTTTGGGCAACACCATTTGAAATCCATAATGCCATGTGCGGTGTTTGCTTTTTATTTGTTTTCGTAAAGACTTTCGGAAATACGCCATCTTTTCCTGCCACATGAGAAATTTCAGAAACAAGTAAAAACCAACCAATTAATGTACCGACAAGTGAAGCAACTAATCCGATGTTAATCGCAACTGCACCCCATGGACCAACAACGTGCTCTAATACATGCCCCATTGAAGGGGTTTCTAACACAGAAAGTTCGCCTCTTGTCATAGCTCCCATTGACAGGACAGAAATTAAAATATAAATGGACATTACTAAAATAAGTCCCAATACTGTTGCCTTTCCAACATCTCGACTATTCTTCGCTCTTCCAGATAATACAACTGCTCCTTCAACTCCAATGAAAACCCAAAGTGTTACAAGCATTGTATTTTTCACTTGACCAAGTATAGCGGAAAGTGAGATCGTTCCTTCTCCCCAAAAATCATGTGTAAATGTGTCCCAGCGAAAGGCTGTTACCATTACAACAATAAATAAAACGATTGGAACTAACTTCCCTATTGTTGCGATCACATTCATAATAGAAGCTTCACGAATTCCAAATAAAATTAAAAAATGAAGTGTCCATAATAAAAGTGATGCCCCAACGATAGACGCAACATTATTTCCTCCTTTGAAAATTGGAAAGAAATAACCTAATGTACTAAACAGTAACATAATTGTTGCGACATTACCTAAGATTCCTGCTAGCCAATATCCCCAAGCACTATTAAATCCAATATATTCACCGAAACCAGCACGTGCATAACTATAAATTCCACCTTCAAGTTCCGGTTTTTGTCTTGCTAACGTTTGATATACGAGCGCAAGTGGAATCATTCCCATCGCTGTAATACACCAGCCAATTATTATTGCACCACTGTTTGCTCCTACTGCTAAATCATGCGGTAAACTAAAAACACCGCCACCAACCATTGTTCCAACTACTAATGCGATTAATGGAAAAAATCCTAACTTCTTTTCTATTTGTACCACCCCATCTGTCATTCTAGGTGTTATGTTCGTTCAACTATTAAAGTCACCTTTTTCTCTAATAGACGTTTCTCTTATATTTTTTCAGGAAAACATTACTTATTCTAAAAGAAAATGAGCAAAAATGGAATACTTTTTTGAAAAAATGTATAAGTATGCACAAAAAAACCGCTCATTTTGTAATGAACGGCCATTTCAAACATATAAATTTGTATATTTCTTGTAAATTTAACGAAGTAACTTCTCTTTTTGTAAAAATTGTTTTGCGACTTCTTCACTACTTTTACCATTTACGTTAACTTCATAATTCATTTTTCGCATTTCTTCATCTGTAATCTTTCCAGATAATTTATTTAATACCTTTTCAAGTTCAGGATATTTCTGTAACGTTTCTTTTCTTAATAATGGTGCTCCTTGATAAGGTGGGAATAACCCTTTATCATCTTTTAGCACTTTCAGTCCGTATTGCTCCAATTCACTATCTGTTGAATATGCATCAATTACGTTAACATCTCCAGATTCAATTGCGCTATAACGCAGCTTCGGCTCCATCGTTTTAACATTCGAGAACTTATAGTTATATAATTTTTGCATTCCTTTATAACCATCTTCACGATCAGCAAATTCCAATGTAAATCCTACTTTGGCTTCCTGCGCAACATTCCCTAAATCAGAAATTGTATTTATATTCTTTTGATCTGCTATTTTTTTCGGCATAGCTAGTGCATATGTATTGTTATACTCCATTGGCTTCAACATAATCATATTATATTTCTTTTCCATTCCAATGCGAGCCTGCTCATATACTTCATCACGATTTGTACTCTTTGGTTCTTCTTTCACGAAAGTAGATAAAGCTGTTCCTGAAAATTCTGGGTATATATCTACTTCTCCTGATTTCAACGCTTCAAATACAAATGCTGTTTTCCCAAGACCTGGTTTTAATTGTACGTGTAAATCTGTATCTTGTTCAATAAGCTGCTTATACATTTGAATTAAAATTTCAGGTTCTGATCCAAGTTTGCCCGCAATAACAATATCTTTCTTTTCTGTACTCCAAAGAAATGGAGAAGCAATCATTATACAAACAATACATATCGTCAATATAACACGCTTAGAAGAGCGTTTCGGTCGTTCAAGTATGCGAAGTACTATATCAAAGAATAAAGCGAGTAACGCGGCTGGTACGGCCCCTAAAATGATAAGCGCATGATCATTTCGATCTATACCTAATAGTATAAGCTTACCGAGCCCACCTGCACCAATGAGAGCTGCTAATGTAGCCGTTCCAACAATTAATACCATCGCTGTACGAATACCAGCCATAATGATAGGCAATGCAAGAGGAAGTTCTACCTTCCACAATCTTCTCCAACTATTCATCCCCATAGCTTTCGCGGCTTCTATTAAAGATTCATCTAATTCCCTTATTCCTGTATATGTATTTCGTAAAATAGGTAATAGTGCATACACAACTAATGCGATAATCGCTGGAAGTTTTCCGATTCCTACTAATGGAATTAATAGTCCGAGTAATGCAAGTGATGGCACTGTCTGCATTACTGCAGAAGTTCCTATTATAAATTCAGCCATTCGTTCTTTTCTTGTTAATAAGATGCCAAGTGGCACCGCTATAATTACTGCAAAAAATAATGAAATAAGCGATATTTGTAAATGCTCACTTAATGCAGTTAGTAATTCTATTTTTCGTTCTTGGAACGTTTGTATAAAATTAGTCACTGTTTAGCCTCTTTCCTTCATTTGTTCAACAATGTAATTGACAATGTGACGACTTGTTAACGCTCCAATATATTGACCGTTTTTTTCAACTGGAACGACCTCCTCATCACGCACACGAACTAACGCTTCTTGTAAAGAAGAATGTAATGATAGCGCCTGCCCTTCTAATTGCACACTTTGATCAAGTGGCAATACATCTGCTATACTTTTCCCCTGATACCAAGTTCGCCCACGATTTCCAATGAATTCCTCTACAAATTCATTTTTCGGATTATGTATAATTCCTTCTGGTGTATCTAGTTGAACAACTTTTCCTTCTTTCATAATACAAATGCGATCTCCAAGTGATAATGCTTCTTGCATATCATGTGTTACGAATACGATTGTTTTTTGAATCTTTTTTTGCAACTGTACAATATCCTTCTGAAGCTGTTCCCTACTTAATGGATCTAACGCACTAAATGGTTCATCCATAAGAATGATTTTCGGGTTTGCAGCTAATGCTCGCACGACACCGACACGTTGTTTTTGTCCTCCTGACAATTCATCAGGCATACGATTTCGATAAATACCCGGATCTAATCCAACCATATGTAACAAGTCATCGACGCGTGCTTTAATTTCTTTTTTGCTCCATTGCCTCATTTCAGGAACAACTGCAATATTTTCAGCAATTGTCATATGAGGAAACAAAGCAATCTGTTGCAACACGTATCCTATATCCCAACGTAATTCGTTTATATTATATTGTTGAATATCTTTTCCATCGATTAAAATCGATCCTTCAGTCGTTTCGATTAAACGATTAATCATCTTCATTGTCGTTGTTTTCCCGCAACCACTCGGACCGATGAGAACAAAAAATTCTCCCTTTTTAATTTCTAAATGCAATGAATCCACTGCTTTCGTGCCATCTTCATACGATTTTGACACATGATTAAATTGAATCACAAATACAACTCCTTTACTGTTGTTTCCTTTATTTTGATGGAATATGGCATTCATTTCAAATGATACGCTTTTAAATTAAAAAAGAGCTCACATTTGAGCTCTAACGGTCGAACAATATTGTTTTCATAATAGCAGCATATTCGCGAACATACATTTTTCTCTTAGAACGAATTGGTGTTTCAGCAGCTAGTGCCTCCATCTTCATGCCTAAACGCTTTGCAATTATTTTCGTTCGATATAAATGATACGTATTACTTACAACTACCGCATGTTTCACATTATATAAATCCATACTAAACTTTAAGTTTTCATACGTATTTGTAGATTGATCTTCTATTAAAATACGACTCTCATCTATACCGTGTACCATTAAATAGTTTCTCATGCTGTGAGCTTCCGGTATATCTTCATCTTCTCCTTGACCACCTGAAACAATTACTTTCGCTTCAGGATGGGAAAATAAATACTCCAACGCTACATCCAAACGATTTTGAAGAGATAAAGACGGTCTATCTCCAAATAACTTTGCACCCAGTATAAGAACGTACGGAGAGTGATAGCTCAACTTTTCACGAGCAACTTTGTTCATTCTAAACGTCAGATAAATGATATATAGTGGCGGTAATAATAAAATGATAAGAAAGATCCATTTGTTCATAAATAAGTTTGCACTCCCTTTCTTTTTATTATACAGAAAAAGAAAGGGCGGCAGAAGTGTTTTTTAAACGATTGATTTATTAGAAACATTCGCCGCTACTTTACGTTGTGATAGTACATAATAAATAGCGATTCCTAATGAGAAGATCAATATGCAGCTTAATACGTAAAATGGAAGCATTACTCCGGCTTTAGATACACCCGCTGTAAACAGCATTAATAATACAATTCGTATTCCAGTACCAATTAAGCGAAATAAGCTGTCTACACGTCCCATTACTTCGTTTGGAATTTCCTCCATCATCAATACATTTCTCGCCACTCTTGTACCCGCATTTCCAACTGCTTGAAAAATTGCAAGTCCATATAAGAAAATTACGGAAGGTTCAATAATCATTGCGGTAATTGAAATTACATAAATGAACATCGTCATAACGATTGAAACTTCTGTTTTTACATATTTCATTATGAGTGGAATACAGATTCCTGCAACAACCGCTCCGACACCGTACATCATCCCCTCTATTGCGTATACAGAGGCATTGGCTTTAAGTATATCCGAAATATAAACTGGTATTAAATAATTTGCCATCATAACACCTATAAACGGCATATAAGTGGCCAGTAAGAACCAAAAGAGCTTAGGACGTTTTTTCATAAAGTGAATTCCTTCAAACAATTGCTTCTTAAATGTTATTTTTCTTTTCACTTCTTTTTTCTTTACGTACGGTATACATAAGAAAAGAAAAAATGCTCCAGCAAAAGTTAACATGTCTACTAACAAAATCCACTTCAAAGATACAATTTCAATTAAGAAGCTCGCGGCCGCTCCAGAAATAACTTGTGTTAACTGTCCTTGTATTTCCATCGTTCCACTTAAACTTTTATAATGTTCTGCTTGAAATATCTCTTGGTTGAACGCAAATATTGTAGGATAAAATAATAAATAGTAGAATGATCCGGCTATATAAATAAGAATATAGTGAATAGAATGATAAGATTGCCCAGCAAATCCCCATATAACCATTATTCCGATTACCGCTATTCCGATTCCTTCGTTACATAGCAATAAAGATTTTCTTGAAAAACGATCAATACTTTGCCCAATGAATGGTGTTAATAAAAACATAATGAGGGTTGCAATGATAGAAACATAACCAAATGTTGTCTCTCCTCCACTCTCTTTAATTAACAGCCAAGGAATCGTTATCATAACAATTCCGGAACCAATAGCAGATAGACTATTGGCTCCTAGAATGTAATACAAGCGCGAATCATGATAAAGTGAGGACATATCACTCCACTCCTAGTTGTTTTTTCACCTCTTTATATACGCTCATATATGCTTTCAATTCTTTAACTACATCATGAATTAATGGTTTTACATCTTCCCCAAGTTCACCATCTTGCACATGTAATCCATCAAGCACAACTTGTTTTGGAATTGCATTTGCATAAACACCTCTAGCGACCGTTCGCATGCTGTTTAATGCATTTATTCCACCTTTACCGCCACCAGCAACCGCTAACAACGCAACTGGTTTATGAATAAATTCACTACTACTTAAGTAATCTAAAGAGTTTTTCAGCGCACCACTCATCGCATTATGATATTCTGGTGTACATAATACAACCCCATCCGCAGCTTTCACTAACGTTTTTAATTTTTTCACTGCCTCTAAATCACGTTGTGACTCTTCTCCATTGTATAAAGGTAACTCCTCAATTGCTAAATCATATAATTCCCCTTCAAATTGATCCGCAATATATTTTGCCACCACGCGAGTTCTACCAAATTTTCTTGGTGTACCGTTAATAACGACTAGTTTCATGATTATTTCTCCCCTTTGTTTTCAAGTTCTACTTATATATTATCAGAAATTTCTATACAAAATACAATATAAAGAGTTAACTTGTTTCATAAAATAGTATGATAAACAAAAAAGAACTCATACTTTCGTATGAGTTTCGTACAATTACTTTGTTTCATCTCTCATGCTCAATGTACCTAAACTTTCATTTGCTTCAAAATGATTATATGCCTTTTCCGCTAATCTTTTCCGTTCTTCTGGTAATTCTATATATTTCATTACGTTTTCAATTATTTTTTCGTACGGAGTAAATACAATTCCTGGCCACTCTACCTCATCTTCTGGATTACTATTTTCGGAAATAATAAATTTCTTATTCGCAACTGCATAAGACACGCGAGGTGTTTCAAGAATTCCTGATAAGTAAAAATGAATATTTAATATAATTTTAGCTCTAGCAATCAATTCATTTCTAACAATTCCCCACGCATTATTTTTAAAAACTATATTTAAATTCGGGGCAATCGCTTTTAGATGATCAAAAATAGCTTGTCGCCTCGGATTAAGAGCACCTATAAACAGAATATCAATATCTTCAATAATCTCATTTTCAAACGCATCTTTTTTTATTTCCAAAGTTGGAGCATAGTTCATTTCTACATGTTTTATTTCTTTTCCTACCCCTTTTTGTTGAAGCCATTCTATATTTTGTTTACTATAATCCCAAATCACTCTATCTTTTAATAATATTAAATAAAGGGGATGCGCATATGGACTTCCTTCGTATAGCTGTTCTAAATTATAAATAATTGCATCTTTCGGAAGAAGATTCGGGTTATATGCGTATGTATGTGCTCCAAAAACAACTGTATTCTTTGCATTTTCCAGTATTGTTTCTGATATAATTACTGTATTTCCCTCCTGCTCCAACCGCCACTTTAAAGCTCGCGCAACATCTATGAAACTACCGTATGTCTTTGGGCATATAAAAAGACAATAATCATATTCTTTATTCAAATAAACTTCCATTAATCTTAAATTATTTTTATATAAATCTACATCTGGATGTTTAAGTACCAACTCATTTGCATGTTTTCTTGCTACTTTATATAATCCAGCATAATAAGCAGCGATGCATCTTCTTAATTCGATTCTTTCCCGGTCCTCATCTAATACATCCATATTTAAAAGAAGATTTGCGATACAATACGCTTTTAAATGATCACGATCATAATAATAGTCTAGTAGTGGCATCAATTCTTCATACGTATTTCCATGCACCGATTCTCCTAGTTCAATCGCCCATCGCATTAATTCCATGATTACTCCACTACTCCTTTAATCGAAAATGTATTTAATAAAATTTCGCATTATTCTCTACTATATTTGCTATATGAAATGGAATCTTTTCTTTTATCAATTCCAAATACTTTTGCGACACCGCCCCTAAATGTTTTTTATGAGGTATATAGAAAGCACTAATAGAAATTTCATAGTCAAATAAGTAATCATACACATGATAATCTACAAATAGTAGATCATCCTTTGGAAAAGGAATTTCCTTCCCTTGCAGAGCATACATCAAAGCAATATTGTTTTGAGATCGTAATCGATACAACCTTGCAAGTTGGTATAATGGTTCAGCCCGGGTTGGTCTATATTCCCAAGCTTTTTGAAAATAAAAAACAGCTAATGCTAAATATTGCTCTTCTTGCCCTTTAACAGTTTCTTTTTCATCAGCATCTGTCACTTCATTTTGTTTATTTGCTGAACGATTTGCTAACTGCTCATAACAAAATCCTATTCGCAATAACGAATAGAATACCTCTTCAACCCATCCTCCTGCTTCCACTCGTTTTTTATACCATTTAATTGAATTCTCAAATTGACTTAAATGAAAATAAGTCTGAGCTAAATAAAATAAATATCTTATATGCAAATCTGGCGTTGTTTCTGGGTCGTTTATTCCTTGTAACAACAACCTCTCATCTCTTTCAAATTTATCAGCTTTGCTCCCGCCATCTCCGGGATCATTCACGACAAGAGTCTCTAACCGAGCTACCCTCGTATTGTAATTCGCTCCAACTTTTGAACGATCTATATCCCAATACTCATGAGTAACACCGACAGATTTCCATGGTAAAGAAGCTTTCAAAAGACGTGTAAGCCAATATTTAATATGAACATCATATTGTAATGTAAGATAATGATCTTCCGTTAAGCTCGTTTTATCGAAATTCGGATCAACCTCTAAAATCATATCCGCATCTAATATTAATAAATAATCTGCTTCTGGGTATGTTTTTTGCGCTAACGAAACAGCTAAGCTTCTGTTATAACCAAAGTTTTTAAACGGCTCATGATGAACCGTCCCAGGTATCTCATTTTCCTTACACCAATTTTCAATAATTTCAGGCGTATTATCCGTCGATCCAGTATCACAAATAGAAACAAAGTCTACAATTGATTTTGTTGCATTTAAACATCTTTCCATAATTCTAGACTCATTTTTGACGATCATACAAAGACATAACTTTTTTTCTTTCTTTACAGACTTCACTTGCTCATTTCCCATTTAACCACCTCATATTTTATTAACACGCTCTTCTCATATGTAACAACATTTCTTAGCTATACTGATGACATAAGCACCCTTTTACTATTTATGAAAACTTCATTTTATTTATTCTTACTTTTATGTTGAGATATATTTCATGCAGCGCTTTATATTTGATACAATCAATACAAAAAAACATAATGCGGGAATCCGTACATTTCAAAGTCTAAGAGGAGGTTATATTTTGTTGGATTACATTTGGCTAGATGACAAATCACCAATTTTAGAACAACTACCAAGCACCTTTAAATCTGCAGCTATATTGCTACACCCTTTTGTCCAAATGCCTTTAGGATGGGAAAAGTCTGTGAGAAAAAGACCATATGAGCACATCTATCCTAGCGCTGAAGAAATCATTCATAATGGGAAATCCGTTTCTTGGAAGGAAATGATGTCTTATAGTGGATTACATTCATACGCAGAATTAGCAATGGCCATGTTGACTTCCATTGGTGCTTATACAGAAGAATATAAAAGAGAGGATTTAGCCGAAAAGCTATATTCAAACTTAAAAAAAGATCTTTATTATCCAACAGAAGATTATACGTCTATATTTTTATTACATAAATTACTTAAACTCCTCGGTTCTAAAGGTGCAAAAAATTTATATTTCTCTGAACCAATTCTTGATACAAACGGATTATTAGAGGTAAATAATACTACTCCATTAGATATTTGGGACATTAGCAATAATGAGTTAATTATTACTGGCGAAGATAATGAGTATGCGTTTATGAGTATATTCGATTCCTTTACAACCTTATTATTAGCTAAAGAAGAAAATATAGAATATATTGTTCATTCAATGAACGTTGAAGCTGTCATTTGTGACAAAAAAACAATGATTGATTGGTATTTTTAAATTAGTAGTTTCTTAAACTATAAAAAAGAAACTTGCGCTTATACACAAGTTTCTTTTTTATAACATCCTTATTTTTTCACAACTTCATGTCCACCGAACTGATTACGTAGTGCTGAAACTACTTTTCCATGGAATGTATCATCTTCCTGAGAACGATAGCGCATAAATAATGACATAGCGATTACTGGTGCTGCAGCTTGAAGTTCAAGTGCAGTTTCAACAGTCCATTTTCCTTCTCCTGAAGAGTTCATTACACCTTTAATGCCATCTAGTTTCGGATCTTCTGCAAATGCTTTTTCAGTTAAGTCCATTAACCAACCACGGATAACTGATCCGTTCGCCCATACTTTTGCAACATCTTCATAATTGAAATCAAAGTCACTCTTATCTAGTACTTCAAATCCTTCAGCGATTGCTTGCATCATGCCGTACTCAATACCGTTATGAACCATTTTTAAGAAATGACCACTACCAACACGGCCAGCATAAGAATAGCCATTTTCTACTGCTAAATCTTTAAATAAAGGTTCTAATTGGTCGTAAATTTCTTTTTCTCCACCAACCATTAAGCAAGCACCGTATCTAGCTCCTTCTACACCGCCTGATGTACCGATATCTACATAATGTAATCCGAAGCTTTTTGCTTCTTCAGCACGGCGTAACGTATCTTTATAGAATGAATTTCCGCCTTCAATAACGATATCACCTTCATCTAATAACGGATAAACATCTTTTAGTACTGACTCTACAACTTCTCCTGCAGGCACCATTACCCAAATTGTACGAGGAGCTTCTAGTTCAGCGATCATTTCTTTTAATGTATGACGTGCAGTAATTCCTAGTTTTCCTGCCTTTTCAACAAGCTCTTTATTTACATCGTATACAACTACTTCATGCTTGTCTTCATATAAGTGTTCAGCTAATGGGAATCCCATTTTTCCTAATCCAATTAAACCTAGTTTCATATTAATTAATCTCCTATTCTATACAAATATATTTAATATCGAAATTAGCCCAAGTGCTACTACAGATAATATAGTCTCCATTGCAGTCCATGTTAATAATGTTTCTTTCACAGTCATTCCGAAATACTCTTTAATCATCCAAAATCCTGAATCATTCACGTGTGATAAAATTAATGACCCTGCACCAGTTGCAAGTGCTAATAATTCAACATTTACACCTGGTGTGCTTGCTGCAATCGGCGCAACAATACCAGCTGCTGTCATCATAGAAACAGTTGCCGATCCAGTTGCAATTCGAATAAGTGCCGCAATTCCCCACCCTAATAATATCGGTGAAATATGTGATTCTTTCGCCATATCTGCAATTGTCGTTCCAATTCCAGAATCTAATAATACTTTATTAAATGCACCGCCTGCACCAATCACTAACAATATGTTTGCAATAGGTCCAAGGCAATCATTTGTAAATTGTAACACTTTATCTTTTGAGAAACCTTTTGCATATCCAAGACTAAAGAAAGAGTAAATGGTTGCAATTAATAAAGCCACAATCGGATCTCCAATAAAGTGTAATACTTGTGCTAGTTGACTCGTTTTATTTAATGCAACTTCTGCTATTGATGCACCAAGCATAAGAAATACTGGAAGTAAAATTGTAAACAATGTATTCCCAAAGCTTGGAAGCTCTTTTTTATTATCTTTTTCAATAAATTGCTCCGCTATATCTAATGGTACTTCCTTATGTATACGAGCACCAATCCATTTCCCGTAAAGTGGACCTGAAATAATTGCAGTTGGAAGTCCGACAATTAATGCATATAAAATTGTCTTCCCTACATCTGCTTTAAAAATACCAACTGCCGCCATTGCCGCTGGATGCGGCGGCACTAGTCCGTGCACAACGGATAGTCCTGCTACTAGCGGGATACCGATTGTAATAAGTGATACCCCTGTTTCTAATGCAATTGTAAATACTAACGGAATTAATAGTACAAATCCAACTTGGAAAAATACCGGAATCCCTACTAAAAATGCAACGAACATCATCGCCCAGTGAACTCGTTTCTTCCCAAAACGATTAATTAATGTGTTAGCGATACGTTCAGCACCACCAGATTCGGCCATCATTTTTCCAAGCATCGTTCCTAGTGCTAAAACTATTGCTAAAAATCCTAACGTATTACCAAGTCCTAGTTTAATAGAATCAATAATTCCTGGATCTTTTGGTGAAGTTCCAATTAAAGGCATTCCCATTGCTAATCCTACACCAATTGCTGTTAAAATTAATGCGACAAATGGATGCCATTTTACTACCGTAATAAGTAAAAGTAGTATGACAACTGCCGCTAGTACGATCCCAACTACCATTTCTCCCAATCCCCCTATTTTTTACGTTGGAAAGCAGCTATACAATCAAATTCTTCCTTCAAGCGATTGTAAAGTCGTTCATACATATAAAACATTTCTAAATATATAGCCGTATTTTCTTTATTCGGTACATGATGATGGACAATATCAATCCAATCCTTTACCTCTTCAAGAGAATCAATTTTTCCTACAGCATACAAAGCAACTGCCGCTGCCCCAAGCGCAGATGCTTCATGACTTTCAGGTACAAGCAATTCTTTTCCCATCATATCGGACAACATTTGTCTCCAAAATGCAGATTTTGCAAACCCTCCTGAAACTCGTATTTCAGTAAGTGGCCCTGTACAATCCCTGATTGCGAGTGCTACTGAATATACACTCATACAAACACCTTCCATCACTGCACGTATAAAATGTTCTCGCTTATGTTGAAGATTGATTCCAAAGAATGTACCACGAGCATTTGCATTCCAGTAAGGTGCGCGTTCTCCAGATAAGAAAGGTAAGAACAATAGCCCATCCGCTCCAGCTGGTACGCTTTCTGCATATTTAATTAATAAATCATAAGGATCAATGCCGAGCTTTCTTGCTACTTCTTGCTCTTGACTACCAAATTCATCACGTAACCATCTCAGTAATATTCCGCCGTTATTCGTTGGACCACCGATTACCCAGTGCTCATCTGTTAATGCGTAACAAAACGTTCTCCCTTTCTCATCTGTATTTATATTTGATGAGATTGTTCGAACCGCACCACTCGTTCCAATCGTAATTGCAGCCGCACCCGGTGATATCGCACCAACTCCTACATTTGCAAGAACCCCATCACTTGCTCCGATGACAATTGGTGTTTCTGCACTTATCCCCATCTTCTGTGCTAATTCTGGCTTCATACCTGATAAAATATATGTAGTTGGTACAGGGGTTGATAATTTTTCTGGTGACATATGTAACATAGTTAAAACATCTTTATCCCAGTTTAATGTTTCTAAATTAAATAACCCCGTAGCAGAAGCAATCGAATAATCAACTACGTAGCGTGAAAATAATTGGTAAATCACATACTCTTTAATGGAAATGAATTTATAGGCACTTGTATATAACTCTGGTTCCTCTTCTTTCATCCATAACAATTTAGAAAGTGGTGACATCGGATGAATCGGTGTACCTGTACGTCTATAAATTTCATGCCCATTCATTTGTTGTAATAATTTTTCTGATTGCTTCGTACTTCGATTATCTGCCCAAATGATAGAACGCGTTAATGGCGCACCATTTTCATCTACTGCAATTAATGCGTGCATAGCTGTACTAATACCGATTGAAGAAATATCTTCTGGTAATACATTACCTTTTTCAATGGCAACGCTTACACTTTTGTATACAGCGGCACATATTACATCAGGATCTTGCTCAGCCCATCCTACATTCGGTTGAATAATTGGGTAATCGATTGCATGTAATGCAATGACTTTTCCTTTTTCTGTGAACACAACCGTTTTTGTACTTGTGGTACCGATATCAATCCCGATTACTCTCCCCCTTGTTTCCATGCGAATCTTCCCTTCATTTCTAGCAAAATACGATTTAGTAAACCGTTTACATGAATTAGTATATAAAATATTTTTTTCATTTATCAAGTTATAAAAAGAAATTTTTTTCATATCAAAAAATAAATCCCCTCATTCCATTTCACTTATATACTACATTTAGCTTTTCCATGGGGTAAAATTACGTTATATTCGTTACGCAATACACTCTTTCCTCTCATTAACAACACATACATAGTCCTCCATACGTTCTACTTATTTGCTTGAAGAAAGAGTTGAAAAGCAATATTCATTTTTAGCGGTCACGTAACATCACCATCAAGCCAAGAAAAGTAACTAACCGCAGAATGAGAATTCTGTGCATTTTGCTCTTATTTATTGTTTTAGGTTCACTAGTCTTTTATCTTGATAAACATAGAGCGTGGCCCCCCTACTATCACTTTTTTACCTTGTAAATATATCTTGCATACTATAAAACCGAAAAGTATTTTTATTTTTCAGAAAAATAAAAACAATAACACGAAATTTATTGTATAATGTTGTAAAAAGATGTCGGAGGGATTTAATGTTAAATAAAATATCTCAATTCACAATTAAGCTTTCATCAATTCTTTTATCACTCTTACTATTATTAAATTTACCTTATTTATTTATCACTCAACAAGGATTTACCTTTCAACCAATTTATTTTTTTAATCAGACCGTTACTATGTTAAAACAGGTTTTTTCCCCTGAATCATTAGTGATTATAGGATCAGACCCGAAGTTTGGCCATTTCAAAAAAACACCATTATTTCCAACTGTTTTAGAACCTTACCTATATTCATTTACTATATTATTTTTAGCCTTTTTTCTTGCTCTCTTTTTATCATCTAGCATGGCATTTTTTTATTTTTTAGCAAAAGATTATATAAAAAAATGGATAAACCGAATTGTGTTCATATTAGAAGCTGTCCCTGATATGATGATGATGATTTGTTTGCAAATATTTTTCATATGGGTACTTCAGAAATTTGGGGAATCTCCTGTCACTATTATTTCTTTTAATGAAAATCGAGCTTATTTACTCCCTATTTTATCATTAGCTGTCTTACCTACATTACAAATGTTTCGGATGATGGTGTTATACATAAAAGAAGAGCAAGGAAAACATTACGTAGAGGTTGCATATGGAAAAGGCCTTTCATCAAGTTATATACTATGCATTCATTTATTCAAAAATATATCTATCCACTTCTTCCACCATTTAAAAACGATTTTTGTTTTCTTACTTTCTAATTTATTCATTTTAGAATTTGTTTTTAATATGGAAGGCATTATTCAATTTTTATTTAATAAGGCGTTTGTTTCACCTCCAGCTGCATTTATCATACTTGTTATGATTGTTTTACCATTTTACGCCATTTTCCAAATAGTCTCATTCATGATGAATAGATGGAAAAAGCAATTGAAAGGAGTATCATTATGAAATCTATTTGGAAATCAAAACGCTTTTTAATCGGCTTTACTTATCTATTCATACTTATTTCAGCTAGTTTTATTTATAGTTGGTTCTTTAAAGATAACATCCCAAAACCTCCTCAGTTACTTTACAATGACAATAACGAATTACTTGGAAAGGCCCCCTTTCCGCCATCGTTAATTCCACCTTTTGGATCTGATCGTTTTGGAGAGTCTGTTTTCTTACAAATTGTAGAAGGAGCAAAATTCACTATTTTATTGGCCATGGCAATTAGCTTCTTTCGAATTTTATGCGGAACATGTATAGGAATCCTCTTAAGTTTATTTGCTCCAAAACTCAAGAGATTTTTCCAGTCATGCTCAGAAGTTTTTTATTATATTCCAACTCTATTTATCGCATTCATACTCATCACGCCCGTTAATATTATAATCACATCAAATGCTGATGGGGTAGATCCAAATATTTCATTTACGTTTTATCAAGTACTCGTACTTATTTTCGTCGCTCTGCCTACACTTTCTTTATACATATCCTCAGAAGTTGATGAATTTATGAAACAAGATTACATCTTAAGTTCACAATTACTGGGGGCTAGTCGTTTTCATATTATAAAAAAACACTTACGAGTCTTATTACTTGACCGCTTATTTGTATTATTTATGGAACATATCGTCCAAACACTCATACTCGTTATCCATTTAGCGTTGCTTAACATTGTAATTGGCGGCATACAAATGCGTGAACTCTATGACGGAGTGCTCAAACCTGTTTCTCTATCTAATGATTGGGCAGGTCTTATTGGATTAAATCGTAATGAAATGAATCTTTCATGGTGGATTATTTTTTATACTCTCGCTTCATTCTTTATTACGATTCTATTTATTAAGCTTATGACCATCGGGATTCAAGATGCACTGAAAGCAAGAGATTCGCAAATTGTAGCAATTCAAAACGTTCCAGATCATAAAAAATTCGTTAAACATAAAGATTCCTTTTCGTTTGCAAATAAAGTAAACCTTTAATCATTTCTCATTAATCAAGTATTAATTGGCATTGATATTATAGAAAATAAAGAAGATGATTCCTATTAAATACAGGGATCATCTTCTTATGCTGTCTAACTTTTTTACATGTATTTGCTAGACTCATGCTTTTTATATTTAAAGTGAATTATTTGCAATCACAATTATGTTTTTTAAAATCAATTACCATACGCCCTTGAATTCTACCTTGTTCCATTTCTTCGAATACATTTTGTACTTTATCTAGAGAACAAGTTTGAACAACTGGCACTACTTTTCCTTCTGCCCCGAACATAAACGCCTCTTCCAAATCTTTACGAGTACCAACTAGAGAACCAACTACTTCAATTCCATCCAGTACAAGTCGTGGGATGTTTAAGTCCATTGTTTCTACTGGTAGCCCTACTGCAACTACTTTACCGCAAGCACGTACTGCATCAACTGCTGAGTTAAAGGCTACTTTAGAGACTGCTGTTACTACCGCAGCATAAGCGCCACCAAACTCCTCTTGCACAATTTTATCAGCAGGACCTTGAGAAATTGGATTGATAGTCATATCAGCACCAACTTCTTTCGCTAAGGCTAATTTGTCGTCATTAATATCTACTGCGATTACCTTTGCACCAAATACATTTTTAGCATATTGGATAGCTAAGTTACCTAATCCACCGCAGCCATAGATTACAATAGGTTGACTAGGTTTAATATCTGATACTTTAATAGCTTTATATGTAGTTACACCAGCACAAGTAATTGATGATGCTTGAGCAGGATCTAATCCTTCTGGTACTTTTACCGCATAATCAGCTGTAACGATACATTGTTCAGCCATACCACCATCCACTGAATAACCAGCGTTTTTAACTTCACGGCAAAATGTTTCTCTACCAGTTACGCAATATTCACAACGTCCACAAGATTGGAACATCCATGCAATACTTACACGGTCACCTATCTTTAGTGAAGTAACATCATCAGCTATTTTCGTAACAATACCTACACCCTCATGACCAAGAATACGGCCATCAGTGTTACCAAAATCATGATTCGCAACGTGTAAATCAGTGTGGCAAACTCCACAATACTCTACATCTACTAACGCTTCACCTGAGTGTAACGGACGTAATTCTTTGTCAATCACTTCGATGTTTGCTTTGCTGTTTTTATTAACCACTACTGCTTTCATATGTGATCTCCCCTTTAGTGTTTTAGCATTTTAATGAGTTTATCTCACAACTACTTTCTTCACTACTTTGGCTAGTTATTCTACCAAATTTAAGTGTTCAATCATCATTACATCTTCATCATAACATGATACTTCATAAACAACTTGTGAAATTATGAACAATATTTGAATTATTACACAAATCGGTCTTTATTTTAAATTTTTAAAAATGAGAGTTTATCATTGACTATAAGTAAGTCACATATTTCTAAAACAAAATAAATTAACAAACTTCTCACCGATAAAAAAGCTCTTCACTCAATATTTTCTACATGTAAACACTTAGTTTCACAGTAATATCCTTTGCCACCAACATAAACTTTTTCTATTTTATTTTTGCTATTGGTTGCTAATTTAACTAATATTTCAGAAGGCGAGTGTAAAGAATAACCTTGTTCAAATACATAGACTTCTTTTTTCAAGTAGTCCTGTTCATAAAGGTAGCAAGCTAATGCACCGTTCGAAGTTCCAGTCGCTGCTTCTTCATTGATGTCGTATAGCGGAGCAAAATTTCTGCATATAATTCGATTGTCATTAAAAGTATATAGATGCATCCCGACAACATTATAATACTTGCTGATTTCTTTAATTTTTTCAAAATTAGGTTGCAGTGCATGTAATTGTGTTTCGCTTTTTATAGGAATTAAAATATCTTTTAAGCCCGTGGAGACAATTTGAATTGGGTATTTATTTTCTATATCTTTACTATCAAAACAGTCGATGAACTCGTTTGGAGATACAACATCATAGAATATCGGTTTATTTTGTTCCATGAATATGATGTCATCTTTTATAGTAATAGTAAGAACACCGCTGTTCGTTTCAATCGTATAGCGATTCCTGAAAAGTTTATTTAAATGCATCAGTATCGCGAAAGAGCCAATTGTGGCATGACCACATAAATCAACTTCTTCTTTTGGTGTAAAATACTCAAATTTATAATCAGCAATTTCAGATTCTGATATAAATGCGGTTTCCGCATAGCCCAGTTGTTTGGCTATTTCCATTTTTTGAGTAGTGGTCAATGTATTCTCAATAAATACCACTCCTGCTTTATTTCCGCCTTTATGATCCTTGCTAAATGCACTTGCAACATAAACAGATATTTTCATAAGACACCTTCCTCACTTATAGTAAATTATAGTATAGAAAGCACTACATATAAATTCCATTGGATAAATTATCCCTAAAATAAGAAACAAACTATTTTTAGCATTTGAACTCTCCAAAAATAGTTTGTCTACAGTCTGAAAGCTCTTCATTTGAAGAGCTTTTTTTATATTCGCTTCATCGAAATCGTTTCACGTATACTTTGTAAATTTTTTAGAGTTTCCTCTTGTCGCTGCAACGACAACCCTACATACAAAGTATCTAATAAGCTTAACTGTGCTAATCGTGATGAACTTGCTTCTGTGCGGAATTCAGTCTCACGTGTTGATGTATATAACGTTATATCAGCAAGTTGACTTAATACTGATTTCTTATAGCTCGTAATCGCAATAATTTTGGCTCCTCTTGCTTTCGCTACTTCTAACGCTTCAAGTAATCCTTTATTGCTACCAGAATGAGAAATACCAATAACAACTGAATTTTCCGAGAGTAAACCTGCCCCCATAATTTGAAAATGCGAATCAGTATGAGCGATACAAGAAATACCCGTTCTCATAAACTTATGATACGCATCCATTGCAATAATACCAGAGCCACCATTTCCATAAAACTCAATTCGACTTGCTTCTTGTAAGGCTCGTACAGCCTGCTCAAGTGCCGTTTCATTAAGCAAATGTAAAGTATCTTGCAGTCCTGTAATATGCGAATGAAAAACTTTTTTAGCAACAGTTACCATACTATCTTCTGCTGATACCTCTTCATGGATATTTTGCATCGGTGTATGTACAATTTCACGAGCTAATGTAATCTTTAAATCTTGAAAACCTTGCAAACCAAGGTTTTTACATAAGCGGAATATCGTAGCTTCGGAACTATTCGTAACTTCAGCTAATTCTGTAATAGATTTATGTACAACATCTTGTGGATGTTTCAAAATATGTTCGGCAATACTTCGCAATTTCGGTGATAAACCATTTAACGAAGCCTGAATCTTTCCAATCCCACTTCTTGTACCAGGCATAACATATCCTCCCCTTCCATCGTAGCTTTATCCTGTAAAAACCGATTAGTTAAACTAATCATCAGTGGGGATGGTCCTCCACTGATTAGAGTTTCACTTTATTGTACCTAATTATCGAAAGAAGAAAAACCTATATTAGGGATTACTATAATTTTTAATTGCTCCTATGTATTCTGTCATACGATATAACAGAATTATTCATGCTTATGAATAATTCTCTCCATGTTTCACTGCGTATAATGCGGCTTGCGTACGATCATCCACTTCCAATTTAGCTAAAACGTTTGAAACGTGTGTTTTCACAGTTTGTTCTGTAATATGAAGTTCTGCTGCAATCTCCTTGTTGCTTCTTCCTTTCGCAATTTCGCGAAGTACCTCTTGCTCTCTTTTCGTTAACATTGAAAAAGGATTTTCTACTTCCTTCTTTACTGCAGAACGCCCCATTAATGCAGGTGTTACTTTCGGGTGAAAATTCGCATTTCCTTGATGTACTGCAATAATAGAAGCGACAAGTTGCTCAGGTTGTACTTCTTTTAATTGATAACCATCTGCTCCAGCTTCAAGTGCTGGTATAACATAATCTTGCTCTGAAAAACTACTTAATATAAGTACCTTTATTGTCTCATCATATTGCTTTAGACGTTTTGTTGCCTCAATTCCATCCATTTTCGGCATCGATACATCCATTAGTACGACATCTGGTCTTTCTTTTTGCACGAAATGTAATGCCTCTTCGCCATTTTCCGCTTCCCCAATAATTTCAAATTCTTCTCTCGTTTTCAAAAAGAATACAAGTCCTCTTCGAACGATATGATGATCCTCAACTAGTAGCAGTTTAATCTTCAACCTTATTCTCCCCTTCAAATCGGCAATTGAATTTCTATTTTTGTACCCTTTTTCAGCTCTGTTATAATTTGAAACGATCCCTTCATTAACTGAATACGTTCCTTCATACTTTTCAGGCCAAGTGCTGATTCCCTTACTTGTTCTTGTATAAATCCTATTCCATTGTCTTCTATGTAAAAATGTAACTGGTTATTTTCTATTTTCAAAAGAATATGTACCTTTTCACACGAAGCATGCTTTTTACAATTATGTAGCGCCTCTTGGCTAATACGCCATAAAACTTCTTCTATTTCATCCCCAATTGAAACCATCCCATCAATTCGAACTTCCACTTGAACTCCTAATAACTTCCCGTAATTTTGAATTGCTTCTGCTAATCCTTTCTCCAATCCTTCAGGTCTTAATTGCCAAATTAATAGCGTCATCTCTTGTAATGCTTCTTGTGATAATTCCCCAATATAACTTAACATCTCTTGCAATTCTCTATCTTGCGTCATATTCAGAGTACCTTTCGCTGTTAGCATAATAGAAAATAACAATTGTTTTACTGAATCATGTAAATCACGTGCAAGTCGATTTCTTTCCGCTACCACTACATATTTACGTTCTTTCTCAACTAATTGAATACGTTGTATTGTCGTTCCAATTTGAAATGCAATTGATTCTAATAATGCTAACTCTTCCTCAGAAAAATGAGTCTTATGAGGTGCAGCCACATTTAGTAGACCAAATTTTTCTGATCCAGACCTAAGCGGAATTGTCGCATGATGTGTAACATCTTCTGTCTCTCCCCAATTACATTCAATTGCATCTTCTATTCGCTTACATTCAATAATATTAGTCGCTTTTTCCAATCTCCCATTCACAAAACGTTCTACACACCAACAGTTTCCTTCACACATCGGCTTCTTCTTTTGCCACGTAAGAGCCTCTGGTAAATTTTCGTCTACAAGCATACTGTGCTTTCCACTTTCATCAATAAAGAATATCCACCCTGTTTGTAAATTCATTACTTGTAACAATGTATGCAACACTTTTTCTAACATATCCTGTAAGTTTGTTGCTTCATTTAATAATTCAGCAATTTCTTTTAATGCTTCTAAACGACGCATCTCTTTTTCTTCAAAGTTCATTCTCATCACCAACTACAATTATAACATTAAGAAATTTCTAAATTCTATAAATAAAAAAAGAACCGAATTCCTTCAGCCCTTTCTTTATATCAATCATTTTATTATTGTTATTCTATCCAATGTTGGAAGCAGAATTTTTGTTAACAAACGATTCTACTTTAGCTGTCCGATAAAGATTGTCCACCATGGATATGCTGTAAACCTTCAGTAGTAACAACCATATTCGCTGCTGGCATTTGCACTTGATTTTTATGGAACATAGACATTAATTCAAATCTTACTTGTCTAGAAGTTTCAAAATAATCTTCTGGCTTTATTAAACCTGTAATACAAAATTCATAGCCAACATATTTCAAGTTAGGATTTAAGTCTGTAACACCGACGTATTTAAATGGTTCAACAGCCTCATCCTCTACTCTATAAAGAGTTTGATTCAATTTTTCATTGCATATAACACATACTTCTTCTAACAATTCCTTCACTCTTGTTGGATCTTCCTGATAACTTACCGTGATGCGTTCAATTACACGCATCCATCCTTTATTAAAATTTTGTATCGTTCTAATCTCTCCGTGCGGGATGGTAAGTAGTTTTCCTGACCATTCACGAATTTGCATAAAACGAATACTAATCTCTTCAATAGTTCCTGAATTTGTTCCGTTAAAAGTTACAAAATCACCAACCCGAAACTCTTTGTCCGCTAATCTTGCAAAGCCTAATATAACATCTTTTAGCATCTGTTGTGCAGCAAAACCGATGACAACTCCAGCTATCCCTGCACCTGCAATAATACTTTTTATATCTACAAATTGGCTAATTAAATATATGATAAGACTGATGATAATGATATATCTAAAAATAGATCGAATTACACTTTGAATCGTCTGCTCTACCTCTTCATCAAAAAAGCTTGATTTCCTAAAAAACCAATCAATAATACGGTTTATTACAAAAGAAATAATGATTAAAACTAAAGCAAATAGTAAAAATCTTAAAAGTAAAAACTCTCTTACATAATTAAAAAATTCTTCCGTATACGTTAATAAGCTCATTTAACCACTTCCTTACTAATTAAAAAATTCATAATCGCCTAAGTTTGTTCCAGAAAAGTCTATTATCCTAATCTAAAATGCCGCTACCCTTACTATGTATTTTGACTCTATTACTAATTCACTTTAAACAGTATGTCTAGCTGTTCTTTTTCCTTTCCCTTTAAATATACCCTTTTTAATAACCTAAGGGGGAGCAAATCGTGAAATTTTTTTATACGTTAAAACTTTATTCATCTCATTACGATTTCAACTCATTTATTCATTAACTACGTAAAAAAAGAGCTGAATTTATCAGCTCTTTTATTCGATATTAATTGTTGTCTTACTACTTTTTTCTTCTTTCAATTTTGGCAATTCAATTGTCAGTACGCCATCTTTATAATTTGCTCTAACATTTCCTTCCTCAACTTGTTTAAAACTAAAGCGTCGAGTTACAGAACCTATAGAACGTTCTTTACGAATATATGTGCCATTCTCATTTTTTTCTTCTACTTCATTATGATTAGTTGCTTGAATCGTTAATACATCTTGTTCAAAATCAACTTGAATGTTTTCTTTTTGAAAACCTGGTAAATCTGCTTTCACAGTATATTTATCAGATTGCTCATGAACATCTACTTTAAAAGTATCCATGTTCAGTGGCTTAAAGAAAGCATCTGTCATCCCTTCTAATAAAGAAGGCCCAAAATCAAAAATACCATTTTGACGTTTTGTTATCTCTGGAAATAAATTACGCATATTTTTTCCTCCTTATTATTTATGAATGAAAGATTATCTCTTTCTGCCTTTATTATAACATTTGGTCAAAAAAGGTCAAAGTTTTTGTTTGACCTTTTTTGATGTATATTTTACCAAATAAAACACATGAGATATTTGACATCTCTTACATTTATAAAGAGGAATATATTTATATAATAACGAATAGTTTATATGCTCTTATTTTTCCTTAATGAGGTTACCTACAATGGGGTATATCGAAGAAATTAGAGAAGTTGTCGGATCAAGACCACTCAATTTATTAGGCGTTGCGGTAGCTGTTTTCAATGAACAAGGACAAATAAAAGAGACCTTTTTTAAAGGCCTCTTTTTTCACTTCACTTCTGCATGTAGGCATGACTTAAAATGTCCAAGTGCATATTCATGCCCTTGTGCATTAAAAGATGCAACCGCCTTTTCAAAAACTACAATTTTAAACCCTTTATTATAAGCATCTACTGCTGTATGAAGAACACAAATATCAGTACATACCCCTACAAGATGAACCTCTTCAATTCCTCTTTCTCTTAACTTCATCTCTAAGTCTGTTCCTGCAAATGCACTATACCGTGTTTTATCCATGTAATATACATTCTCTGCATTTTTATATGTTTCGTACACATCTTGTAATTCACCAAACAAATCTCTTCCACTTGTACCAGCTATATTATGAGGCGGGAATAACTTTGATTCTGGATGATATACATCATTTTCTTCATGTCTATCAATAGCAAAGACAACGTAATCTCCATTTTCAATATATTGCTTCGTTATATGTACAATTTCCTTCTCAATTTCCTGTCCTGGTTTCCCGCAAGTTAAAGCACCCTTTTCCGCTACAAAATCATATGTATAATCAATATTAATAAGAGCTCGTTTCATAACCACTATCTCTCCTTCTTCTGTTTCACAGTAAACAATAGAAAATTTGTTATTACGACATCGTATGTACTATTCGACATTTCAAATGAAATACCTACATTTTTCTTGCAAAACTCACCTTAATCCGAGTTTATCATAAAGTGAAACTTTAATCATTGGAGAGTTTGTTCATCTCCAATGATTATCAGCCCTCATCAATCGTGCATTTACAGGCAGTTGATCTCCCACCTAATCTCCTCACCTATACCGAGTTTTAAGGTAAGGTCTTACTGCCCGTTAGTGCGGGATATAATAGATAAACAATGGTAAAACAAATAGCTCCTATTGATAAGTCATGAATTTGATAATTGAGCGTAGCTTGAATCATCTCTTGTATCGTAAACCAAAATACTGCCATCATCATACTAATCAAGACGATACGAATACACCGATTCACATCTTCAACCTCTTTCTCTGTCATAGTAGTAACAAGTGATTACTTCCTATTTAATCGTATTAGAAAATGAAATAAGTTATTCACTCTTGCACACTCTAGTCCAAACAAAAAAGCACACTACTTTTTGAGTAATGTACTTTTTATTCTTGTTAAGACGCAGGTTTTGTCTCAAATGTTGCTTGATTAAAACTAATAACCTTTCCTTTCGGGTCATTGTTTTCATACTGAACTGCAGTAATTGTATGACTACCTGTTTCCAGCGTTTTTTCTTTTAACTGCACTGTTGTCTGCGTTGTACTAGTTACTTGATGTTTATCCGTATACATTTGATCTACAAATACGAATGTTTCTTTATCACTTTGAAAATTAGAAAGTTCTAATTCAACTTGCTGAATTAACGTATCCTTTTTGATGAATACAGTCGGTATATTGCCGTTTTCAGAAGTACCATCTGGAGTAATAACTTTTACTTTCCCTTCTCCAATTGACATTGCTCCTTCAGGAAATACAACCATATTCTCATCACTTGCGTTTACAACTTGTTCTTCCTGTTTTGATTGCGCGTCCTCTTTTTCCTGTGGAGCACCGCAACCAACTAATAACAATACAGACAATCCAGTGATTATGAATTTTTTCAAAATTCATCCCCCCTGCAACTTCATTATAATTTATTATACAAAAATAACTTTTAAATTTTGAGACTACTTTCAACACTTTCATGAACAAATAGAATCTTGCTCACGATTAATGTATCATACTTTCCTTAATAGAACATTAATTTTTTTTATGAAATAAATAGTAATTCCCTCTTATCTATCATTTTAGCCCAACATATGAATTACATACCCTCAAAAATAAAAAGACATTGTTAGTTCAATGTCTTTTCTATACAGCAATTAAAAAACAAACGTTGTAATCTCATCTACTTCTTTTCTTGGAAGTTTCTTCGGTTTATCTTTCGGAAATCCGAGTGAAATAACCATATTTATTTGTTTTTCAGGCGCAATTTGTAAATATTGGCGCAGTTCATCTTGAGCTAGCAATACTGGCCCTGTCATTGGACAAGTACCAAGTCCCTTTGCATGTGCAGCTAACATTAAGTTTTGTGCCGCTAAACAGCTACTCTTAATGCCTTCTTCTTCCCAAACGGAATCTGGAACAAAAGCAATTGGATCAAATATCTTTTCACGGAACTTTGATTCATATGGTGTTGCCAAACATACAATTAATACTGGTGCCTCCGAGAAAGCTGTTGCATATGGTCCGAAAGAACGTGTAAGTAATTTCCCTGCTTTCTCTTCTCCATTTTCTGCTGCTTTTGCCGCAAGTTTATGTAATGCATCCCATGTCATTTGTTCAATTTCTTTAATCTTCTCTCGATTCATGATAACTAAGAATTCCCACGTTTGTGAATTCGTATCACTCGGTGCGTAACGAGCACAATCAATTATTTCTTTTATATCATTAGTAGATACTTCTTGATCTGTAAACTTTCTAACACTTCGTCTTCCGTGAATTACTTCTTTAAAATCTTCATAATTCATATATTAAATCCCCTTTTTACAGCGTTTTCAAAACTTGTCCTATGCTTGAATTATATCATGAAAAAAAGCCGGAAGAATACCAGCTTTTTTCTTCATGATTAATTTGTCACTTTAAACAAACGAATACTCTCTTCGTATGCAGCTTGTAGTTTTTTCGTAATTGGTCCTCTTTCACCAGCCCCGAACTGTTCATCACCAATTTGAACGACTGGGAATATTTCAAGTGGCGTCGCTGTAAAAAAGCACTCCTCAGCGTCATATACTTCTTGTAATGAAAACTCTCGTTCCTCTACATCGATATGTAACTCTTTCGCTAATGTAATTACGTAGTGACGTGTAATACCATGTAAAATGAAATGATCCGCTGGATGTGTAATCAACTTATTATTCTTCACGATAAAGAAATTGGAATGACACCCTTCAGTCACAATACCATCTCGTACTAATATTGCTTCTTGATACCCTTGTTCATTTATTTTGTTTTTGATCATGATATTAGGAAGCAAATTTAAAGATTTTATATGACAAAACTTCCACCTGATGTCCTCTTCTACTGTCACCTTAATCCCTGCCTCCATTGAAGCAACTGGTCTTGGGAACGAAACAAGATTTGCAAAATATGTTGGTTGTAAATCTGATTCATATACATGATTGCGCGGTTGTGTACCTCTTGATATTTGTAAATATACATTCCCATCTTCTTGAAACTGATTTTTTTCAATCATTTGATATAACTCTTCTACTAATTCTTCCTTCGTAAATGGTGGAATTAGTTTTATTTCTGCCATAGAGTTAAAGAATCGTTCTAAATGTAAATCTAATAAATGTGGCTTCCCGTCATATAGTCTGAATACCTCGTATATACCATCACCAAATTGAAAGCCTCTCTCCTCTAATGGAATCATCGGCTGTTCTTCCTTCGTATTTACAATTCTTCCGTTAAATAAAATCCAATCTTTATGAGTAGCTTTCATTCTTCCCCACTCCTTTATCACATGATTGTTTTAATTGTACAACTTATCTACACTCAAAAGAAGGAATTTTCTGTATTTTAACAAACAAAAAAGTGCATCACTTATTTAAAGGGATGCACTCGACTATTCATTTACTTCAGAAAATATTTTTCAATATCATCTAACATAAGATTTGCAGCTACAATACCACCTGCTGTATTCCAAATCACTTCATCTACTTGGAATACTTTATTATTTTTAGAAGCCTGTAGTTGCTTAAAGAGTGGATCTTCTGTCCATTCCTTCGCTAACGAATTTCCTTCATTATTCTTATCTGCATCTTTATCAGACGTGAAATAGAATAAGTAGTCTCCGTCCATATTTGGAATCTGCTCTTTTGTAATTCCTTTTATCGCAAAATCATCTTTATCTTGTAATGGTGGTCGTTTAAATCCAATATCATTTAAAACAACACCCGAGAATGAGTTTTTTTGATAAATACGAACATCACCTGGCACGAAACGAATAATAGAAACTTTAGAATTCAATTTATCGCCTAACTTCTCTTTCATTCCTTCAATGCGTTTTTTATAATCATCAAGAGCTTTTTGCCCTTCTTTTTCTTTATTTACAGCTTTTGTATAAAGTGTAAAGTTTTCTTTCCAATCACCGCGTAATGTTTCTGCATAAACAGTTGGTGCGATTTCTTTTAGCTGATCATATATTTTTTCATGACGCATTTTATTTCCGATAATTAAATCTGGCTTAAGCTTCATTACAGCCTCTAAATTAATATCACGTTCAGTTCCTACAACTTCCGTGTTTTTTAACTCTTTCGCTAAATGAGGATACCATTCATCACCAGCACGTGGTTTCGTAGTCCCCACTGGCGTTACGCCCACAGCTAGGAGAGCCTCTGCGCCTTCATTTGTTAAAACAACAACTTTTTTAGGTGTACCATTTACTGTCGTTTCACCCATTGCATGCTTTACCGTATATGAATCTTTTGCTTTCGCTGATATATTATTTTCTTTTTTCTCTTCTTTACTACATCCTGCAATTACAACCATGAGTATCATAATGCAGAACATAATTAGTTTTTTAGTATGTATCATATGTCCTCCCTAAATGAAATCGATTATCATTAACATTTAAAGATTAATGTATCTTATATACATTGTCAATGTATATAAGAAAACTTTTTTAATATATACTATTTAGATTCTATCCGCTTTTCTAATGTTTCTTTTTAAAACATAGTGCATAAGTATGAAAATAAATGTTGTTATTAAAATGCGTATCCTTGTTATACATAACAAGGATACGCATCCATATTGCATTATCATTTTAATTCCTAATATTGAGTATGTTTAATATACGCTGGGTCATTATATACCCACTGATTTCCACCAAGGTTTAACCAACCATTTTCATTTATATATACTAAATAAGATTCTGGAGAATTTAATTGGCGGATAACTGCAGATGTAGTTGATGGACCACTTCTTAAATTTACATTCATCCCTTGTATATATGCAACCCCAATCGGGCTTCCATCACTATTGCTTGTCTTTACAAAATTAATGTACGAAGGATCATTATACACCCATTGCCCATTCCCCAAATCTAGCCATCCGTTACTTTCCTGATATACAACGTAAGATTCTGGAGAATTTAATTGACGAATAACTGAGGAAGAAGTTGATGGACCATTTCTTAAATTTACATTTTTCCCAAGAATATAAGCGATTCCCTTCGTTTGAGGTGTCGGTTGTGGGTTAGGGGGTTGTGGATTTGGAGCTACTCCAAAAATAGCTGCTATTCCATTTGCATACGCTTGACTTATATCTTCAATAAATTGTGGATTTTTTAATAAATTTGCATCAAACGCTGTATCAATAAAAGCAGTCTCAGTTAAAATTGCATCCATTGTGGTTTCTCTTAATACCGCATAATTTTCTTTTTTTGCTCCTCGATCACGAAGACCATATTTTGTTAATACAGGATTGACAGCTGTATGCATTTTTTGTTGCTTTGCATATGCAGTGCTGCTATTGGATAACGCATTATAAATATAACTTTCAAAACCTGTACCCCCGCCGCTATTAATATGAAATGAAATAAAATAATCCGCACTGAAAGCATTAGCAATATTAGCACGTTCAGATAAAGAAATAAACACATCACTATCACGTGTCATTTTAATTGTAATTGGGTAATTTACCGTTAAAATGTCTCGAACGCGTCTAGCAATTTGAAGTGTTAAGTTTTTTTCTACTAAACCATTACCAACAGCACCAGAATCATATCCACCGTGCCCTGCGTCTATAACAAGTTTCATTTTATTGCCCCGCCCCTTTCTTGTAATATGTTTGCATTTCTACTCGTCCTATTTTATGTGAAATGTACAGGTTCTGTTACAATTGCAAATAAAAAAACCGCCTTATGTAAGGCGGTTTCTATCATCTTGCTTTAACCAATTTAAAATAAATATATACGATTGATAGTGAACATAACGTATGCAAAATAAAATAAATAAAAGTGCTATTCCAACACCACTATAAAGTAAACCAAACTTTAAAAAAACATTTACAAGTGGTGGAAAGTTCATTAAATTTTGTAATGTACTAAGCATACAAAACATAATGAAAAAGACAGGGATGTATTGTAATTCATACGGCTTTTTTTTCTTACTCATTCTTTTCCGAATGATTATATGACATAATTCTGCTACTATAAAGCACCCTCCAATTAATACAAGACCAGAAGTCATCGTCATACATCCACCTGCCTTATATTTATTGTATCGCATAAATAATCATCGTTATATTTTCTTTACATACTCTTCATCTTCTGAAGCAAAACCAAAACTCTCTATGAAAGACTTCGCCTTTTCTGTTAATTTCTCTTGTAGCACTTTTATTTCTTTCACATTTCTTTGTTTCATCATTTCTTCAAATGTAAAATACGTATTTGTACCATAACCGTAACCTTGGTAATCAAAATGAATAATTAGCTGTGATAAAACAGCCCGTTCCTCTTGTACACTATAATCTATTACACCAATATATGTATCATCAACTTTCACACAGTACTGTACCTTTTTCTCACCTAAACTATGCGATTTAAACATTTCTTTAACAACGCTTTCATTTTCTACAGTAACTTTCTCAAACGTAATCATATGTTGTCCATCCTTTTACTATTATTGTATCAATAATACTTCCTATTTATGAAAAAAACCTTAAGACCGTATGCGATCTTAAGGTTTTTCTAATTAAACTAAGCTATACGCACGTTTTGTTTCTTCATGGAACTTATTCGTATCGTATTTATGCTCAACATAAATTTGGTGCCATACCATAAACGCAAGTACAGTCCAAATTTTACGGCTATAATCGCCTTTATCTGCACAATGTGCTTCCAGTAAGTTTAATACATACTGTTTGTCGATTAAATGCTCTGTCTTACTTTCGTTTATAATATTTATAGCCCAATCATGCATTTCGTCTTTTAACCAGTGACGAATTGGTACTGGGAATCCAAGTTTTTTACGATCTAATACGTGATCTGGAACGATTCCGCGTGCTGCTTCACGTAAAATAGCTTTCGTAGTTCCGTTAGCAATCTTAAATTCAGTTGGAATTTTAGATGCAACATCGAATACTTCTTTATCTAAGAACGGTACACGAAGTTCTAATGAGTTTGCCATTGTCATTTTATCAGCTTTTAATAAAATGTCACCGCGTAGCCATGTGAACATGTCAATGTACTGCATTTTACTTACATCATCATAATCTTTAATCTCGTTATACAATGGTTTCGTGATATCCATATAGTTAACACTTTCATTGTAATACTTCATTAATTCAGCTTTTTCTTCTTCACGGAAGATTTTAGCATTTCCATAGTAACGCTCTTCAATTGGTGTACATCCACGCTCTAGGAAGCTCTTACCTTTAAATCCTTCTTTAAGAGCACCACTTAATGCTTTTAGAACGCTCTTACCTGGGCTAGGAATGTAAGAGAACATTTTTAGTGAGTTTGGCTCACGGTAAATGTTATAACCACCAAATAGCTCGTCTGCGCCTTCACCAGAAAGAACAACTGTTACATGTTTACGTGCTTCTTTCGCAACGAAGTACAATGGTACAGCTGCTGGATCAGCTAAAGGATCATCCATATGCCAAATGATTTTTGGGAACTCATCCATAAATTCTTTCGCTGAAATGAATACGTTATGGTTTTTAACGCCTAATTTCTCAGCAGTTTCTTTCGCAACATCAACTTCACTGAAACCACGTTGCTCAAAACCAACAGAGAATGTTAAAAGATTTGGATTCATTTCTCTTGCGATAGAAGCGATGATAGATGAATCGATACCACCAGATAAGAATGAACCTACTGGTACATCACTACGCATATGCACTTTTACTGAATCATATAACACATCACGAATTGCTTGGATATGCTCCTCTTTCGTTGCACTTGAAGCATTGAAATAAGGTTTCCAGTAGCGATGGATTTCCATCTCTTTACCGATTTCTTTTACGAAATAATGACCAGGCTCGATTTTATTAACATCAATTGTTAAAGTTTCTGGCTCTGGACCATATTGGTACGTAAAGTAATGT
The DNA here is from genome assembly GCF_011800505.1 of Bacillus sp. EKM501B. Classification (NCBI taxonomy): domain Bacteria; kingdom Bacillati; phylum Bacillota; class Bacilli; order Caryophanales; family Bacillaceae; genus Bacillus; species Bacillus sp. EKM501B. The sequence continues at coordinate 127,979 of NZ_JAALFZ010000006.1, read as the reverse complement.
TGTAGTGACGTTGGATTAACGCCTTTATCTTCCATCACATGCATAATACTTTTCTTCTCAGATGCGAAGAATGTAGTATCACCTTGTTGTGCGATGTATAAAGGTTTAATACCGAAGTGGTCACGTGCACCGAAAAGTTTCTTTTCTTCACGATCCCAAATCATAAATGCAAACATACCACGAAGGTAGTCTACACATTTTTCTTTCATATGTGCATACAATGCAATGATAACTTCTGTATCAGATTGCGTTGCAAACGTTGCACCTTTTTCAAGTAACATTTCACGTAATTCTACATAGTTGTAAATTTCACCATTAAAAATAATTACATATCGATCATTTTCATAAGTTAGCGGCTGATGTCCTGCCTCTAAGTCAATGATGCTTAAACGGCGGAAGCCAAATTGTACATGTTCATCACGAAAATATCCTTCGTCATCTGGACCACGGTGGAAAATCATCGTGTTCATATTTTCAAATTGATGTTTTTCTGTTTCTGAAAACTCTCTAGGGTTTTCACATAAACATCCTACAAAACCACACATACTTCTTACCCTCTTTCAGTTTTCATTCTGTCTCTATACTACTATATCAACCCTATTTATACTAGCATAATCAACTGAATATGGCGACCAAAAACTATAAAAAAATCACTCCATTTCACATTTTTAACAATTTTTTATGAAAACATGAAAACTAGGCACTCACCTTTCTCCGCTTTTGTCATATGATATTGCAAATTGATTTCTAGGAGGGAATACCATGAGTGAAGAAAAAAAAGATTCTTCTCGCCCACCGGTTCGTAATTACTTAAAGCAAATTGATGATTTCTTCGAGCAAACACCTCTTCGCAATGTAATCGCTGATTTAAATCATTTTTTCCAAAAAGGAAACCGTTTATTAACATTCCCTGTAGATTTATATGAAGTTGGTGAAGAACTCGTTGTTACAGCTGAACTACCAGGTATACAAAAAGAACAAATCCAAATTGAAATACAAAGTGAATACTTAAAAGTCTCTGTAAAAGAAGAGATACTTGAAGAGGAAGAAGAACAAACATCCCATAACTATTATCGCCGAGAACGTTCCATTTCAGAAGCATCAAGATTGATTAAATTGCCGTATTCAATCAATAAAAAAGCGGCAAAAGCTTCTTATCAAAACGGCGTATTAGAAATTCGGGCGCCGAAACTTCCCCAGCAACATGACATTTTATCGATAGACTAATGCAAAAAAATAAGGGTGCTATGCACCCTTATTTTTAACCCACTAATCGCTTCATATCACGTATAATGTCTTCGTATGGCGTATTACTAATGCCACTATACTTTTTCATTACTTTTCCGTTTTGATCAATTAAATAAAATGATGTACCATGCATGACCTGACCGTTCTCCGGCTTATCTACAAGTGATTGGAAATTATCTTTTGAAAACTTTGTAATATCTTCTAACGAATACCCCGTTAATAAATTCCAGTTACTAGTATCCTCTGTAAACTTTTGAATAAAAGCTTTCAGATTTTCTGGCTTATCAAGGTCTGGATCTACACTAAACGAAACAAACTGAACGTCTAATTTCTCTTCTTTTGCCATCTTTTGAAGCTTGGCCATATTTGCAGTCATTGGTGGACAAACTGTCTGACAATTTGTGAACATAAAATCTGCAACCCAAACTTTCCCTTTTAAATCTTTTGTACCAAATTTCTTTCCATCTTGATTTGTAAATTGGAAGGTTTCTAAATCCCAATTTAATGGTTTACGAAGCTTTGAACCTGATTCACTACATCCAGCAAGTACAAAGAGACAAAATACAACCATAAGACCAATTATTTTTTGATAACGCTTCATTTATAAACCTCTTTTCTCTATCCTAAATTTAAATAGGTTATGTTTATAATAACAAAAGTTAACACTACGAGAAAATTGTTTACTACATTTGTTCACGAAATCGTACGAATTTACGTATGTTACTTCTTTATTTCAAGCGAATTACTAGACAAAATATATTTTTTTACTATTATTTCTCTAAATAAAAGTGATAAAACTAATTTCATTGTTACTTTTGTAAATACCTCTCCCTATTTTTTAACAATTCCTTAAACATTAATCCATGTTTTACACTGTATTCCTTAACAACATTTCGGTACAATACAAATACAACGATTTTAAATGAGGTGATGTTCATGGCAAAGCGCTATGAAAATATGGATAATGTTAGTACAAAAAAATCAATTCGCTCTTTTTTACGCTGGCGTAAAGAACGAAAGCAAAACAAAAAAGATTTTTCTTTCTTAGTAGAACAATCACCCGTTAAACAAAGTGCATTTTTGCAAAGTAATGTTGAAAAAACGACTATCACATGGATTGGGCATTCCACTTTTCTTATCCAAACGAATGGACTTAATATATTAACAGATCCAGTATGGGCTAATAAATTAAAGCTAGTTCCAAGACTTACAGAACCTGGACTCTCTATAGAAGCACTACCTAAAATTGATATTGTCCTTATTTCACATGGTCATTATGATCATTTAGATTTTTCAACTCTTCGTCAGTTGAATGATGATGTTCTATATCTTGTACCTATTGGATTAAAAAAATTATTTACTCGTAAGAAATTTAAACATGTAGAAGAGTATAAATGGTGGGAAAGTACGATAATTAACGAAGTTTCTTTTCACTTCGTACCTGCTCAGCACTGGACGAGAAGATTCTTATTTGATATGAATACGTCTCACTGGGGTGGATGGATTATTGATAATGAAACGACTATGGAAACCATATATTTTTGTGGTGACAGTGGCTATTTCCAAGGTTTCAAAGAAATTGGTGAACGCTTTTTAATTGATATTGCTCTTATGCCCATTGGCGCTTATGAACCAGAATGGTTTATGAAAGTATCTCATGTTTCACCTGAAGAGGCCGTGCAAGCTTATTTAGATTTAAACGCTACACATTTTATACCAATGCATTACGGAGCTTTTGCACTCGCCGATGAAACACCTCGTGAAGCAATAACTAGACTTCGAAATAATTGGAATTTGCGCATGTTACCGTGGGAACAACTGCATGTACTCTTTTTAGGTCAAACTTTTATTTATAGTAACGCAACAAATGATAAGCAAATAAACGAAAAAATTGAAACTTTACATGTGTAACGTAATGACTGATTTTCTATATCCAACATATAATATAGAAAATCCTATAGTGAAACTTTAATTAGTGGGATTTCTTCATCCCCACTGATTATTTGCCTTCACCGATCAAGCTTTTACGGGCAGCCCGCTACCTAACCTCTTTGCTCCAGCTAAATTTGAGGTGGAGAGTTTTACTGTCCGCAAATAGCGGGATAAAGGGTGTTTTCTATGAATGAATATTTACAGACTCGCTATATCATTAGCGGTAGTGCCTGTGTAGCTCTTCTTATTTCTTACTTTCTATTTACATAAAAAAGCTACTTGAAATATATTTTCAAGTAGCTTTTTTATTACTCTGCTAAATACATAAATCCGATTGCGCCCGGACCTGTATGAGTACTAATAATAGGCGTTGTATAGAAAATTTCTGATTGAGCAAATCCACTCACTTTTTCAACCGCCGCTTTCATACTTTCAGCTAAAGGAATTGCTTTTGCATGCGGAATTGCAACAGCTTTTACGACTTTTCCAGCCGTATCTTGCTCAAATAACTTAGCTAATGTTTTTACAATTTGGCCTTGGCTACGAACTTTCGTTACAGGATTATAAACACCGTCTTCAAGACTAGCAATTGGCTTTATATTAAGTAGCGAACCGATAAACGCTTTTCCTTTACCGATACGTCCACCCTTCACTAAGTTTTCTAATGTATCCACTACTACATATAAACGAGTATTCTTTCTTACTTCATCTACACGTTTTAAAATTTCTTCTAGTGAGCGTCCGTCATTTGCCATTTTTGCAGCTTCAATTACTTGATATGCTAAAGCATGTGTAATAAATTGAGAATCAACAACTGTTACTTTTGTATCAGTCATTGATGCAGCGCTATTTGCAGTTGCTACAGTACCGCTCATTCCACTTGTCATATGGATAGAAAGGACTTCGCTTCCATCTTCCCCTAGCTTGTCATACATTTCTACAAATGTACCCATAGCTGGTTGTGATGTTTTTGGTAATTCCTCTGATTTAATCATTTCTTCAATAAATTCGTCAGGTTGTAAATCAACGCGATCTAAATATGTTTGTCCATTTACAGAGATTGATAATGGTAAAACATGAATGTCATACTTTTCGATTACGTCTTGTGATAAATCTGCCGTTGAATCTGTTACAATTTTAATTTTTTGCATACTATACTTCTTCCCTTTCCAATACGCTCTCCTTGTTATTATACTAGTATTCCCATTGCTTTCAACAATTTGGAACGAAATTTCATCAAATTAATTATATTTTCATATCTAAAATGAAAAAGACAGAGTTTACTAACCCTGTCCGTACTTCGTATCATGCATTTTTTTCAAGGGTATTTGTTTTATATACATTTAAATAATCATTCCACTTCAAACAATTTTGTAAATATTCACGGAAAGAATACGAAAATCTTGGGTGTTTTTGTTTTTGAATTTTTGCAATAAATAATTGAAGACGAGACTGAATTAGAAACGATAATGGATGCTGTGCCTGTAGGACAGGGATTTCGAATATTTTAATGCAATCCCCTGTTGAATGAGTGAAATAAAAACTTTTCGTAATCACAATATCAATCCTCTTTTTCATTGGATTTTTGAACTTCCTCTACTTTGCGCTGTAACACGTTGTTTAAAGTGGAGTAAAATCAGACTTATATGATTTCTGTAGTCCTTATGGCTAGAAGATTTATACTCTATTCATCTCCACCTAATTCACCTTCCCGTCCTAAATATCTCTGAGACGGGAATCTCATTATCCATCAATTGTTTAATACATTTAGTATAAGCTTATAAAAGCGCAAAGTTTGTCTAAATTTTGGAGATTCTATAATTTTTTTCTTCTATATATTGTATACGTTTATAGCTATAGTATAACAAATAAATAAAAAAGTGCCTTTATAACGAGGCACTTTTCGACTGCATTTCTTCTCTTTTCTTTTTCCTCTTACTAACAACCTTTGATAACGCAATACTTACTTCATAAATACAAATAAGCGGCACTGCAACTAAACTATGAGATAAAAAGTCTGGCGGTGATATACAAGATGCAATGATAATTAATGCTACGTAAGCATACCTTCTTATTTTTATTAAAAATTCCGCCGTAAGTATTCCAATACTAGTTAAAAACATTACAACGACTGGCAATTCAAAAATCACAGCAAATGGAACTGTTAAATTAAGTACAAAATGAAAATACTTTTCTGTCGTAAACATCGTATTAAACATTTCATTACCTATCGTAGTTAAAAAGTGAAATAGAAACGGCATTACAATGAAATATCCAAAACATAAACCTGCGAGAAATAATATAGACAATACCGGTATATACATTATTGTCATCTTTTGTTCATTTGGATGTAAACCCGGTTTTACAAATAACCAAATTTGTATAGCAGCAAAAGGAATTGTACAAACGATAGCAAATACTGTAGCAATCGAGAAAAAAATCCACAATACATCACTTGGACCGAGAACAGTTAATTTCATTGGTAAATCTTTTACAAGCCAAAAATAAATATCCTTTGTAAAAGTAAATCCAATAATTAAAAATAGTACAAAGGATAACACCGTATATATTACTCTTTTTCGAAGCTCAACAATATGTTCTACTACGCTCATTTCCCGATCTTCCATCTCGTTCACCACACTTTATTTATCCATTACAAGGAAAATACACTACATTTTTTCTTTCTTTTCCTTTTCTTGAAATGCGTCATCTGTCAATTCTTTCGTTGATTTTTTAAACTCTTTTAACGTTTCTCCTAAAGCCTTCCCGATTTCCGGCAATTTTTTAGGTCCAAATAAAATGAGTACTGCTACTAAAATTAAAATTAACCCTGGAAAGCCAATATTTGAAAACATTTCCCCATCCCCTTTATTAGTAGTTTCCTTGTCCTACTATTACATAATTTTATTTTGTCAAAAAAGTTTGAAAACGTCAACAAATCCATTGTCTTTTGTCAAAAAAATTCAAAAATATAATCAATTATACAAATTTCATTTTCTATTGCTCTTGTGTATGATATGGTAAGGGAAATGACATATTATTTTATGATAGTAGAAAGGATTTGCATTATGACTGAAAAAATGACACGAATGACCCAATTTGTAAAAGAAGAAATTGCAAATGCAATTACACATGGTATCGGTGCCATTTTAAGCATCCCTGCCTTAATCATATTGATTATTCATGCTTCTAAGCACGGTACCGCATCAGCTGTAGTTGCATTTACTGTTTATGGTGTAAGCATGTTCTTACTGTACTTGTTTTCAACATTGCTACATAGCATTCATCATCCTAAAGTAGAAAAAATATTTACTATTTTAGATCATTCAGCCATTTACTTATTGATTGCTGGCACGTATACTCCTTTTCTACTTATTACACTTCGTGGCCCATTAGGATGGACGTTGCTTGCTATAATATGGACACTAGCAATCGGAGGTATCGTCTTCAAAATTTTCTTTGTACGTCGCTTTATAAAGGCTTCAACTTTATGTTACATCATTATGGGTTGGCTCATAATCGTTGCCATTAAACCACTTTATGAAAATCTAACTGGACATGGTTTTTCACTACTTTTAGCAGGTGGAATTTTATATTCTGTCGGAGCTATATTCTTCCTTTGGGAAAAGCTACCTTTCAACCATGCCATATGGCACCTGTTCGTTTTAGGTGGTAGTGCGATGATGTTCTTCTGTGTACTCTTTTATGTCTTACCTACAGCATAATAAAAAAGGATTCAGCTTACTATAAGCTGAATCCTTTTTTATTACTTATGTAATTGTGATGCGATAACTTCCTGTGTATGCTTCGTTAATTCTTTAATATCCATATTCGCATAATCTTCAGGTGTAATCGGCTTAGAAATTGTTACTGTTGCATGAGCTGGCTTCATACGATTTCCATTCGCTTCAAACATCTTATATGTACCATCTAACGTTACAGGTAAAATTGCTACACCTGACTTTACTGCCAGATGAAAACTACCAGCCTTAAACTCTCCAACTTCGCCACCCTTACTTCTCGTTCCTTCAGGGAAAATTACGATAGAATGTCCATTCTTTAATAGTTCAATTCCATCTTTAATCGCTTGAAGAGATTGACGACGATCGCTACGATCCATAAATACACAATTCATAAGTTCCATCCAAGTTGGTACAACTGGGAACTTTTTAATCTCTGCTTTTGAAACGAATCCAATTGGTTTATTTAAGTAACCTAGTAAAACAGGGATATCCATATTACTTTGGTGATTACTTACAACTAGTACTGGCTTGTCTTTCGGAACATTTTCAAGTCCTTTCACTTCTACTGCCCCTCCAGCTACACGTACCATTTTCTTACCAAACCAATTTGTCGTTTTATACACAGCATTGTCTTTTTCTTTTGGCGCCATCGTATTTACTTGTCTTTTAAGACGCCACATTCTCGGTGTAATCGCAATTACGATTAAAATTAAATAAAAGATTTTAAAAAACGTTTGAATCATACAGAACCCCCACCTATTATCATTCCGACCTTCATTATACTAGACAAACGAAGGAAAAAGAAGAAAAAAAGTCCAAACAGCAAGTGTTTGGACTTTTTAAGCATTCTATATTAGAAACGTTTTGCTAATTCACGAGCATTAGCAATTGCTGCTTCTTTAATTTCTTGTGCTTTTTCAGGGTTTGCATTCATACCTTCAACTGCGATATATTCAGTATCATTTACACCGACAAATCCTAATACAGTCTTTAAGTGATTGCGACCGAAGTCTACAGCTGCGTATGCTCCTTCAGAATATACGCCACCTGTTGCCTGAATGTGAAGTGCTTTTTTACCTTCTAATAAGCCGACTGGACCATTTTCAGTATATTTGAATGTTTTACCTGCGATTGCTACGTTATCTAAGTATGCTTTTACTACTGGTGGATAGCTAAAGTTCCACATTGGAGTTACGAATACATAACGATCTGCATTCATAAATGTTTCTAAGTTTGTGTTCATTGCTGCTACTTTTTGTTGTTGAACTTCAGTTAAAGCTTCAAAGCCTTCACCTGCTGCAAATTTACCCCAAGCAGCAAATACATCTGCATCAATTGCTGGTACTGTAGTATTGAATAAATCAATTGTTACAACTTCGTCTTGTGGATGTTCATTTTTATAAGCTTCGATGAAAGCTTCCCCTACTGCCATTCCGAAAGAACCTTCTGCTGAATTTGGATTTGCTGTAATAAATAGTACTTTTGTCATTGTATTCTCTCCCTTTTTTCTCTTTATCTTTAATTCAAGATTTATTTTTTAAAAGTTAACAACTTACCTTATGTAAGTATAATACAAAAAGTTTTAATCAATGTCAATAAAAAATAGCTACTTTTTTTTCGTAAGTTAATGATTTACTTTGTTTCCTTAAAATTTAGTATACAGATATTAAGAACTCTTTCATATAAAAAGGCTACCTCTACAACTTATAGAGATAGCCTTCTATTACATATTATTTTTGAAATACATGTTTTACTTTTTCAGCTGGAATATTACTTCCGCCTCTACCTTTTACATCTTCAATCATCATTGTAATGACCATATCTGGTGAATTTAAATCAAATGCAGCGAACCAACCTAGTTCTTTTCCTTCGGCCTCTTTTGATACTTTTAATTCCGCTGTACCTGTTTTTCCAGCAAGAGTCATGCCATCAATTTTAGCAATTTTCCCTGTACCATCTGGATCATTAATTACTTTCGTCATTGCAGTTTTTAATATATCCTGATTTCCTTTAGAAATTACATTTTCTTTCCAAGCTTTTGGTTGTTTATCTGTTTTAATAATATACGGTGACGGAATCGCTCCATCATTTACAATTGGCGCATACGTTAAAGCTAAATGAAGAGGAGTCATTAATACTTGTCCTTGTCCATATCTTGTATCTGCCATTTGAATATCATTTTTAATGCCGTCATTTGCAATTTTAGAAGCAGGGAATCCATATTCAATTGGTAGTTTCTCATCGAATCCGAATTTTTTTGCTTCACTCATAAACTTGTCTTTTCCGATTTTTAAAGCTTCTTGTGCGAAGTAAATATTATCCGAGTATTTCATCGCCTTATCAAGATCAATCGGATTTGCATCTTTCACACGCGTTACATAGTAATTACCCCAAGAAGAATCTTTTGTCCATTTTAATCCTTCAATTTTCAACTCTTCTTTTGGATCAATCGTTTTCGTTTCAAGACCAATTGCAGCTGTAATAGGTTTAAATACAGAACCTGGTACCGACAATTGTGTAAAGCGATTTGTCATTGGTTTTTTCGGATCATTATTCCACGCTTCGCGTTGTGCCTTTGATGTCCCTCGTGCAATTATATTAGGATCATATGCTGGACTACTTACTAGTGCAATTGTTTCTCCACTTTTCGGATTAATTGCTGCACTTGAACCAGCTTCGCCCTTCATTTCATTATACGTTTTTTCTTGAACAACACTATCAATAGTTAAAGTTACATTTTCTCCATCAACAGCATCTGTTTTTGCTAAATTTTTAATTTCTTTTCCTTGCGCATCTTCTACAAAGACACGGCCACCTTTTTTACCGCGTAGCTTTTCCTCTAATACTTGCTCTAAGCCAGCTTTACCAACTGGGTCATCAGCTTGATAGCCTTTCTTTTGTAGCGTTTTTAAATCTTCAGCATTTACCTTTCCAATATAACCAGTCAGATGAGCTGCCGCTTCCCCTAACGGATATGTACGAACATTTACAGGTTTTGTTGAAACACCTGGTAAATCAATGTACGTATTTTGTGTTGCCCCTTCAGGCAAAATTCCAATTGGTACGAGATACCCTGGTTTTACCCATTTAGCAGCTAATTTTTGATCAATTTCTTCTACAGACATATTTAATAACTTCGCTACTGTTTCTTTCGTTTGCGGAGCAGTATCGCCTAACTTTTCAGGAATCAATCCGATTTCAGAAGCTTTCCCATTCGTTGCAAGACCTTTTCCATTACGATCGTATATTTCACCACGTTTTGGCTGTGTTGTCTGCATACGCACTTTACTATCTTTCGTCATGCCAGGGAAAATAAAATCAGGAGTCCAATCTATTTTCCAAGATTCTTTATCTCCATCTTTTTCTTTCACCATTTTCGCTTCATGACCAAATGTGATTTTACCACCAACTGTATCCATGCTTACTTTAAAAGGAACAGGACCTTCATCTTTTTTATCTTCTTTTACTTCCCCTGTTTCTACCTTTAAGTCTTTCACTTCGATACCAGAATAAATTTTTTCATATTTCTCAGTAAACTCTTTCTTTGAAATATCTTTTTTTGCATTTTTTGATAGTTGATCATACATATCTGCAAATTTTTGTTTATTCCACGCTTTTACATATGTATCAAACGCTTCTTGTGGTTTTTCTTCTTTACCACATCCAACTAACATGAATGTTAAGCAAAGAAAAAGAATCCCCCATATCTTTCTCAATCGATTCTCCTCCTCTTTCTATATTAGTACTTTTGAAAATTTTAGCATTTTTACATGCTACCTATCATTATAGCACTATCGAATCTCATCTATAAACTTATATTGGTGAATACAAATAAAAAGATTGATGTGAATTCTCACATCAATCTTTTTTATTATTGTTGCTTCTCATATACATGGTAATAATACGTATACGGGTTTTTTTCATCCGTTAAACCTTTTTCTACAAAAATCTCTTTCCAATTTGTCATATCCATTTCTGGGAAGAATGTATCTCCTTCAAATGCATAATGGATTTTTGTTATATATAACTTGTCTACATAAGGTAAAAAGAGATCGTAAATTTGCGCTCCGCCAAAAATAAAAATCTCTTCTTCATTTTTACATAGTTCAAATACTTCTTCTACAGAATGAACAACTTCACAGCCTTCAACATGATACCCTTCATTACGAGTTACAATAATATTACGTCTTCCAGGCAGTGGTCTACCAATCGCTTCATAGTTCTTTCTTCCCATAATAAGCGGGTGGCCCATCGTTGTTTTCTTCACGTATTGTAATTCACTCGGTAAACGCCAAGGTAAATTATTATCTTTACCAATTACTCTATTTTCGTCCATCGCGACCATAAATGAAACAATCATTTTTTCATCTCCTCTACAATTATACTGCAACCGGTGCTTTAATTGCTGGATGCGGATCGTATCCTTCAATCTTTAAATCTTCCATTTCAAAATCAAACACAGATTTCACATCTGGATTTAATGTAAGTTTCGGGAATGGACGTGGTTCACGTGCCAATTGCTTTTCTACTTGTTCAAAATGATTTGTATAAATGTGTGCATCTCCAATTGTATGAACAAATTCTCCTACTTCAAGACCACATTCATGTGCAATTAAATGTGTTAGTAGTGAATAACTTGCGATGTTAAATGGAATTCCAAGGAATATGTCACCACTTCTTTGATATAGCTGACAAGAAAGTTTTCCGTCCGCTACATAAAATTGGAATAATGTATGACAAGGCGGTAATGCCATACTCGGTACGTCTTCAGGATTCCAAGCAGAAACGATTAAACGACGTGAGTCTGGTGTTTTTTTAATCATTTCAATTACATCTTTTAATTGATCAAGTGTCTCACCAGCTGTCGTTTTCCAAGCACGCCATTGTTTACCGTAAACGTCTCCTAAATAACCATATTTATTTGAGAACTCATCATCTTCTAAAACGTTCTTTTTAAACAATTCCATTTGCTCATCGTACTGTACTTTAAATTCTTCATCTTGTTGTGAGCGAAGACCAAAATCAGTCATGTCAGGACCAGTATACTCATCACTTTCTACCCAGCTCTTAAACGCCCATTCATTCCAAATGTTATTATTATGCTGCAATAAATAGCGAATATTTGTATCACCTTTCATAAACCAAAGTAGTTCACTTGCTACAAGGCGAAATGGTACTCTTTTTGTCGTTAATAAAGGAAATCCTTTGCTCAAATCAAAACGCATTTGATATCCAAATACAGATACAGTTCCTGTCCCTGTACGATCTTCTTTCTTCGTACCATGTTCCATTACATGGCGGCATAAATTTAAGTATTCATTTTCAGCATGTTTCATATGTAGGAAAACCTTCTTTCAATCGTATATGGAATTTATCATAACATGAAAAATGGTAAATTTAATAATCTTAATTAATAAAATTTCTTGCGCTAATTCTTACAAAATTATTAACTTTCCATATTTTAAAAGGTTTTCATTTTCTATTACCGAAAGTATAGTGCGGTAGATCAAAATTTATATTTGGAGGTTAGAAATATGTCTAAAATTGAAACACCTGTTATGACTTCTTTACAAACCACGGTTGAAAAAATGATGAAGGATTTAAATGTTCCTGGTGTTGCTGTCGCTGTTATAAAAGACGGTGAAGTTATTCTTTCAGAAGGTTTCGGCTATCGTAATATAGAAACAAAAGAGGCTGTTACACCGAATACTCGATTCGCAATCGGTTCCTCAACGAAAGCGTTTGGTACACTTTCATTAAGCTTGTTAGCACAGCAAAAAAAGTTTAATTGGGATGCTCCTGTCCCGTCTTATATACCTAACTTTACTTTATCTGAACTACTTGCTAGTTCACAAGTTACAGGACGGGATTTAGCTTCTCATCGAACTGGAGTGAGTCGTCATGAGGCTCTTTGGTACAGTTCTTCCTTATCTCGAAAAGATCTCGTTGAAAAAATAAAACATTTACCACTTGATGCACCGTTCCGGACTGCATTTCTATATAACAACTTAATGTATGCAACAATTAGCTACATTGTTGAAAACATTACAAATCAAACGTGGGAGCAATACACTACAGAACATATTTTAGAACCTTTAAATATGAGACATACAAACTTCTCTGTTAACGATTCACAAACTACAGATGATTACGCTTTACCTTACATTGAAAATGACGGTGAAATAAAAGCAGTTCCATTCCGTAACATCGATACAGTTGGCGCTGCTGGGTGTATTAATTCCACAATTGAAGATATGGCAAATTGGGTACTTCTCCACTTAAATGAAGGAAAATTTGGAGATCATGAATTAATCACCTCTGAATTATTACAACAAATGTATACACCACACAATTCAATTCCAGACCAACCGGTTTTATCACTCCCTGAATCTCCATTAAATAGTTACGGTCTTGGTTGGTTTATTAGCGCTTATCGTGGTAAAAAAGTGATTCATCATGGCGGTAATATCGATGGATTTTCAGCGCTTGTTTCATTCATACCAACAGAAAACATAGGCCTTGTTATTTTAACGAATGCTGGAGGAACATTACTTCCTACTTATCTCGCTAATCAAATTTATGACGAACTACTTGAATTAGAATCCATTGATTGGCATAAACGTGCTGTAGAAGATACTAAAAAAATGAAGGAAATGATGAAAGAAGCAACTGAATCCCTCCCTGAACAAATTAAAGGGACTACACCTTCGCACAAGTTAGAGGATTATACTGGTACTTTTGAACATCCTGCATACGGAACATTACAAGTATACAAACGAGATGATTCGTTATATGTACAATTTATGGAAATGGATATTCAATTAGGGCATCATCATTACGACATCTTCTCCACAAAAGTTGACTTATTCCAAATGAAAATGAGCTTATTATTCGCTTATGAAATGAATGTAAGTGGTGAATTCCCATCCCTTCAGTTACATGTACCAGCTACATTAAGTACTCAGCCGCTTACATTTAAGAAAATTAAATAAGTATCTTGATGTTAAAAAATAAAGGTAGGTGCGAATCACACCTACCTTTTCTATTTCATATCAATCTTATCTGGTTGAAACCAAATTGGCTTCGATAACTCGAAGTTATTATGATCCTCTAAAACTATAGTAAGACGCTCCAACATATCATCTAACATATGCGGCGCTGCTCGTAATGTCCAGACAACTGAGGAGAAAACTGTCATGCCAACGTACACCGTGTATAATTTCCAGAACTCCTCTGGTATTTTCCTATTAAAGTATCCTTCTATTTGTCCGATTGAATACGGAATACTAATATCCCTTGCAAACAGTGCAATTTTTACGAAATCATGAATTGGGTCGCCCCAGTCATAGCCATTAAAATCAACAACACCTACATATTTTCCATCCCGTACAATTATATTTTCTAAATGAAAATCATCGTGTTGAAATCGATTCGGGCGGCTCTTTAAATATATTTCATTTTCTTCAATAAACTTTATGATTTTATCATCATTTTTTATTTTTATTCCGCATGTTTTGTATACCTCTACATATTTACTATGTTTTTTCATAGCTCTTTCATACCATGGAAGTATATCCTTAGGAGCTTCAAATGTATGCATTTCTGCTAAATCTTTTCCTGCCTCTATACCAATATCATATTGTTCTTTTGGTGAATACGTAGGCAATAGCTTCTTCGCATCTTCCCCTTCTAAATATGAAAAAATACTATAGCATACACCTTCTTCTTCCAATATACCTATTTCAATTGGCCTTTGTGCCTGTACGTTACGTTTTACCATTTCATTTAAAATTTGAAACTCTATTTTCTTTCTTTCATACTCTTTTATATCGCCTGTCCGAAATAAATATTTTTCATTATTTGCATTCGTAATTATATATTTCTTATCTGGAGAGAAACCTTTAGAAATTTCTTCAATATTCGCTGCATCTTTTACTATTTGTATATTGCTTTGCCGTGCTGTAATTATCTTCATATCTATTCCCCTTACATTTCTGCATTTGGTGTATAGGCAACTTCTACAATAAATCCATTCGGATCGTAAAAATCAATCGTATAGTAACCTTCCGAATAATGATTCATTTCAATTGGACCACGTATTACCTTCACTTTCGTACTAGAAAGAAAATCTGCTACTTCATCAACTACTTCTCTATGAATAGCTTGATAACAAATATGTCTAGGCCCTAACGTCCTTACAATTTCCTCATCTACTTCTTTAAAGTATATTTCACTTTCTCCTGTGCTATATGCTACTTCATTTAACTTTCTCCACCCAATTATGGAAAACAACTTATTATAAAAAGAAATGGACTCCTCTAAATTTGCTACCCAAAATTCAATATGATGAATGCCTGCTCGCAGTGTATTCATATTAAGAATACGCTCCTTGTACTACTTGCACAATTTCCATCGGCTTATGAACCATGTAATCTGGTGCATCTTTTTTCACTGTTTCAATAACATCATATCCCCAAGATACCCAAATTACGTTCACTCCAGCCTTTTTACACGCTGCTACGTCTCGCTGTTCATCACCGACATATAACATATCTTTCTCTGTTATCTTTTTCGATTTTAAAAATCTTTTTATCATCTTGTCTTTACCGAACAAATTTTTAGAACAATACACTTCTTGTATATTTTCTATATCATTCTTTTGTAAAAACGCCCGAATATGCTCTTCTGAGTTCGATGATATGACTGCAATTCCGTAGCCTTTTTTATGTAGTTCATCTAATACTTCCTTCATCCCATGGAACAAAATAAGATCTTTTATAGCAGGTTGATACAATTTATAAAACTCCAGCGCTAATATCGGTAGTTTATACAGTGGTACATCGAGTTGTTTACATCTCTCCGCCATCGTTAACTTGCGTAAATACTCAATTTCTTCTTCTCTTACCGTTTTATATCCGTGCTTTTCAGCAATTTGATTATAAATTGGTACAAATATATTTTGTGAATCTACTAATGTGCCATCAAAGTCAAAAACAATATATTTTTGCATTCCCATACTCCCTTTGCTTCTTTTTTCTAAACCTATGTTATTCAACAACATGGTTGTCTGTCCCTTCTATAAAAATAAAAAAGAACAAGATTTTCTCTTGTTCTTTTTAAGAAAGCCATTTCGGCGGTACATTCGTATTCCAATAAATATTTCCTAACTCATGATGTCCTGAGTATCCATCATCAAAACGATGATAATGGAAATTAAAATAATAACCATCTTGCGGTGGATGATCTCTTCTTACATGGAAACGCAATAAATCATTTCCTGATTTCGTATCGTAGACATGAAAAATCTTTTCATTATTCCCACCAGCTGGTTTTTGAGAAATCGCTAATGATTGTAGTGAATCTTCTGGTACATCACTAGCAAGCTCAGCAATTGCCTCTTCAATCTTTGGTAATATTACATCTTTAAATTCATCTTCAATTACTGGACCAATTTTAGTACCAAACTTTTGCATCGACTGCTTCTCTGCTTCTTGCATCGCATAAGTAATAAAAGTATCGGTGGTTAACCTGTCATTCGTTTCTTCATATGTATAGGACGTACTCTCCAAACTTTGTTGCCCAGCTGTGCTCGTAGGCTTGTCCGCAGCTTTGGCATTATCAAGCAATATGGAAGGAGGCGTCACTAAACCAAATGTAAATACGGTAATTAATGCGACTAAGGTTTTTCTAAACCAATTTGGCATTTATGTTCCCTCCCCTTTCACTCATTATTTTTTATATAACGGTGGTTTCTTCTATTATACAAAATGATTGTAATTTTTGCACTTTACAATTTTGTTAACGTTCACATATTTTTCACTTGAATATGAAATTGTAAGATTTCATACAATATTAATACCACGATATTGAGGAGGCACTTGAATGACTTTAGATGTCATGTATTCCGCCGCAAGCATACTCGTTTTAGTATATTTTATTTATCAATGTGTTACAGACTAGAAAAAGAGCCGTCAATGGCTCTTTTTTAATGGTAGAAATACAATCCATACAATTAATAAAATAAAAACAACGCTGCCTACCACAGCTGGCAATAAATAAAACTGTGAAAGTATAACTATTCCATATAAAAGTATTGCTGGTAGTAGTAAATAACGATCTGCCTTCCATCTTAACAATAGTAATTTCCCTTCATCACAATATAAACGAAGAAACATCTTATTCGTAAATTCATTCCAATAATCACGTGCATAGCGAGAAATTGCAACTACAGCAAATACGAGAACAATAGCTGCAATCCACCTTGGAGTCATAATTATACTTGCAGTACTGATACATACAATTTGAATATAAAATATTCGTGCAGTACTTGTACGGAAAAATTCTTTCAAAAAAGATTCGACAATACGAGAATCAGCTTTTTTCCCTAAAAGTCTTTTAGAGCGCGGAAACATCCACGGTTTTTTATTCGAACTACTCGGTTTAGCCGCATGACCACCAACTTGCATAATTCCGCTCGTCCAGCGCATGCTTTCCTCCTTTTCTTTCTCGATTTCTTTAAAAAAGAACTTTTTATAATTCATTTTCTCTTTTACTAATACACTACTTAAGAAAATTACTAGACCGATAAATAAAATTGAATACAACGGATTTTTATAAATAAAAAATAAACTAATTCCAAAAAAGGACACGCTCATAGAAAATACTACATTTTTTACAATCCATAAAACCCATCGTTTCCCCACATGTACATGAACAAATCTCGTTAACAACGACAACATAAATCGAAATATAGTAAAGAATACCCAAAATAATAGGACTTGTATCTCTGTTACTTCGATACTTTTCATCAACACCGGTAACATAATAACGACTACTATTATATTCGTTATCGCTATTCGAACAAATGTGTACATCATGCCATACTGGACTAATTTTCGCATATGTGTTGCATACGAAATTAAAAATAAACTATCCGCTTGCTCAAAAAATGAACGAACTCCTCTTGGATATGTTACTAGATAAAATGCGAGTAATCCTAATCCGAAATAAATCGTCTCTTCCGTTGATAATTCATTTATCCATAGCGATCGATAATAGATTCCCATAAATATAAGTGCTGGAATAATAATATATAATGCGACTGTCCAATCTGTTACCGAACGTATAGACTTCCATTTCCGCTCAAGTTCATGGCGTAATCTCTTATAAAATTGTTGTTTAATCATGTTGTTCACGCCTTACAATTACATCAAAGCAGTCTAATAATGAACTACCCGGCATTTCCGCTAATATTTGAATAGATTCTAAATGTCCATCTGCGACTAATGTACCTTGTGAAATGAGTAAAAATCTTTCACAAATTTTTTCAGCAGTATCTAATACGTGCGTACAAAGTAAAATTCCTGCCCCGCGCTCTTTTTCTTTATATAAATAATTTAAAAACTCTTTCGTAGCTACCGGATCTAAACCGATAAAAGGTTCGTCAATGATATAAAAATCTGGCTCAGTTAAAAACGCCAATATTAGCATCGATTTTTGTTTCATGCCTTTTGAAAATTTTGATAAATACTCATGTTTATGCTTATTCATTCGAAAAGTATGTAATAATTGTTCCGCTCGTTCTTCCCAACTTCCCATTTCACTTCCACGAGCTGCCATTAATAATTCAATATGTTCCCAGAGCGTCAAGTAATCATAGTATGTTGGATGTTCTGGTACGTATGCATACGGATTTTTCTTTTCACCGAATGATATTTCACCGTCCATATTTACAAGTAATCCGAGTATCGTTTTAATCGTCGTACTCTTCCCAGCACCATTTGCTCCAATAAGAGCAACTAGTTCACCTTTTTCGATAGAAAAAGCTATATCATGAATTATTTTTTCGCCTATTTCATATCCAGCTGAGCGGATATTTACTTTTAACATGCATTCCCCTTCTTTCCATTTCTAATACAATCAAGGAAAAGAATAACATATAACTATCTATATATCATTATAAAATATTTATTTTCATAGCAGGAAAAAACATTTTTTAACAGAATATTAAATGTTTGATTACATTTTATTGGAGTGGATAATATGTCTTTTCAAATTCGTGAAGCAACGATAGATGATATAGACGCACTTTGTTCTTTAACGAAAGAATTAAAAGGTTCCTCTATTTCCTATGAAGATATGAACAACCGATTACAATTCGTACAAATGAGTCCGTTTGATTTTTTATATGTTTACGAGGAAGAAGAAGCTATATTTGGATTACTTGGATTTCGTATACGTGAAAATTTAGAAGATGTAACACGTTATGGAGAGATTTCAATTATTAGCGTTGATTCTAACATACGACGGAAAGGCATTGGACAAGTGTTGATGGATTATGCCGAGCAATTAGCAAAGAAACATAATTGCATTGGCACATGGCTAGTTAGTGGAACAAAAAGAGTAGAAGCTCATCCTTTTTACAAAAAATTAGGATATGAAGTAAATGGCTACAGATTTGTAAAACATTTTTAAACTACTTATAAATTGAAGGGACTATAACTATGACAAACATTAAAGCAATTTTCATTGATCGTGACGGTACAATTGGTGGTGACACTACAATACATTATCCAGGATCTTTTTCATTATTTCCATTCACAAAAACATCCTTGCAAAAACTAAAAGCTAAAAATATAAAAATTTTCTCTTTCACAAATCAACCTGGTATCGCAGATGGAATTGCAACTGTAGCCGATTTTGTACAAGAATTAGAAGGCTTCGGTTTTGATGATATTTATGTATGTCCTCATAAACACGGTGATGGTTGTGAATGCCGTAAACCAAGTACAGGCATGCTGCTTAAAGCAGCAAAAAAACATGGACTTAATTTAACACAATGTGCTGTAGTTGGTGATCGCTGGACTGATATTGTTGCAGGAGCAAAAGTAAATGCGACTACGATTCTAGTCCGAACAGGCGCTGGGTATGATGCTTTGCATACGTACCGAGACAAATGGGCACATATTGAACCAAACTACATTGCAGATAACTTTGAAGATGCAACAAACTGGGTTTTAAATCAACTATAATACAAATGAAAATTTTGATTCACCCGAAATAATTTAAAACATAGTTAAAATAGCCTTTTTGGCAAATAATTGTATTCCACAAAACGGATCACCTCAAAAGGTAGCAAGTTCCCTTTTGATACGCAAACATTGCAATTCAAATTATATTTTTTATTAGTAACAGCAATTAACGTAAAGAAGGAATAGCTTAGTGGCTATCCCTTCTTTATTGACTTCTATTATTTACATTTGTTATCTGTTTTTATTGAGTATTCTCATCGTTTTTATACTCCAAAATATCCCCTGGCTGACACTCCAAAGCTTTACATATCGCTTCTAATGTTGAAAAACGAACCGCTTTTGCTTTCCCATTTTTCAAAATAGAAAGATTCGCCATCGTAATTCCAACCCTCTCCGAAAGCTCCGTTACACTCATTTTTCGTTTTGCTAACATGACGTCAATATTAATAATGATTGTCATATCCGCCACCTCAGACCGTCAAATCATTTTCTGATTTTATGTTAATTGCCTCTTGTAGAAGTCGTTGGAGGATAGCAGCAAAAACGGCGATAACGAGCGAAGCAAAAACGATAATGAGTCCCACTAGCCCAATAGGAGGGTCCATTTTTTTCGCTATAAAATGAAAAAGTGGTAAACTTAATACATACAAACCACTGATTGTAATTGCACAGCGCTTTATATTCTTTAACGCCTTTACTGATAATTCCGAGAACGCTGTGTTCTCATCAATGTACTGTAAAAGATTGAAAGCCTGATAAAGAGCAACGTAAAAAGGCACAGCTGCTCCATACATCACAATGAAAACAAGATATTTCATCGGAGCAATATTAGGATACAAATTTGCTGCGAAATTCGCCATTTCCGGCACTAAAAATATGCATAAAGCAAGTACTGAAATTCCAGCAAGAAAAATAATTACTTTTAAGAACGTTGTTGAACTTCGTTTAAGATTCATTTACAATACCTCACTTATTTAATGGCAACATAATTTTATCACAATATTTATTGTTTAACAATAAATAAATATCGTTTTATTTTCGTCATGTTTTTTAATTTAGGCAAAAATAAAAAAGAATTTCTCATTACAAAGAAATTCTTTTTCTTGAAAATGTCTCTTTCAACTTAATTTTTTAAAACGTTAATTCGTAATGGAAATAACGATTATCTCTCAAATAACCATTTTCAGCGTATAATCGTTGTGCTGATAAATTATCAATCTCCGTTTGCAGCTTTACACCTTTTGCTCCATTTTCTAATGCGTATTCTTTAGCAGCTTCTAATAATTTTTTACCTGTTCCGGCTCCACGCTTCGCCGCTTGTACAAATAAATCATTTAAAATCCATAATTCTTTCATTGAAATAGAAGAAAATGATGGATATAGTTGCGTGAACCCAATATATTCGCCGTCTTCAACTGCTACGAAAATAACAGACTCTTTTTTCTCAATTCTATTTCGTAAAAATACTTTTGCCCCTTCTAAATCAGAATCTTGCCTATAAAACATGCGATAGTTATTAAAAACTGATGCTAGTCCATCTAAATCTGCAATTGTTGCCTCATATATTCTCATTTTACTCCATTCCCCTTCCAATACTGTCTCATTATATCCGTTGCCCATTTAGGCTGGTGTATTTCTTCTGTCGGCATAAACTCTTTCATTATTGGTTTTATATCCAATATAGGAGTGCCATCAATAGCATCTAATCCCTCAACAATAATTGATTTACCTTCTCTTTTGATCACCTTTACAATTGTTACACCTATGCGATTTGGGCGATTTTTCCCGCGCTGTGCAAAAATACCTACTTCAGGATAATCCTTATTATTTCTAGGATGTCTAGCAAAATACTGAATTTGCTCGTCAGTTACTTTATGAAAATAAAAAACAACTTCAATATGAGAAAAATCTTCAACCCCTTGTATACTCTCTTCTGCATACATTTCAGTTAAAGTTATACGAGATCTTACTTCTCCCCACTCATCATCTTTTATTTCCTTTCTTTCATTATGTACAAATGCGATTGGTTGAACTGAAAACATACGCATTCCCCCTTAAATGTAACCACTTACATTATAAAATATTTTCTGAATGTTTTCCAGATATACGAATAAAGTTTACATAATATAATTATACTCTATCTAGAGCTACCTTGACTGCTTCAATTGCATGTATATGAGTTGTATCAAATATCGGGACAGATACGTTTTCTTGCTTTATTAATAACCCTATTTCTGTACAACCTAATATGATTCCCTGTGCTCCTTTTTGCACTAACTCTTCGATGACTCTTTTATAATATTCTCTAGATTGAGATACTATTTTTCCTAAACATAATTCTGTATATATTACTTTATTTATTTCTTTTCTATTTTTTTCTGATGGTACTATTACTTTTATATCATGCTCTTCAATACGTGACTTATAGAAATCTTGCTCCATTGTATATTTAGTTCCAAGCAGACCAACCTTTTGAATGTCTTTTCTTTTAATTTCTTTTGCAGTTGCATCAGCAATATGTAAGACTGGAATATCAATTTTGGCCTTTATTTTTCCAACTACCTTATGCATTGTATTTGTACAAATGATTATAAAGTCTGCTCCTCCCTTTTGTAATGAATATGCCGCATTCCCTAGAATTTCTCCAGCACCATCCCAATCTCCGCTAGACTGACATCGTTCAATCTCTTCAAAATCCACACTATTAATCAAACATTTTGCTGAATGTAGCCCTCCTAATCTCTCTTTTATTTCTTCATTAATAATTCGATAATATTCAGAAGTTGATTCCCAACTCATACCACCTATAAGACCTATCGTTTTCATATAAACACCTACCTAAACTTTTTTTATAAAACTAATAACAACGTTTTATTATGTATATTATACACAATAAAACAAGACTTTAAGTTTGGAATATAAAGTCTTGTTTTAACGTAATAATATAGAATAATTGTACTTTCATTTCCAAGGAAATTTTTATAGAATATTCTGAAATTAATAATCTGATATTTTTATAAATTCTTTATACTTATAATTAAAACACTCTCGATACAACTCTTTGATTTCATCATATGATGGAACACGTGGGTTATTAGCTGGGCTACCACTTTCAATTGCATCTGATGCCATTTTAGAGATAGCATTTTCAAATTCAATTTCATCGATACCGTATTCTTTTAAATTTGGAATACGAAGATCATAGCAAAGCTTTTTTATTTCCCCAATCGTGTAGTCTGCTACTTCCTCATCAGAATTCGAATACAAATCCTTATTTAAGTTACGTCCAATTTTTGCTAACCTTTTCACTGCACTTGTTTTTGTAAACTCTAACACTGTAGGTAATAGTATGGCATTTGATATTCCATGCGGTACATGAAATAATGCTCCCACTGGCCTTGACATTCCATGAACTAATGTAACTGATGCATTCGAAAATGCAATTCCAGCTTGTAAGGAAGCAATCATCATCGCTTCTCTTGCCTCCATATTATGTCCATCTTCATATGCTATACGTAAATATTTCATAATACTTTCAATAGCTGAAAGAGCAAGTACATCTGTAAGTGGTTGTGAAAATTTAGAAATATAAGCTTCAATCGCATGACATAACGCATCTATTCCTGTTGCTGCCGTAATTTGTGGTGGTAACGAACTTGTCAAAACTGGATCTATAATTGCTACTTTCGGTATAAAACTAGGATGCTTCATCATCATTTTTACATCTGTTTTTTTATTCGTAATTACTGCTACACTTGTAACTTCCGAACCAGTACCAGAAGTTGTTGGAATTGCAATAAGTGGTAGTGGATTGTTTTCTATTTCAATATCCTTTTGGACATAATCCTCAACTTCTCCACCATTTTTATATAAAACCGCTACCGCTTTCGCAGCATCAATACAACTTCCACCACCAATACCGATAATAAAATCGCACTTTTCCTCTTTACAAAGAGATAACGCTTCTAATACGTGTATATTTGTAGGCTCAGCATCCACTTTATTATATGTGCTAACAGTAATACCTTTCTTATTTAGTTGTTGCATACACTTTTCAACATATCCTAATTTCTCCATAATTGTATCAGTAACTATAAAAGCTTTTTTCCCTAACTTTTTTGATTGTTCTCCCAGTTTTTCAAGCGAATTCCTTCCATATAATACCGACTTTGGCATACGAAACTCAGAAACCTCCTGCAAGTCCCCCACCCCTTCTTATCCTAATTAATATTTTATAATATAAATTATCGATTTGATGAATCTTTACGATTCAAATTTTTTAATAGAGTCCTGTTAAAGTATAGAATGCGATAACTAAAAATACAGCAACCGTTTTCAAAATTGTAATAGCAAATATATCTTTATATGACTGTTTATGAGTTAATCCTGTTACTGTAAGAATAGTAATAATAGCCCCGTTATGTGGTAGTGTATCCATTCCTCCTGATGCCATTGATACGATACGGTGCATAACTTCTAATGGAATATCAAATTGATTGGCCGCTGCAATAAATTTGTCTCCCATTGCGCTTAATACTATTCCCATTCCTCCTGATGCCGAGCCTGTAATTCCAGCTAAAATATTCGTCGTTACTGCACCATTCACTAACGGATTTGTGAAAGTAGCAGAGATGCCATCTCTCATAATTGCGAAGCCTGGAAGTGCTGCAATGACACCACCGAATCCAAACTCAGCTCCTGTATTCATCGTTGCAAGTAGCGCTCCACCAATACTTGTATTCAATCCAGCTTGGAAACCTGTTACTACTCGCTTCCAATATAATAATAACGTTGTTAAGATTCCTATAATAAGTGCCAATTCTACAGACCAAATTCCTACTACTGCACTTAATTCTACTTTTCCAAATGCTTTCATACCAATTGCAGAAAAATCAAAACCGCTTGGATACCACTTCGGTATCATAATAGTAAACACTTTATTCATTACACCTACTAAAATAAGTGGTATAAATGCAATAAGTTGTTGTGCTCTTGTGATTTCAATGTTATTAATTAATGGCATATTTTTTTGTTCTACTTGCAAAGATGCTGCCATTTCAGTATTTCCATCATTAAAACCAAAATATCCTTCACCTGCTGCTTTTGCCTTCTTACGTCTACTCTCTAAATATAGTAAACCTAATGTAAGAACAAAAATTGCTCCTACAATCCCAAGTATCGGTGCAGCATAAATATCCGTTTTAAAAAATGTTGTAGGTATTACATTTTGAATTTGTGGTGATCCAGGTAGCGCATCCATTGTAAACGTTACTGCTCCAAGAACAATCGTTCCAGGGATTAAACGCTTTGGAATATTAGCTTGTCGAAACAACTTAGCTGCGAACGGATAAACAGCAAACACTACTACATACACACTAACACCACTATACGTTAAAATAGCCCCCATTAATACAATCGCTAATATAGTACGTTTTTCACCAACTAACTCAATAATTGTTTTTGCGATAGAATCTGCAATTCCTGACATTTCCACTACTTTTCCAAATATTGCTCCTAATAAAAACACAGGAAAATATAATTTTATAAATCCAACCATTTTCTCCATAAAGATATTAGAAAAGAAAGGTAATACATAACTAGGTTCTGTCAAAAATACTGCAAATAATGCAAATATCGGCGCGAATAAAATAACAGAAAAACCTCTGTATGCTACGAACATAAGTAAACTTAGTGCTAATAATATAATAACTAACTCCAATTTTACCCCTCCATTAAACAGAATATTCTAAATTTTATTGATAAATTTCTACTAACCTTTCAATTCTGACATCCCTCCTCTTATTCATACAAATTTTTATGCTAAAAATGTCTAATTATAATTATTCGATTACATATGAAAAATCCCTTTAAACAGAAACGAATTCATCGTCATACGTTATAAAGGGATTGCTAGAATCTATATTTACTGCTGTATTAAATTTTTCTCTACACAAAAATGATACAGTTCTTCAACATCTTTCACTATGTAGGTCGCACTAACTTCAGTCAGTTCTTTTTCACAGCCATAGCCATATAAAACACCAATTGAAGCAATTCCATTCTGATTTGCACCTATTATATCGTGCTTTCTATCACCAATCATTATCATTTCTTCTTTATTTAGTTCTTCATGTGTTTGTAAAATATGAGCAATTATTTCTTCTTTTTTTATTCTCGTACCATCTAAATTACTTCCAATGATGTCTTCGAAATAATTCGTTAATTGAAAATGCTCTATAACTTGTTTCGCAAATACAGTGGGCTTTGAAGTTGCTACGAATATGCGATTCCCTGAACTTTTTAATTGTTGCAAGAGCTTCAGAATCCCCTCGTATACATTATTTTCAAACAATCCACGCTGCTTTAAATACTCACGGAAGTAAAAAACAGCACGTTCAACCTCTCCTTCACTCATATTATATCTCTCTATGAATGATTGCTGAATAGGAGGACCTATAAATGAATCTAACTCACTTATATGTACTTCTTCAATTCCTACTTTTTTTAATGCATATAAAACCGAGTTTACAATCCCTTCTTTCGGATCAGTTAAAGTTCCATCTAAATCAAATAGAAATGTTTTATACATGCTTCATTCCTCCACTTAATTTGCTGTATAAATAAGTGCTAACATCTCTTCCACTTCTCCCTATTATACTATTATTATCTATTTTTTCGAAAAATCAATTTCCATATGTCACATACTTTCAGTTACAAAATACGATAGATATGATACAGTAAAAAAGTTACAATTATTTTAATAGAAACTGGTGAAACAAATGTCAATTACGTTAATTTTTATAATGGCTTTCACAATTGTGATCCACGCAGTTGAAACAAGCTCTTATAGTATTCGATTAGCTGGAGTACGTTTAAAGAAGATTGCGGTTGCCTTGTCTGTTGTAGGAATGGTGTTACTTATTTCAAGAACATCAAACTTACTACAAGCCTTTTTAATCGGTGGTATTGTCGATGAAGCAAAACTAGATTCTTCTATTAATTTAGAGCATATTATACGACTCGTACTATTATCGGCTTCTATCGGTACTTTAATCGCGATCATTCTTTATCCAACTTTGACAAAATTATTTGGATATGTCATTCAAAACTTTGAAACAGACGGTTCTTTCATTCGAATGATGAAAACGAATAACATTCAAAAATTAAAGTACACAAAAAAATATGTCCGTTTTCCAAAGTTAGAAATGATTCATAGACTGCGTATCGGTGGTATTCCAAAGCGTATTATGCTTATTAACATGTTTGCTACTGCTATTTATACAGCAGGGGTACTTTCAGCCCTTTACGCTTCTTTTTTAAATCCAGATTATGCAACAAATGCAAGTACAGCTTCTGGCCTTGTAAATGGTTTCGCCACTATTTTATTAACTGTATTACTCGATCCACGCATTGCTCTTTTAACAGAACGTGCTCTACAATCAGAAAGCGGTGCTGAATCTATGAGTAAAATGTATGGTTGGCTAATGATTTCTAGACTTCTCGGCACATTATTAGCACAACTGCTATTTGTACCAGGTGCTTACTGGATTTTATGGATTATTGAACTGATGCATTAATTTACTAGAAAGGTGAATTTATCAATGAAGATCAAAACAGAGAAAGATATAATTCGCTTAATAGAAAACGACGAATGGATGATGAATATATTACAAATGGCAAAATCACTAGAGCTACCTGATTGGTGGATTTGTGCCGGATTTGTTCGTTCTAAAATTTGGGATACTTTACATGACTATGAAGCTAAAACGGCTATGCCTGATGTTGATGTGATTTATTATGATAGTCTACATCAAGATGAGATATACGAACAATCATTAGAAACGAAATTAATGAATATTGATGCTACTATCCCTTGGTCTGTAAAAAATCAAGCTCGTATGCATGTAGTGAATAATATGCCACCATATTCTTCTTCTGTTAATGCTATTTCTAAATTCCCTGAAACAGCAACGGCTTTAGGAGTTACACTTGATGAACTAAACAACGTTATCTTAACAGCCCCATGTGGTATTGAAGATGTCCTTACCTTACAAGTGAAACCAACAGCTCATTTTCTTGAATCGAAAGAACGATTACATATGTACAAAAACAGAGTTATAAAAAAGAATTGGCAAAGTAAGTGGCCTAACATCACAATCACATATCCAGAAATTTAGAAAGGGTGCCTCTCATTTATAGAAGCACCCTTTTCTTCATTTCAAAAAATGTATGACTGTTTCTGCAAATCTATCTGCTTCCTCATAATGAGGTGAATGACCGCTCTCTTCAAATACGATATACTTGCCGTTTCGGGCATCTTTATTAAATGTTTTAATTTGTTCTTCACACGTTACTACATCATGTTTTCCTACTATTAATAACATTAGATTTTGTACATCTTTTATTTTTGATAATAATGATGTATGACATGCTCCCTCTAATTTTAATCTATCAAAGTGAATTTTGGAGCGATTTGAAAATTTTTCCCACTCTTCATCACTGTATAAACTCTCATCTGTCCTATCTTCCTTATTATTGTAAATCTCCATTCTTTTTTCTTCTAATTCAGCGCTTAATCTTATATAAGCTTCTAACAACTCTTCTGAACTAGCATCGCTAGATGAATAAGCAAAGCATTCTTTTGCTATTTCTTCTTTTCCATACTTTTTTAATAAATGCCCTGTCTTTTGTAACAAAGCCCTACTTGTTAATGAAAAATTAAAAGTTGGTCCTTCAAATATTATTTTCTCTATTGAACTTGGATATATCGACGCATAAAGCAATGCTACATATCCACCGAAAGAGTGTCCAATTATAGACCACTTCTCAATTTGTAATACTTTTTTTAATTCCTCACAGTCTTCAATCAAATCATTTAATCCAAAAGCTTCGTCTTCAGTAATTTCTTCTGAGCGACAAACACCTCTTTGATCTATCATAATTACATATAGAGAATCTTTTAAACGTTCCGCTTGATGAAATGAAAAATCATAACAACTTTCTCCTGGTCCACCATGCAAGTATAAGACTGGCTTATTTTTAAGATTTCCATGTGTTTCAACGTATAGCTTTTTCCCTCTAATATTCATATATTTCCCTGCTTCTATCAAATTTTCCTTTATGATCATCACCCCTTTTTTACTGAATATTATAACATTTAGTATTAAATAATCCCTATTACATTTAAAAAGACGATAATTATTGCAAGTGGTGCTACAAATCGAAGTAAAAATGCCCAACAAGTAAATACTTTCTTTCCATAATTTCCACCTACAAAAAACTCTGCTTCTAGTACCTTCTTCTCCATTTTGAATGAAACGAAAATACTAATAAATAGTGCTCCAAGTGGCATTAATATATTACTAGATAAAAAGTCTACTGCATCAAAAATATTCTTTCCAAAAATCGTAATATCACTCCATACTCCAAATGATAACGCAGATGGTATACCTACTAAGAAAATGCCGAAGCCGATCATCCATGATAATTTCGTTCTTCTTTCTTGTTCACCATTTGCTAATGCTGAAACAACAGTTTCTAGTAGAGAAAATGCTGATGTTAATGTCGCAAATGTAAATAGTGCAAGAAATACTGTTAAGAAAAATCCACCAAATGGGATTTGACTAAATACAGATGGTAATACGATAAATAGTAATCCAGGTCCTTCTGTTGGCTCCATTCCTAATGAAAATACGGCTGGAAAAATAGCAAGACCTGCAAATAATGAAACAAATAAATTTAATCCAACAATTGTTATTGCTGATTTTGGTAAACTTTCTTTTTTATTTAAATAGGAACTATACGTAACCATAATTGAAATCCCGATACTAATTGCAAAGAATGATTGCCCCATTGCGAACAAAATACTTTCCGAAGTAATCTTTGAGAAATCTGGTTGTAAGAAAAACTTCACACCTTTCATTGCATCATCAAGTGTTAACGAACGAATAATAAGAGCGACAAATAAAACGAACAATGCTGGCAACATATATTTACTTGCTTTTTCAATTCCGTTTTGTACACCCTTTGATACAACCCATATCGTAATGAACATAAAAGCGAAATGTCCCATAATAGCCCAAGCAGGATTCCCAATTGTTTCAGTAAATAATGTACCGTAATTTTGTCCTGGAGTAATCAGTTGTCCAGTTATTCCTCTGAATAAATAAATTAATACCCATCCACCTACAACACTATAAAACGAAAGTAGTATAAAACAAGTTCCAACACCAAGGCGTCCAATCCAATGCCATCCTGTATTTGGTGCGATGCTTTTAAATGCTCCAACTGCTTGTTTCTGCGTACTGCGTCCAATCATAAATTCAGCTATAAGTAGCGGTAGTCCAATTAAAACAGTAAATAATATAAATATTAAAAAGAACGCTCCTCCCCCACTCTTCCCAGCGATATAAGGGAACTTCCATATCGCACCAAGTCCAATTGCTGATCCGGCTGCCGCCATTATAAAACCTAATTTCGAAGTCCATTGCTCCGTCTGTTTCATCTCATTTTCCTCCTAATTAAATCTTTTTATATAAATAAATAAATTTTATAAACCTATTCAAATAAACCCTCCATTTCTTCTTCCATATAATAAAAAAATGGCCTAGCATCTCTATATAAAGAGACGCTAAGCCATTTACTTAACGCGGTACCACCCTTATTGATTCCATTATGAATCCACCTTAGTAGTAATCGTTTGATTACAAACCTAATATCGAAGGTTAACCGTTAAGATTTACTAAGAATGTAATTCCGTTCCACCTTACTGCTCCTAGGCGAGTTCAGGATGTCATTTGACTATGTCACACCAACCCATAGCTCTCTGTACAAATACATGACCTTACTACTCCTATTCAACACATTTTAATATTTAGAATATATTTTCTTTTGAAATTAATATGAAGTATATCTGTTATATTTGTAACTGTCAAGTGTATATTGATTTTTTTGTCGAAATGGTTCATATTTCAACTGACTTTTACTAAGCTTATTAGAAAAAGAAAGAGTCTATATTTTCACCTTTTTAAACGAACTATAAAAAAAGAATCTTCGCGATAATCGCGAAGATTCTTTTTACGGTATGAGACGAGTACAATCTCTCGGAAAAGCACTCGCCTCTCGTACATTTGTTAATTCTAAAAGTTTATATACAACCCTTTCTAACCCAATTCCGAAACCTCCATGTGGTGGACAACCATATCGAAATGTATTTAAATAAGATTGAAATTTATCTGGGTGTAATCCTTTTTCTTTAAACGAAGCGAGTAACATTTCATAATTATGAATTCGCTGTGCCCCTGACGTTATTTCTAATCCTTTATATAATAAGTCGAATGAATCAGTAATAGCTGGATTCTCTTTATTCGGCATCGTATACATCGGTCTCGCTTTTTTCGGATAATGCGTAATAAAAACAAATTCACTATTATATATTTCCTTCACATATTTCCCTAGTAACTTTTCACCTTCTGTATCTAAATCCCCTACAGGAGATTCTTTACGATACTTACTTTTCAAAATTTCTTGTGCTTCTAACAATGTAATTTTAGGTATTTCAGTAATAACAGGTACTTCTATTTGTAATAGTTGTAGTTCTATTTCACATTTTTTCGCTACTTGTTGAAACATATATCGTAAAACATCCGTTTCTAGTTGCATCACTTCATAAAAATCATGAATAAAACCAAGCTCTACGTCTAACGATATATATTCATTCAAATGACGGGAAGAATTATGATGTTCCGCTCTATATACAGGTGCAATTTCAAAAACTCGTTCTAACCCACCTGCCACCATCATTTGCTTATAGAACTGTGGTGATTGTGCTAAATAAGCTTCTTTTTGGAAGTATGGAAGCTTAAAAACATTTGCTCCTCCTTCTGCCCCTTGCGAAACAATTTTCGGCGTAAAGATCCGTGTGAAATCGTTCTCTATAAGAAATTCACTAAAACTCTGAACGAGTGTAGATTTCACTTTAAAAATCGCTGCGGTTCGCTCATGCCTTAATGATATTACTCGCTCATTAAGTAGTTGATCTAAGCCAACTTGTAACTTCTTTTTATTTATTTCAAATGGAAGTGGCTCTGCACCGTTTATTACTTTCACTTCATGAGCAAGTACTTCAACACCCAATTCTGTTTTCGATGTCTCGACTATTTCACCAATTACGTGGACGACACTTTCTACATCAACTTTATATCCAGCCAATTCATTTTCTAATACACATTGAATTACTCCTGTTCTGTCCCGTAATAATAAAAAACTAACATTTCCAAGATGTCGAATCTTTTTTACCCATCCTTGAAGTAATACAACCTTTCCACTTTGCTTTGTACATTCTTTTGTGAGTGAACGCTTCATTATTGAATCCATTATTTTTCCCTCCAGTAATTTTATATTTATTTACGTTATTGTTGTCATCGTCATCATCCACGGTCACTCACCCCCTTTCAAAGAATACAAAAATCCGCCCCTATAAATAGGGACGGATTTTTTCCGCGGTACCACCCAAATTGTCATACTGACCATCTTAGCCCTGATAACGGTAGGTACCGTTTGCTTTTACTAATAATCACGTTCAAAGCAACACTCACAGGTGTCTTTCCATCATGCGGTATCGCAACCTTCCCAGCAACTGGCTGCTCTCTGTAGACCTTTGCACCATGTACTTTTCCTGATCATCACTTTTTATATTTACAGAGTATTCTAACTCCTCGCCTTATAAAACGCAAGCTTTTTTTGAAACATTCTGGTTTTATAACTCCTAACTTCTTCTAAAGTGTGAAAAGTTAATTTTGTAATACATATTCTTATGTATTACATCCAAAATTACACCTTTAATATTTTCCAATTTTTACATAAAAACTAATTCATTTACGCATATTAATAAAAATTTTAAAGCGAGGTGTGTATATGCAAAAAGCAATTAGTTTCTTTCTCCTTTTGTTTTGCTTAATTGTAGTAAACGAAACGTATGCCTATTCACCAAAATCTTTACCAATCTCTCAAAACTCTGATCAATGGCAAGTGAATATTGATAAACCGAAAAAAACAAACAAGAATATGCTTCAAGCTAAAAAAGATGAATTTCAAACATATCATTTTTCAGTAAAGAATGTCGGGAATAGTGAAGTATATAATGTAAACGTCGAAGTATTCCGCAACGAACCAAATAAGAAAACGAAATATGAACTCTTTTCCCTAAAGGAAAGTTGTTTGGCAAGCGGAAAAACTGGATTTGAACACGCTAATTTACCCGTTGCTACAAAAGCAGATGAAGTTGATGTTATTATTACATGGCAAGAACACCCATTCCGATCGATGCGAAATGGTCAAAAAGTTGAATCTAGAAAATTTAAAGAGCATTTTGTTTTTAAAGAAGCTAAAAAGTAAATGGGATACGGATATATTCACACTATCATTGATATAGCTTTATTTACTAGTACCAGTTCGTAAGCAAATTAAAAAGTCGTGGCTTATAAATGCCACGACTTTTTATATTAATTCGTACTAATGCCTCTCGCTGCCCAAATGCGATCGATATCAGCAGCATGTTGTCCGCCATATAAAAGAGCATCCGCTTGCTTAATCGCTTTCGCTCCATCACTGAATTTAGAGTTTGGTGTTAATGACCAGTGTGATTGTAAAATGATTTTTGTTGCTACATCACGGCCAAAAGCTTGTGCCATTTCGTATTGGCCTTGAGCCCAAATTTCACCATCATCATGCACTTCATTCGTTATATCTTTCGGATATACTTTATTCGTATCTAATCGGCGTAAGCATGTTGGATCTGAACTAGAATAAGCTGTCGCATCCCATTCTCCAACACATGCTTTACCATATCCAGTAGTCGATACTGCATCTTCATATGTAGCACCTAAGAAGTCGCCAAATCCTTCTCCCATCGCTCCACCTTCTGCTGAACTACCAAAGCCAGGAACTTGGTTATCTTGAATCGAATGCCCATACTCATGTGCGATAATACCAGCATCTTCTGCATCATCAACACCGCCAGTACCGAAAGTTAAAGCTTTTGTTGATGGAGAATAGAATGAGTTATCATCAGTTGTACCATTAACATTCACTTTTATCGAACGGTTATTAATATTTTTAAAACCTAGACTTTGAATGTAACGTTGCAATGTGTCGATATGATAGTACGACATAACATCTTCAAAGCTATCATTTGCGCGTGTATAGTTAAATTGTAAATTCGTAGATTTTGTTTTCGCTTTTGAAGAAATCGTTACATATTCTCCAATTAAAAATCCTGTTCCATCTAAACCTTTTAACGTAACAGTTTTCAGTTGGTTCGTTAGAGCTGTTGAATCTGCATCGTTATTATCTTTTAAGCCTACTTTACTACCGCTAGATACGACTGGGTTAGGTAAAAATACTTTTCCTGACCCTTCAGCTTTTCGGTTTATATCAACCTTTTTAATTAACTTTCCATTTTCTGCATCAATAAATGTTTCCCATGCACCAAATGGATTATTAGAATGGACTACAACTTTATATACTGGACGAGCAATTCCTTCTTCAACAATATATCCGAACTCTTTATCTGTAGGAGCCCATAAATTTTGCTCACTTGCTTCTCCAACATACGCCATTGATTTTTGTATTGCATCTTTTTCACTAATTTTTGTCGTTACTTCCTTCACACCTGTAACAGGCTGATAATCAGAAACAGCGAGTACTCCCTTTCCCTCTCCGTTAAGCGTAACTGTTATTTGTTTTGAAAATACAGGTGCACCATTAACAACTTGTTGGAACCTAACATATGAAGCTACTGATGTTTCTGTTGTAGAAATATATTGCAAGTCTGAAAGATCTGTTTTCAATCCATACTGCGCAGCATTTTCTTTTAAATATTCAGTTGCTTTTTTCTGTGGCGAATAAGCTTCTAACTTTACTTGCTGTTGTTTTTCCAATGCCGAAACCGTAGAAATCGTCCCCATTACTAACGGCACGGTCATTGCCATTGCCACCATTTTTTTATTAAACATAGAACCACTCCCCCTAATAAAGTAGCTCAACCTTATCCCATTACCACTAGGCAATCATTCCCCGCAAAACGGATGGATAAAAATTGAATCTACGAGTAATTCTCTATGAACACTTCTATTACCTTTCCATTTAGGGTAAGTGAAATTTTCTCAATATTTATGTGTAAAGTGAACACAATACTTTAGAAAGAAATTTCTAAATCCATTCCTTATCCCTAAAGCTTTTCATATTACTGTTTAAAAAAACAGACTATTTTTTACCTAACGATAGGTTGAAAAAATCACTTGTAAGTGATACGATTTAAATAACCTTTTTTTAGGAGGATCTATATGAGTAAAAGTGAAGAAACACTCTCTTCAATAATGGAAGCAAGTTATCGCCTTTTTGCTACGTACGGTATTGTTAAAACAACTTATACGATGATTGGTGAGGAGGTTGGTATCGCAAAACCATCTATATATTACTACTTTAAGTCTAAAGATGCTTTAATTGAATGTATTTTTACTGAATTATGTAAAGCTATGCAGTTCTCTTCTTATTTCCATACAGAAGAGTTTACAAAATCAAATTTTATTGAAAAATGTATTGCAATTGGCCTTAAAATAATTGATGAACAGCGAAACGACCCTTATTTTAACCGAGTGTTACAAGAATATGTATTACTATCTTCAAGAAACAAGATGTACAAAGATCGATTACTAACTGTGCAAACAGAATACTTACATGGATTTGAAGTACTCCTTATAAAAGCAAATGAACTTCAATTAATTGAAAATAAAAATCTAGTTTCAAAAGCTCATATGTTAGCATTAGTGCTTGATAATATCGGAAATTTTATGATGATTGATGCAAAGATAGATTATAAACAAATTTGGATTGAAGCTGTAAATAACATTTTTGAAAGAAGGGGTTGAAGTGAATACAAAAAAACGCATTATCGGCTTAGATTTTGCTAGAGCTTGGGCGATGTTTGGTATGCTACTTGTTAATTTCATGGTGATAACAGGTGCAGAAGGAAATGGTCCCCCTTTTTTAATAACCTTCATGTCACTATTTGAAGGTAGAGCCTCTGCTTTGTTTGTTATACTTGCTGGCATCGGTATAACTTTAATGACTAGGTCAGCCGTTGCTAGCAATGAACAAATAAAAATTTCTAATAGCCGAAAGACCATATGGAAACGATCACTTTTCTTATTTATTTTAGGATTACTACTATATGTAATGGAGTGGACTGGGGATATATTACACTACTATGGTGCTTACCTTTTCGTTGCTGCATTACTCATGACAGTACGCAAAAAACTATTACTTTTTCTTTCTATCATTATTTTATTGTTCGCACAATCTCTTCAGCTTACTTTCAATACTTTCGAGGGTTGGGTAGGTCCAACTCCATTTATAAATTATGTAGACTTCTGGACAATAAAGGGTTTTCTTCGCAACTTATTCTTTAATGGCTATCACCCTATTTTCCCTTGGTTCTCGTTCTTCTTAATCGGTATGTTAATTGGCAGGTTAGATCTTCATAATAAAAAAATAAAAAAAAGATTACTCTTACTCGGTATTACAATCACAATATTGACAGAACTTTTATCAAAAGGACTTACACACTTTTTTATTCCATACATCGGCAGAGAGACCGCCACATTTTTATTTAATACAGGACCCATCTTACCAAATGTATTATATATTTTATCTGCTACAGGATCCTCTATTGCTATATTAATCATTTGCCTCTATATCGCTGAAAAATATAGAAATAATTGGTTTGTCACTTCCATTGTGCAAACAGGACAATTAACATTAACTCATTATGTCAGTCATGTATTTATCGGTATTGGGACATTAATTCTATTAAATAGAATGGAAAATCAATCACTACTATTCGTTTTATTATTTGCTACTGCATTTTTCATTTTCAGCATTTTAATTAGTGTGTTATGGAGAAAGAAATTTTCTAGAGGTCCTATCGAATGGATTATGAGGAAATTAGCCGGATAAATTTCCATCATACAAAAAGGAAGTTGGAATCATTCCAACTTCCTTTTTTCTTTAATTAGCTGCACTTAATTTAATTCTAAGTTTTGTTTCACCTAAAGAAAGTTCATCGTCTTCGTTCGTTAAGTGACCAAATGTAAATTGTTTAACGAGTAAGTTTTCTTCCAATAAATCTTTATGGTTCGTTAACGTTCGCTGTAGCTCTACTTCTGTATCAAGAATAACATCGACTCGTAAATTAACTGGTAAATTCAACTGTTTACGATATTCTTGAACCGCACGAATGAATTCACGCGCTACTCCTTCTTGCAACAATTCTTCCGTTACATTCGTATCTAACATAACTGTATATTGTCCGTTAGTCGTATTAGAGAATCCTGATTTTGCAACTTTCTCAACTAACACATCTTCAGCAGTTACAACTACTTCTTCTCCTGGTGTTGCTTCGTAAACTGCTCTTCCTGTTGATACAAAGTTTTGCACTTCTTCTTGTGATAATTGTTTTAGCCAACCATTCACTGCATTCACATTTTTACCGAACTTCGGCCCCGCTGTTTTAAAATTAAGCTTCAATTGATATGATGTGTATTTTGTTTCATCGAGTTCAACATGGAACGCTTTTACATTTAACTCATCCATAACGATATCACGATAAGATTCCCAATCCATATCATTCTCGTTATGCTCAAGTAATACAAGTTCTGCTAGCGGCTGTTTTACTTTTAAAGAATGCTGATTACGGTTACTTCTTCCAAGTTCAACAACTTGTAAAACAGCATCCATTTCCGCTTCTAATTTCGGCTGAAGTAGTGATTCATTTACAACTGGATAATCGGCTAAATGAACGCTGCTTCCTTCTAAATTCAGATGAATGTCTTCCGCGACAAATGGTGTAAATGGTGCAATTAATTTACTAATTGTTACAAGTACTTCATGAAGTGTCTCATACGCAGCTGCTTTCTCAGCGTTCATACCAGATTCCCAGAAACGATTACGTGAGCGTCTTACATACCAGTTACTCACTTCATCTACAAGTGCTGCAATTTCACGAGCTGCATTCGTAAATTGATAATCATCAAGTGCCGTTCTCACTTTTTTCGTTGTACTATGCAATCTTGATAATACCCATTCGTCTAATTTCGTAAGCTTTACATCATACGTTTCTTTCGGATTATACTCATCTAAATTTGCATATAAAACGTAGAAGCTATACACATTGACTAATGTATCTACAAATTTAGATTTCGCTTCCAGTACTGTTCTTTCAGAAAAACGCTTCGCATTCCACGGGGCACTATCAACAAGTAAAGCCCATCTTAGCGCATCTGCACCAAATTTATCTACTAAATCAACTGGGTCTAGTGCATTTCCTTTGCTTTTAGACATTTTCTGCCCTTCTTCATCTAAAACATGCCCTAGTGATAACACTCGTTTATACGGTACTTTTCCTGTATATAGTGCTGATACTGCTAATAAACTATAAAACCAGCCGCGTGTTTGATCAATTCCTTCTGCAATAACATCCGCTGGAAACTGCTCTTCAAATAACTCTTTATTTTCAAATGGGTAATGATATTGTGCAAATGGCATAGAACCACTATCAAACCAAACATCAATTACTTCTGGTGTACGATTCATTGTTCCTCCGCATTTCTCGCAGCAGACTTGCACTTCATCTACATACGGCTTATGCAATTCCAAATCTTCCGGTGTTTCTTTCGTACTATGCTTTCTTAATTCGGCAATGCTCTTCGGTGCGAACTGATGATTACAACTTTCACATTCCCACACGTTTAATGGTGTTCCCCAATATCTATTTCGGCTAATATTCCAGTCCACCATATTTTCTAAAAACTTACCAAAACGTCCATGTTTCATATGATCCGGATACCAAGTAACAGAATCATTATTTTGTAAAAATGTATCTTTAATTGCAGTTGTTCGGATTAACCAACTTTCTCCTGCATAATAAAGTAGTGGTGAATCACAACGCCAGCAATGCGGATAGCTATGTTCATATTTTTCTTTATGATACAGTAAACCTTCCTTCGCTAAATAACGAACGATATCCACGTCACAATCTTTTACAAATCTCCCTTTCAAAAATGGTACCGCTTCTGTATACTCACCTTTTTCATCTACAACGTGCAAGAATGACAATCCTTCACTTTGAACGACTCTATAATCGTCCTCTCCATATGCTGGAGCAATATGAACAAGTCCTGTACCACTATCTCCCGTTACAAAATCTGCTGCAATAACGCGGTAACCATTTGTAACTTCTTTCATCGGAAATGGCGCTGTATAAGATGTGTTTAATAATTCTTCGCCTTTATGAACAGATAATACTTCATAGTTCTCTTTTAATACTTCTTGTACACGTTCTTTCGCAACAATGTATACATGACTTTCTTGTTTTGCTTTAACGTATTCCATATTTGGATGGACAGCAAGCGCAACGTTTGCTGGAAGTGTCCAAGGTGTTGTGGTCCAACCTAAGAAATACTCATTTTCACTATCTTTCACTTTAAACTTCACAGTTGCACTTAAATCTTTTACTGTTTTATACCCTTGTGCAACCTCATGTGAGCTCAATGAGGTTTGGCAGCTTGGGCAGTATGGTGAAACTCTATGTCCTTTATATAACAATCCTTTTTCATGGATTGTCCCCAAAATATGCCATACACTTTCGATATATGGATTCTTTAAAGTTACATATGGATCATCCATATCTACCCAATAACCAATACTTTCAGTGAATTCACGCCACTGCTTCTCATATGTGAAAACACTCTCTTTACACTTTTGAATAAATGGTTCAATGCCATATTCTTCGATCTCATGTTTACCAGAAATACCAAGTTGCTTCTCAACGCCTAATTCTACAGGTAAACCATGTGTATCCCATCCCGCTTTTCTTAACACTTTATAACCAGCCATCGTTTTATATCTTGCTACTAAGTCTTTAATTGTTCGTCCAAGTGCATGACCTACATGCGGTAGTCCGTTCGCCGTTGGTGGTCCTTCATAAAATACGAAAGACTGTGCGCCTTCTCGATTCTGAATTGATTGTTCGAAAATATTTTGTTCGTTCCACTGTTTGCGAATTCGCATTTCTCTTCCTACAGCTGATTCTTTTACATCTACTTTTTCCATATACAATCACTCCTTTGAATATTTTAAAGCACACAAAAAACCCGTCCCTATAAAGTAGGGACGGGTTTACCCGCGATACCACCCTAATTCTATTAGCTTTTTCACTAATAGCACTTAGCAACGTACTATCATACGTGTTCTTTGTAACGGTAGACATCCGTCCGGGCTTACTTACTTTCAGCCTCAGCTCCTCGGAGATGATTTTCAAATAACGTCTGCACACCGGCTTTCAGCAATATACCGGCTCTCTGGAGAACAGCTCACTATTTTACTCTTTCTCGTCTTCAGATTTGTATACTTTGTTAAAAGTTATTTTATGCCATTTAGCAACTAATTGTCAACTAATTCAAAATATATCCTTATCTTTTTCCCCTATTCTTATACAATTACTTTTCAAATTCTCGCAATGCTGCTAAATTTTCATCATCCTCAATAAGTTCAACAAAGAATCCCGAGTCATCCTCACGAAGGACAATTTCAAGCTCTTCCTTCGCCTCTTCATTTCTATTTAACTGTGCTAAATAACAAGCACGATCATATCTTGCTAACAAATCACTTGCATCCATTGTTAATACTTCATTTGTTATTTTTTCTGCCTTTAGTGTTTGGCCGACACCATGATATGAAGACGCTAAAGAAAGAAGAATTACTGTTTCATTTGGATGATGTATAGAAGCATTTTCTAATACTTGAATTGCCTCTTCAAACCTTTCTTGACTTTGATATATTTCTCCTAAAGCAAGAAATGCTCTACTTACAAACGGTGTTTGCTCGGTTAATTGTAAGATAATCTTTTCTGCTTTTCTTTCTTCCCCTGCTTTAAAGAATACTTGTGCTTGCAGAAGAAGAGTATCATAATCATCTGGTAGTTCTCGAACCATTTGTTTCGTTAATTCCAAAGCATCTCTTAACATATCTTCTTCCTCGCACTCAACGAAAAGATTTACAAGTTGCTTCGCTACGTCATAATCCCATTTATTTTCTAGTGACGTGTGCAGAATCTCTATTGCTTCTTTATTCATCTCTACATTCTCATAAAATAGCGCAAATCGCTGTGCTGCCATACTATTTTTCGGATTTAACTTTAAAGAGATTTCATATAAATCAATTATCATAGTAACCATTGAAATTTCTTTCGCACGATTTTTCATACGATAAAAAGCTCTCGTAATGATAGATCGTTTCGGCTGTTCATGCAGCTGGCGTTCAATCCATATTTCCGTAACCGCAGCTGCAGCATACATGAATGCTGCACTTCTTTCTGCTTTTTTCACCTTTAATGTATGAAGAAAATCTCGTATGTTAGACAATTTTTTATGTTGCTCTACTGCTTTTACATAAACATCAAATATACGTTCATTATCAAAATCTTTTTGTATTACTTTCATTGCAACTTCAATTGCTTTTACATTTCTTTTTTTCACTAATACTTTTGCATAATGATATAGTACTTCTATATGCTCACCATCTAATTGTAGCGCGTATTCAATCTGTGCTTGTTCTTTATCTGTTTCATTCATCGCTCCGTACACATATGCAATCGCATCTAAACGCCATATTTCAGGTACTTCGTCCGCTAATTGTTCTAGTTCAATCAGCAATTCTTCCTGAAGGTTCATTTCTACTGAAAGCTGTGCCAAATATTCCATATTAATATGCAACGGCTCTTCTTTCATCGCCTGAACCATATGACTTTGTTCTTTAGAACGGTTTTCTTCTTTTTCGTATATTTCCGCAAGCTGTAAATGTACACCTACGAAATTCCCATCAAGCTCTAAACATGTTTCATACGCCTGCTTTGCTTCCGTCAATTGCCCTAATGCCATAAGTGTTTCGCCAATTCGGTAATACGGTAATGCCGTTTCCATTTGTTCTATCGCCTTATTATATCTTTTCATCGCTTGGCCGTACTGTCCAATAGATTCATACAAAATACCTGCATAACAACCGTACTCACTTACTTCATTTCTTTCTTTGTGTAACGTTCTTAAAAATGCTATACCTCGTTGTACAAATTCCGTTCCTTTAATTCGATTCACATATTCATCTAACGCACTTGCTACATTATAATCACTTTTCTTTATACCATTTTCTAACTTAGATAGCGCTACTTTAAATCCTTCTTCATTTCCACCAAGTTCAATTTCAGCATCCCATAAAACCATTCCTGCATTCATGAGGAAATCTTGGCTCTTTTCAATTTGCTTCTCAAGACCAAGAATATATTCTTTTGCTTCCTTATATTGTTCTCTTGCCATATAAACTTGTGTAAGTCCGAAGTGAGAATAAACATCCTCATCATTTTCTTCTAAAGCACGCTTATACAATACTTCTGCTTCTTCCAAGCTATCATTTTGAAAATGATAGTCACCTAATTTTACGTAAAGAGGTGCTTTATCATCACAATTCTCAATACCGTTTAATAAAATTTCTTTCGCACTTTCCTCATCCTTCAAATCAGATTCGTATATTTCCGAAAGTTTCGTATAAATGTAAGGTGCATTACTATCCAAATGAATCGCTACTTTAAGCCCTTTTATTGCTAAATATAATTTCCCTAGTTGATGTGCACATCTCGCTCGTTCATACCATACATGCGCTTCATATTTATACTCTTTTAACAAGTCATTAAAGATTTCATATGCTTCTTCATATCTTTCTAAATCTATTAATATTAAACCGTGATTTGTTAAAGTGAACCTTTCAGGACTACGCTCTAACGCAACTTGAGAGTATTGCAATGCTTTTTCAGATTGATCAATATACATATAGGATAAAGCGAGAAAACTCCAAGCAATAGGCTGATCTGCGTCTAATTGTAACGATGAACGAAAGCTTGAAATCGCTTCTAGATAACTTTCCTGTTCAAACGCATATCTTCCGTTTATTAAATGATATAAAGCACGATTATTTTTCTTCTCAACGCTTGTCAGCATTTGCTCCGCTTTCTCTACTTCCTGAAGACGAATAAAACACTGTGCACCATGCAATTTAACAAAGTCCGAGTTCGGAAACTTTTCCATTAACTTATCGATACAATATAAAATAAATTCTTTATCTACTTC
Source organism: Bacillus sp. EKM501B (assembly GCF_011800505.1). Classification (NCBI taxonomy): domain Bacteria; kingdom Bacillati; phylum Bacillota; class Bacilli; order Caryophanales; family Bacillaceae; genus Bacillus; species Bacillus sp. EKM501B. Next base: position 84,791 of record NZ_JAALFZ010000006.1, on the reverse strand, counting down.
AACATCTAAGTGCTTTATCGTATATAACCACGTATTTGGATTATCACTCGTTTCTTTTAAAAATTGTACTAAGTTACTAATTCCCTCTTTGTCATGTTCATCTAAATGATCCGTAAGAGAAAAAATAGATTTAAAATAACGATCTTCTTCTTCACTTAGAAACGCTAGTTGCTCCTTCTTTTCTTTCGGAACAAACGTGATTGCTAAACAGCCTGTATAACGATATTTTTCTTGTAATTTACTATATTCCACAAGAACTGGTTCTATAAAGTTTGGATCTTGAACATAGAAAGCTTGCAATGTATCATCATATCCAGATAGAACTTGTACGTGTGAAGCATGCTCAATATCTATACTTAATAAAACAGGAATTCCTTCGTCAATCAGTCTCTTATAATTCTCTTCATTCCCTTTAAAATAACGATATTCATAACCTAATTCTTCTAAATAAGAAACAGTATCTGAAAACTTCGAACCTGTCATATCAAAAATAAACTCTGCTATTTCATCTTGTGTACGTTTCTCTCCCCATATACGCAACATCATCTCTAAGCTTGTCGGAACACAATAATTATCCTTTTGTACAATAGGAACTATCGGCAAGTGAACCTTTTTTCCATCCGGATTTTTTTCTAAATTATGATATAAAGATTCTTTTAAACTCTTTTCTTCTTTTAATAGTTTTTGTAAATCTGCAAATTTATTCATTTTGTACAGCGCTTCTGCACGTAAATGTACAAAGTAAGTATTATAGGCATGATATGGCAGCTGAGTATTTATGTTATCTATTACCGCTAACATCTCTTCATATTGCTCTAAATCTAATAAATACTTTATCTTCTCAAAATGAAAATATGGTACTTGTGGGAATTTTACAATCGCATCATCGATTAACTGTATCGCGCGTTTTTGTTCTCCTTTATTCGCATACAATTGTGATAATAAATAGGTAGATAACTCTTCACAATCTTCATGCTGCATGCCAGCAATAAATTGTTCTTCCGCTTTCTCCCATTCACCTGTATGCATATAAACGTAGCCCCATTTATCAAACACTGCGCGTGCACTGTACTCCTCTGCTTTTTGCATATACATTAACGCTTCTTCGTTTCGTTTCATTTCTAAAAGACATCGTACTAACGTAAAATATGTTTTCGCTAAAAAATCTGCATCTATTTCTTCTTTACTTAACTCTTCTAAAGAAGATTTTAACAACTGCTCTGCTTCAAGAATTTTCCGCTCATCAATTAACTCATCACAATATAAAGAGAGCGTTCTCATATTTGGGAATTTTTTATAAGCGTAACGAATGAGGAATGAACTGTATTGGTGCATAAGCCCTTCATCAGTAAGGCGAATTAATATATCGAACTCCTTATGCGAAGGAATATTGGCAAGCCAATTCTTCACATAGGATAAAGTATTCGTTTCTTTTATATATGCAATTTCATTATTTATTTCCTGTAATCCATCTACAAATCTCTTGTCTTTTAAACAAGTTTCTAACTGCTTAAAATCTAGCATGCATTCACCTCGAATTTATATTTAAACTGCTACTTGCTTAGATTTTACACACCATATAGTATGTATTCAACTAAAATCTCTTATAATAGATGTTATTAATTAATATTATTCAAATTTATAACAAAATATAGTAAAAATGATTGTTTTTCTCCGTATTTTGTTTAATTATATGGAATAATGTAACATGCGGTTTTAATCTTGTAGAAGCTGAAATTAGTACATAAAATTATATCGGCGATAATTCAAATATATCAGCGATTCTTTCATTTTATCGGCGATTTTCAAATTATATCGACCGATTCTTAACATATATCAGCGATTATATGTCGAATATCGACTTATCGACATTAAACGACAAGCCTTATACATCATACCTTTTAACAAACTATGTCACCAAATGTAATTTTCATATTGGGAGCGTATACAAAAGAAGAATACACATGAAATATTTTAAAAAATCGTAGTTCAGCTTCATATTGAGCTAGCGCATTATCATATGTTAATCCTCTGGCTATTAAACGTTCTACAAATTGTTGCTTATCACCCGGATCACCTGCAATCCCCTCTTCTTTTAATGATTGATACAAATCGTTTTTATCATTGTGATGCATATTTGAATCTAAAAAGTTCACTTTATCGCTTACTCTACATTCAATATTTTTCACACCTAATTCACTTAAATATATCGGTATTTTCATGCCTATTTTGCCATCTTTACCATTTCTTTGCGTATCACTTTCAAATAATTTCTGCAAAACACCTAGCTGAATAAATTCCGATTGTTTCTCCCCCTCTAGTAAATAAGAAGCCATATTAGAAATCCAATGTGGTTCAAAACAGATTATTTTCCCGCCTCCTTTTATATACAAAACTAAAGTTCTCTATATAATAGCCGTATTCCTACACTTTTCTTAAAATTTCAAAGCAAAAAAGCTAGTGTATTTTTACTAATACACTAGCTTTTTATTTGGAAGAAAAATTTAACAAGTACAATCACAATCAAAACAATCCGTACAGTCTAAATCATCACAATCTGCTTTTCTCTTTCTTTTGTTTCTTTTAAGATAATAATACAGTAGCCCAAACAATAGTATACAAATAACAAAAGCTATTATTGCTTCTGTATACTTATTTTGAATCATAAAACCAATTCCACTTCCGCCTGAAATAAAAATTAGAATTAAATAAATCCAGAACATCTATGTAAATACCTCCATTACTATATATCTTAAGTTAATATCCATATAACACTAGAGGAAATGAATAATCCCATACCATTACCGCTTAATACACCAGTAGTTATTCTTAGCAAATTTGAGCTACTTCTCCATTTCCACTTTTGGGTGAACCCATCGATAAGTAACGGAATTTGAGCGAAAAATGATAGTATGATTGCCAAAAGAAATGAAGGTGTCATATAAAAATAAATTGGAAACATTAAAATACCAATAAGCATGCCTGTACAACGCGCACATAAAGGTATGTACTTTTGTAGTTTAAAAAAACTCCTATCTAATCTTCTATGACAAGGAATTTGTAAAATAAAAGTTCGAATCAATATGAATCACCCTCTCTAAAAAGATTTTAATTGATTTTGCAAAAAAAATATATATCCAATAAAAAAACAAACCAGGTTTATACTAGACCCAGTTTGTCAGTTTACTACTATGTTACATCTCCTCAGGTGCCTCCACCCCAAGTAAACGTAATCCTTCTTTTAATACAACCGTCACAGCATAAACCAATGCGAGTCTGCCGTCTTTTTCTTTGCTCTCTTCTAATATACGAACATTACCGTAATATTTATTGAATGATTGTGCTACATCTAATATATATTTCGAAATAATAGATGGCTCATTTTTATTGAAAGCTGCTTCAATTATTTGCGGGAATTTATTTAGTAATTTTACGACACTCCAGCTATGATCGTCTTTTAAAGCAAATGTACATGTTTCAAATTCTACACTTTCTTTTCTTAAAATAGAACAAGCACGTGCATGTGTGTACTGTACGTAAGGTCCTGTTTCTCCTTCAAATTTCAGCATGTTTTCTAATGAGAATTCGATATTGTGCATACGCTCATTTTTTAAATCGTGGAAGATGACTGCACCAACACCGACTTGCTTTGCTACTTCTTCTTTCTGTTTTAAGTTTGGATTTTTCTCTTCAATATTTTGTTTTGCAAGTTCGATTGCTTCTTCGAGTACTTCTTCAAGTAAAATAACTCTTCCTTTACGTGTCGACATTTTCTTACCATCTTTTAAAATGAAGCCAAACGGTACGTGTTCCATACCATCAACCCAAGTATAGCCAAGTTTTTTTAATACGGTGAAAAATTGATTGAAATGTAAGCTTTGTTCTGGACCAACAACATATAGCGCTTTATCAAACCCATAAGTGTTTTGACGATATAAAGCTGCCGTTAAGTCACGCGTTGCATAAATCGTCGCACCATCTGATTTTCTAATTAAGCAAGGCGGCATTCCTTCTTCTTCTAAATTAACGACTAATGCACCTTCTGATTCTTCAAGCAACTCATGTTCTTCTAAAATCCCAATAAAATCTTCCATTAAATTATTATAAAATGCTTCTCCCTGAAAATTAGTAAATTCTACACCGAGAAGTTCATAAATGCGAGAAAATTCTTTAAGGGACTCATGACGGAACCAATTCCAAAGCTCTACCGCTTCTTCATCACCTTCTTCTAATTTCTTAAACCAAGCACGTCCTTCTTCTTCTAGTTCTTCGTCGTCTTTTACCTCTTCATGGAATTGGACATATAACTTAAATAGCTCACGTATTGGATCTTCTTTAACTACTGCTTCATTTCCCCATTTTTTATAAGCCGTAATTAACTTTCCAAACTGTGTTCCCCAATCTCCTATATAATTAATCCCTACAACTTCATATCCACATTTTTCAGCGATATGTTTCAGCGAATTTCCTATCATTGTAGAACGTAAATGCCCCATCGAAAAAGGTTTCGCGATATTAGGAGAGGAATAATCAATTACTACTGTTTTTTCACAGCCAAAGTGGTTTTGACCGAACTCTTCTTTCTCCGCTAAAACTGTTTTTAATACTGCATCACTTACAGTTTCACGATTGAAAAATACATTTACATAAGGACCAACGGCTTCTACTTTCGTAAAAAACGGATTATTTAATTTCTCAGCAACTTCCTTTGCGATAAGAGCTGGTGCTTTTTTATATTGCTTCGCTAATGAAAAGCATGGGAACGCTGCATCTCCAAATTCATCTTGTTTCGGTGTTTCAATTAAATCTAAAATTTGTTTTTGCGTTAATTCATTCGTGAAAATATTAGATAAACTTTCCGCAAACTGCATTTTATAATCCATGATACAACCTCCTTATTTTTTAAAACACAAAAAACTCGTCTCTAAAAAAGAGACGAGTTTTAACCCGTGGTACCACCCTTGTTGTTCGTTACGAACCACTTTCCCGTTTATAACGAGGACAGGGGGCCTCGGCTTTCTCTACTATTCGTTCAAGAAGCATCTCCGAAGTGCGCTTCATCTTTTTCTTCCGTACTAGGCTCACACCATCCCTAGCTCGCTTTCCTTCTAAAAAAGACTACTCTCTTCATCACAGACAGTATATTTAATTAATTATTGCTTATTATACATCTTTTCAAACAATTAGCAAGGGTCAATTACACCAAAGTGAAACTTAGCACTTTTTCTTTTGTATACATAAAAATTGTGTTTTTCAAATCTAGAACTACGAAAATGATCTTTTAAAACGACACGTTTTCTCGCCACTCGTTTTGCCTCCGCAATTGTTTCGTCAGTAATATCATGATACAAAGCGAAGTGTTTTAATCCTTTAATTCCGTCGGATTCTATGACAGTTTCTTCAAACATCGGATCAAGGTAAACGACATCGTAACTATTGTCTTCACATTGCGCTAAAAATGAAAAATGCTCCGTTTGCTTTACTTGAATTCTTTGCATTGCTTCATCAATTTCAGAAACGGATGAAGACCATGTTTTCAAACCATTTTCCATAATATAAGCCATATACTCATTGCCTTCAAGTCCTGTTACTTTTCCGCTTTCACCAACAACATAACTAGCTACAATACTATCTGATGCCATCCCGAGCGTACAATCTAACACTGTCATTCCTCTCTCTAATTGCGTGGCTTGTACAAACGGATCGTGTTCTCCACGCATTAACCTTTTCACACGAAACATCGCTGAGTTCGGATGAAAGAAAAACGATTCTTCCGTACCTTTTGGATAAATAGCTAATCGGTTCTTCCCTACGACAAGCACATCTTGTTCATACTGCTCATGCAGCTTATGTACTGGTATGTCATTACGTTTAACGAATGAACGATTTAATTCTGCGGCTACCTGCTTTGCATAATCTGTCATTTCTCTATTCGTTCTTCCTGCTGTTGTTACGATCATTGTTTCACCTCTATATAAAGAAAAGAGGGAGATTTACTCTCCCCCTTCTTTAGCAATTCTTTTCGAAAGCTTGTTCTAAGTTCGTAATAATTTCGTCCATAGTTGCACCTTCAATTTCATGACGGTGAATGAAGTGAACAACTTCTTTTCCTTTTAATAATGCCATAGATGGTGAAGATGGAGGAATTTCTCCGAAGTATTCACGCATTTTTGCAGTAGCATCTTTATCTTGACCTGCGAATACAGTTACAAGATGATCAGGTTGTTTTTCAGCACGAACAACCGCTTGACCTGCTGATGGACGTGCTAAACCAGCTGCACAACCACAAACAGAGTTTACAACTACTAAAGTTGTACCTGATGTATTTTCCATAAATTCTGTTACAGCTTCTTCTGTAGTTAACTCTTCAAACCCAGAACGCACTAACTCTTGGCGCATTGGGATTACCATTTGGCGCATGTATTCTTCATAAGCATTTGACATCTTGTAATCTCTCCTTCAACTTTCATTCCAAATTCATCATATCACGCTCTATTAATAGGTGCAAAAGAAAGATAACGATGATTTCATTTTTTTGTAGGGATTTCACAAACCCCACCGCGGCAATGTCCCACTGGAACAAGTTTTCTATTATTAGCGATATAATCGTATACTTTACTTCCAAAACCAAGTACGATAGATAGCTTTATAAAAGGAACTGCAAACCAATAAGATGGAACGGCCTTTGCTAATACATGTATGCTATGAATGCCGTCATACCACTTATTATTTTTAAAAATATACAATCTTTGTTCCATCTTACTTTGTAGTTCTTGAGAAAGCTCATACTTCTCAACTACATCTTCATTTCGAAATGAAACAAATTTCATCTTACCCTTTTTATCTAATTTTTTCGTACGTTCTGCAACGGCCGTACACATCGGACACCAACTATCATAGAAAACAATCATACATTATTCCCCTTTACGTGACTCCGTCATTTGTTTCCATACAGAACCTTTTGCTTCTTCTCCGCCTTCAATACGCTCTAATGCTAGACGTGCTTGCATCGCTACTTCAAACTCTGGATCATCTTGCGCTGCTTTTAATGCTGGAATCGCACTTTCATCTCCAAGTTCAAATAAGAACATCGCTGCACGCCAGCGTACTAATTTACTTGGATCTTTCAGAGATTTAATCATAACGAACATCGCTGCCGGATCACCTACATCTGATAAACAATCTCCTGCAGTACGGCGAACACTTACAGAGCGATCTAACAACGCTTTATATAATAACGGTAATACTTCATCACCTTTTACCATACCTAAATACGCTGTTGCTAAGCGGCGTATTGAAACTTTTTCATCATCTAACGCCATCTTCAACACTGGAATATCTTCTTCAGTAGGATCCATTTGTTCTAATGCTGCAAAACGGTTTTTCCAGTCAGAATCTTTCATCATCTCTTCTGTTACTTTATATGGCTCACGCTTTTGAATCGTTACTTCAACAGCACCTGCTTGATTTAATAATTCTTTAACCGTTTCATTTACACGTTCTTCTGAATAAGCAGCAACAATCTCTTCTACTACTTCTTTCCCGATTTCTTCAAAGTTACCGTAACGTGTACTTTGTTCCACCCATTTACGCTCTTTTACAACATTTGGTGCAGACATTTGCACTTTCATAATTGATTCTTTAAAACGATCAGGTAAACCAACACGTTCTTCCGTCGTTCCATCTGTTAACTTTACTTGCATTGGAATTGTAAAGAACATTTGAACAAACACTTTCACTTCTCCAAAATGAGCAAGTTGTTGTTCTTCACTTTCTTCCACTACTTCTTCGCCGAAAACAGCACGAACTTGTTGTAATAAAACTTTCCAGTCATACTTCGCATTTCGCTCCACTGCTAAAAAGTCGGCTACATGATATACACCTTTAATGCCTTCAATTTTCAAAATTTCTTGCACTTGCATTGGTGCTTGTTCTTTATTTTCATTTGTATAATTATTACGTGCTCCTGATGGTAATACTTCATTCAAAATAACTTTCATTGTGTTTGGACTTGGCGTCGGTTCAATTGCTTTAATCTTCACGTAAAAAACTCTCCTTTATTGCATGTTCTTAGCTGTATTGTAACATGTTATCACTCTATACTCCTACTCGGATGCTTAATTTTACTACTTTCTTCCCGCTACCATACTATTTCATTCTTTTTACATTTTAAATTAGGAACGGGATTTTAAAAGCTTTCGTTTCCGATGATTTTTATTTTTTATCCATTTCTTGAGGCATCGCCATTATTTTTGAAAAAAACACGCTAAACAAAAAAATATAATAAGCTATCCATATGGATAGCTTATTTACATAATTTTCGTTATTGGAAGACAACTATTTTTATAAATACAAAAGGCAGAAAAGTATATAGATTCTACAAAATATTTTGATTGTGATACATTTACAGAATCTCTTATTTTATAATTAATGTCTTATTATTTTTTGGAGGGAATTCGATGAAAAAGTTTGTTTTGATATTTGGGCCACAAGCAGTTGGGAAAATGACAGTTGGACAAGAACTAGCAAAGATGACTGATTTAAAATTATTTCATAACCATATGACAATTGATTTATTGGAGCCATTGTATGGATTCTCTTCGGAAATGTGGCGATTAACCCATCTTTTCCGAAAGGAAATATTTCAATCATTTTCAAAGAGTGAACATTATGGAATGATTTTTACATACGTATGGGCGTTTAATGAAAAGAAAGATTGGGATGATGTTGAAAGTATATGTAATATTTTTCGTTCCCAAGGGGTTGATATTTATTTTGTTGAATTAGAAGCTGATGTAGAAGAAAGACTTCAACGAAATAAAACACCTCATCGACTTGAACATAAGCCAACGAAAAGAAAGATTGAACAATCTGAACAAAATTTATTAAGCACATTTGAAAATTTTAGATTAAATTCAAGAGAAGGAGAAATTACAGAGAAAAATTATATAAGGATCAATAATACGAATTTAAATGCTACAGAAGTAGCTGAAATTATAAAGAAAGAATTTCAACTATAGTTTTTTTTAACAAATTGAACAGTTCGGATTTTATGAATATCGTATACATTTCTAATTAACATAACGTCCTATTATCGGTTGCAACAAAAAGGAGGATTCCTTACTCTCAGAAGGAATCCCTTTTTTTATTTTCTATCACTCGATTCATCTTTTTATACATTCCTATCCTGTGATGGGTTTTATGGTTCTCGTTTGTTACTGGATTAGCCAAAAAACGTTATAAAATTTTGTATACTCTTTACTTGTTTTTTCAAAAAAGCTGGCGGTATCCCCTCTTTAAGTTTATTAAAATACTTTCCACAATTTTTTCCGAAGCTATTACTTAAAATCACCTTTTATTACGATGCCCCCTCCCGCCTTCTCTCCAAAAAGGTAATACTCTCAATCACAACTTCAGTTCTATATATTCTCTTGCCTTGTTCATCATCGTAATTACTAGTCTGAATACGCCCTGTAATCCCAACGAGCGACCCCTTCTTACAATATTCAGCTACATTCTCAGCCGATTTGCGCCAAACGACACAATTAATAAAATCGACTTGTTGTTCACCTAAACTATTTCGAAATCCTCTATTCACCGCAACACATATTCGTGCATAAGCGACACCTTGTTTTGTGTAGTATAATTCTGGCTCCTTTGTCAATCTACCGATTAATACAACTCGATTCATCATAAGTTATACCACCTCACATGTTTTTCTTCATTGTAAGGAGAAATGTTTGAATGGTAAAAAGCACAAAATGATATATCCGTAAGTAGAAAGTATTATTTTGGACCTTACAAAACAAAAAAAGAAACCATACATAGTTCAAACATGTATAGTTTCAAAATTTATTACACTTCAGTACAAGATATGTAATATCCTCCGCGAGCCATCTTTATTTCAGCACGGTACATTACATTTTCTAAGTAGAAAGTAATCGGTTTAACTTTACTCTCAAATTTTAGTCTTTCATTGCATTCAGTTGCATATCCTTCAATCGCTGAAGTAATAACTTTTGATGATGGATACGTTAAAGCATCATCTAGTTCTATGAAAAAACTTTTAGAAAATAGCTTTTTCATAATCCCTTTCTTCTCTTTCATCATATTCCATCTCCTTCACTTCAAGTTGCTATCATCCATATTATACCATACATTCAATATATCTTTGAAAATAAAAAAATCCTGCATTTTTCATGCAGGATTTTTTTATTAGTCATTTTTCGTAAAGTAAGAAACGAAACGAAGAATTTCTAAGTATAACCATACTAATGTAAGCATTAGTCCCATCGCAGTATACCACTCCATATATTTCGGAGCTTGACTACGTACACCATTTTCGATTAAATCGAAATCTAGTAATAAGTTTAATGCAGCAACTACAATAACAACTGCACTAATAATAATACCGATTGTACCACCTTGGTGAATGTATGGAACAGTTACGCCAAACATATTTAGTAGGAATACGACTAAATACATAACCATAATTCCAAGTGTTGCTGCCATCACGCCTGTACGGAATTTATCCGTTACTTTTACTACGCGTGTTGCATATAACACTAACATTGCAAATAGAATTGAGATTGTTAGTAATACAGCATTTAAAACGATAGAATCGCCAAATTTCATTGTATAAACTGCTGAAATACTTCCTAACACAACGCCTTCTACCGCTGCATAGATTGGTGCACCAAAAGGTGAAATGCGCGGGAAGAACATAGACGCAAATGCGATGATTGCCGCAACGATTAAAGCACCAATTAATACTGGCATCTTCATCGTCCCCTGCATCATCTGTATGTATGAATAGACAGACGTTGCAAGTAGCAAGATAAGCATAATGAACGTTTTGCCTACTGTTCCGCCAATCGTCATCGCAGAAGCGCTTGCTCCCTCTTTACGGAATGCCTCTTTTTTCAACATTGGATTAGATGTTCTCATTTTTTCCCTCCTAAAATAGGTTCTACCAATAGTGTAAAGTTTTTCTCTTTACTTTTCAATATATGCAGCTTGTTTTTATTTTAATCCTTCAACGATGTCTGATAGTTCACTCCATCTTTCCATCTGTTTTTCTAGCTCTTCTTCTGTTTTCTGCTGTGCTTCAGATAATTCCTGTGCCTTTGTGAAGTCAGATCCAACTTTCGCAAGTTCTTCTCCAATTGACTCAATTTTCTCTTCAAGTTCGGCAATTGTATCTTCAATCGTTTCCCATTCACGCTGCTCATTATATGAAAGTTTACGTTTACGTTGTTGTTTTGGAGCTTCTTCTACTACTTTTTTCTCTTTTTGAACTTCCGCTTTCTCCATAAGTTCTCTCGTTTTTTCCATTTCTAAATAATCTGTATAACTACCTAGGAATTCACGCACTTCGCCTCCGCCAGTAAAGATGAACAGTTCATCTACTACTTTATCTAAGAAGTAACGGTCATGCGATACAGTTAAAACGACACCTGGGAAATCTTCTAAATAATCTTCTAGTACTGTTAATGTTTGTGTATCTAGATCATTCGTAGGTTCATCAAGTAAAAGTACGTTTGGTTCTCCCATTAAAATACGTAATAAATATAAACGTCTTCTTTCACCACCAGATAGTTTACCAAGTGGTGTACCATGTGAATGCGTCGGGAATAAGAAACGTTCTAACATTTGAGATGCACCAATTACTTTTCCATCTGTCGTATGAATAACTTCTGCAATCTCTTTAATGTATTCAATCATACGCTGATTTAAATTCATCTCTTCATTTTCTTGCGTATAATAAGCAACTTTTACAGTTTGTCCTACTTCCACTTCACCACTATCAGGAGATAACTTACCTGCAAGCATATTTAATAGGGAAGATTTCCCGCTTCCATTCGCCCCAATAATTCCGATACGATCGCCCGGTTTCACAATATGATTAAAATTATGTAATACCGTCTTATCGCCAAATTTTTTCGTTACATCTTTTAACTCAAGTACTTTCTTTCCTAGACGACTTCCGCTTAGTGCAATATCAACTGACTGTTTTGCAGCTGGTCCTTCTTGTGCCTTTAGCTCATCAAAACGCTGAATACGTGCCTTTTGTTTCGTAGAACGGGCTTTTGCACCACGACGAATCCAAGCAAGTTCACGACGATATAAATTTTGGCGTTTCGATTCTTGTGCCAATTCTTGCTCTTCACGAAGTGCTTTCGCTTCTAAAAATGTACTATAGTTTCCTTCGTAGCTATATAGTTTACCATTATCTAATTCAAAAATACGATTCGTCACACGATCTAAGAAATAACGATCATGGGTTACAAGTAATACCGAACCTGTATATCTCGCTAAATATTCTTCTAACCATTCAACTGTCTCATGGTCAAGATGGTTCGTAGGCTCGTCTAAAATTAATAGATCCGGTGTTTCAATAAAACATTGTGCCATTGCGATACGTTTTTTCTGTCCACCAGATAAATTCCCAACAATTGCAGTGAAGTCCGTAATTCCTAATTTCGTTAAAAGAGATTTCGCATTTGCATTTGCTTCCCATGCACTCATTGCATCCATACGTTGCTGCACTGCAAATAATTGTTCCTGTACTTTTTCATTACTTGGATCTTTTTCAATATTTAATAGTGCTTTTTCATAATCACGAAGAAGACGAATTAAAGGTGTATCACCATGGAACACTTGCTCTAATACTGTCAGTTTCTCATCAAACTCTGGTTGCTGTGATAAATAACTAATTGTATACCCACGTGAATGCGTCATATCACCTGTATCAGGAGTTTCTAATCCTGCAATAATTTTTAATAATGTCGATTTACCAGTTCCGTTTACACCAATAATTCCGACACGTTGTCCTTCTGTAATACTACATGATAATCCATCAAATAACGGCTTTTCTCCATATGATTTTGATAAGTTCTCCACAGTTAACATTTTCATATTTGTGCATTCCACTCTTTCATAAATTGTTCAATAAACTGTTCCATATAACGATGACGAATTTCAGCCTCTTGTTTTGCTGCATTCGTATTCATTAAATCTTTTAATTTCAAAAGTTTTTCATAAAAATGATTTAAAGATGGATCATTATTTTTTCTATACTCTTCTTTCGTCATTTCTTCACGCGGCGGAATAGTTGGGTCATACATTAATCTCCCTTTCGCCCCACCATATGCAAATGTACGAGCAATTCCTATTGCACCAAGAGCATCTAAACGATCCGCATCTTGAACAATTTTCCCTTCAAGTGACTCTACTGTGCCGCCATGGCCACCTTTATAAGACATATTGGCGATGATATGAAGAATATGTTTACTTTCCTCTTCTTCAACCCGTAGCTCTTCTAACCAATCAGAAACTTTTTTCATTCCTGCTTCTTCACTTTCATTTAGCTTTTCATCTGCCACATCGTGAAGTAATGCTGCCATTTCAATTATAAAACGATTTCCACCTTCTTGCTCAGATAAAGAAATCGCCATTTTATGTACACGTTCAATATGATACCAATCATGCCCACTCGCATCTTTTTCTAAAATATGTTTTACAAAAGTAATTGTTTTTTGAATTTTTTCTTGTTTTGTCATTTTATCTTCACCCAGTTACTTATTGTAACACGCCCGCATTTTTTCATCACATATTTTCTTGTCCGCCCATACACTAGGTGGTAGGCATCATCATGAAGGAGGAATAAACATGTTCTATAATAATCAACCGCCTTATCCAAGGCAACCATTGTATCCTCAACAACAAGAACAGAGATACACAGAACAATACGAAGAACAAGAGTTACAACAGCAAGAACCACAATATGACGAAAACCCATATGCAACAACGCAAAACCAAGAAACTGAATTTCAACAAAATCCATATGACACACGTCCAAATTATGAATATCCTCAAAATCCATATGCAGCACCACAAAATCAAGAACAGCGATATCCTCAAAATCCATATGTAATACCACAAAACCAAGAACAACAATATCAACAAAATCCATATGCAGCACCACAAAACCAAGAACAACAATATCAACAAAATCCATATGCAGCACCACAAAACCCATACACAACTCAACCACAACAACCGCAATACCAACAACAAATGTATCAACCAAACTACGACGCACGTGTCTCACCACCTAAACCACCAACAATAGATCCAACTCAACCACAAATCTTACCACCTGGACCAACACTAGACATTACACAACCACAAATCTTACCACCTGGACCAATTACTGAACCAACACAACAACAAATTCAACAAGTTGTCGGTACACAGTTTTTACCTTTCAAGAAACCCGTACTAGATTTCGTAAAACCATGGGTAGATTACGGTTTAAATGAAGCAAAACATACATCACATGAACACGCATTAACAGAAGTTGCTGCGATTATGTTTTTAGTTGGTAAAGGCTTCAATCCGACGATCGCACATTATATCGTTGAATCTTGGGAGAAGAATGAACAGTTTTAGAATTGTTTATTTGATAAAATATAAAAAACACAAAAGTGCCAAACCCCTTATACCACAAGGGTTTTGGCACTTTTTAATATCTAAAACAAATTTTATTGAAATAATTATTTTTATAGATTTTCATACTTTTTTATATAGTACGTGAACATATACAGTACAAAATTACACCTTTGTATACACATTTTTAGAAACATCTTACGTTTATCAAACAATAACCAAAAGACGTACCTGCAACCTCATCATATAAATAATAGATATTAAAAAGAGGACACTATAAGCGCCCTCTTCCTTAGGTTTTAAATATGTTCTCCATGATCCATAAACACTTCAATTGCTTCGTTTTGTGGTATGTCTTTTACATTAGTAAGACCAAAAGTAAAAACAGCGGATAACATCATCATTAATAAGATTGCTTTTTTCATTTTAGCGCCCTTCTTTCTATGCTCTTTTTGTCTGCATCTAAAGCGATGTGCAAATACTTGCTTGCTTTTCTGTGATTTTCTGAACCATAGAATCTTTCACCTAAAAGAGAAGCATATTCTTTTACCCAATCATATAATTCTTCTTTTTCAAAATACGAAATACCTTCTATAACCACATTTTCTAATTCTTCTTGCGGTACATAGTTATGTACTGCTTTTAAAATTCGGAAATGATGACGATAACATAAGTCGCTAATCTTATAGCCATTCTCAATATATTCATTAGCGATATGACTATAACCTAACTTAAAATGTTCTCTTGCTAAAAGAAACATAGTTTTAGCGTTATTTTCTAATGAATCCTCTAAGTGTTTAATTGCTAACTCTGGCATGTTTTGACTTGCGTATAAAAGTCCTAAATTATGCTTAACTCGTTTAATAAGAAGTTCATCATTAGATTTTTGGAAGGTACCTAGTGCTGAAAGTAAATATTCCTCTGCACTTTCGAATTCATTTAGTCGAATGTGTGCCATTCCTAAAGTATTTAAGCATGCTGCAGTTTTTAATTCATACCCTGGACTAATTGAAAATACTTCATTCGCCTTTGTAGCAAATTGAACTGCTAGGATCGGTTTTAATACGTGATAGTAATGGACTGCAAGCCAATAATTAAATTCTGCTTTTTCAATTTCATCATGCATGTATTCTAAAAACGTTTCAGCTTTTTCAAATTGCATTCTTGCTTCACTATGGTTTGCTTTATTAATAGCGTAAATTGCTTTAAATAAATGATGATAGTACTCTAAAAATGTTTCTGTAGACTCTGGTAAAGGCTCGATTTTGTCCAGAATATCTTTTGTACTATCCATATCCCGAATTAGCAGTTTATACCGTGCATTCAATAAAGCGTAGTAGACTAATATTGTTTGATCTTCCTTAATATTATTGATTTTATTTGCAATATCTTCTTTTATTTTCTGAGACTGTAATACACGTTGTGAAATCATAGCTTGATACCATTCGTTTAATAATTTTGTGATTTCTTCTTTAGAAATAATGTCAACACTCATCTACTTCTACCCCCTTTTGTTAAATGTTATCATGACATGCTTGTTTGCATAAATAAGTTTTTGAATATTCTAACTTAAAAAATTATTTTTGAATATTCATGTTAACAAAATGGTCCCTTTTCAAACCTTAAAAAAGAACACATGTTTGTTTGTAGTGGAGTTAAAAAAACAAAAGTGAGGTATTACATCATGGGATATAACAGCTTTCCTGTAGTACGTGGAAGAGGTATGGTGAAATGGAATCCGTTTGCTTCAATACCGGAGCAATACGAGGAAATACATAGAATGTTTGAGGAACAATATAAAGTACCTAAACCTTTTTTAACACAAGATACTATGGAACGAATAGAAAGAGCGTTAATGCAATCTTTTCACGAGGAAGAAGAAATACATATCTCATACTATCGTGATGGAATGGTGCAAGACATGTACATAAATGTATTACATATTGAACCGATGACGAAAACTATATATTGTACAGATGCCTTTGGTTTGAATACTAAGTTTAAGTTTGATGAATTGGTGAATATAAATTAAAAGAAGCCGCCCGACAGGACTGAAGTGCACCCCAATTGTTAGACATAGCCTAACAATTGGGGTGCACTTCACATATATAGGTGGCTTTTGTACGACAAAAAAAAGAGCTCTGCTATACAGCAGAACAAAAGAAAAATATATAACCCTATAAAAATAATACAAATTATTGATACTTTCAAAAGACGAAATTTAAATTTCCATCACAATAATAGCTATGTTTAAGTATGAAACATTCTACCTTCACTATAGCTATGAATATTCTTATTTTAGAATTCCATAGTATCCAAATAGCTCTTTGAGAGATACCTCAATACCGAACTTCTTCAAAGAATCTTTTCTTTGTTCAAAGAGAAGTTCTAAAACTTTTTTCTTATCTTTGTCTCTTCCATAATGAATCAACCTATGACAGTTCGGACATATACTAACTATATTTCCAACAACATCTAAACTATTTTCAAAATCATGTTGCATTCTTAACGGTATTAGATGATGGGCCTCCATATAATTTTTTCGGCTGGCTTCCGATACAAATGTTTCATGTGTGTCATCTATTTCACATTTAAATTCTGCCTGTTTAATAGCTTGTTTAGCTTTTTTCGGATCACGAGGCCATACTTCCCTACCAGATTCCATTTTAGTTTTTTTTCGATTTTCCGGTTTCTCTTCTTCTGCAATCTTTACTTTACTAAAATCCGAATCAATATTAGCCTGATACATATCTTCCTCTTGCTCATCCTCAGAAAGAATAAAGCTCTCATTCAACGCTTTAATAATATTATCAATAGATTTATATTTTGCTAATTTTGTCGAATCAATATATGAATATATAAATTTAAAAGATTAAAATAAAAATAAGTACACATGTTTTATTAGGAGGTATATGTATGTCCAACAGCACTTCATGGCTAGATGAAATTATAGCAATATTAACCGAACTAGATGGAGCAGGAACACTGAATCAAATTAAAACAAAGGTTATGGAGCGTAATAAAATTGACTTGAATAGATACCAACACGAACAGTCTATAGCTGCAAGAATTAGAAAGACCATTTATCAGGTAAACTGTCATAAAAACGTTCAATGGCCGCTACTAAAACTAAATCTTCTAAATGAGCAGTTTTAAGGTTGTTTATTTTTAAAAACATCAAAAATGCCAAATCCCTTATATCACAAAGGATTTGGCATTTTTAAGTATCTAGAACACGCGCTAAATTTAAGGAGAAATTAACAGACATGAGTCCGGTATAATGCCGTGTCCACACCCAAGGATCGGTTACATAAAATAGCGTATCTAACCTGGGAAGTCTATTGGCCTTTTTCCCTTATAGTAACGCTCTCTTCTACTAAGACCTTTTCTTTCTAGGGCCTACAATTAATTTAATCGCTGTTCTTTCTTCATTATTGATAGAAATCTCTTGAAACGCTGGAACAAAAGCTAAGTCAATACCACTTGGAGCGACGAACCCTCTTGCAATCGCAATTGCTTTAATCGCTTGATTTATAGCTCCAGCCCCAATCGCTTGAATTTCCACATTACCACTTGTTCTTAGTACTCCTGCTATTGCACCTGCGACTGAATTTGGGCTTGATTTTGAAGATACCTTTAATATATTTTCCATGTAAGTTGCTCCCTCTATTATTTAATCTCTCTTTCGTTACAATTTTAAATATTTTAGCGTATCTTTAATTACTATTCACACCAAAAACAAACGATGCTTCATATGTATATTATTCTATATTTTCTGACTTTTTCCTGCTCAGCTACGCAAATAAAAAATAAACTGAATAACCTAATATAAATATAGCTAAATATTATAACTTCACCAAATGATAACATCCATACAGCTAAAGGTAATATTTCTGTTTTGTCAGACTAAATAAATATAGTAAAGTGAAATTTTAATGAGTGGGGGTTTAATTCATCCCCCACCTAACTTCTTTGCTTTCGCTGAATTTTGAGATGGGAGTCTTACTGCTCGGAAAATAGCGGGATAAACGTTTCCTCGTTACTTCAATCTATTTAGAAATTCCATTTATTTTTCTATCAAATTATAAACCTTATCATCTTCAAAAGGTGTTACAGGTAATACCCAAATACTACGCTTCATCATTTGACCACTTTATATTCCAAATCTATTTCCTTTTATAGTACAAGCATACACGCCAATTGTGATTCATCTTCATAAACTACTATGTGGTTTAAATTTATTAAGAATAGGAGGTAATATTTTGGGTTCATACTATCATTCTTCAAACTCGTATAAAAAATGCTCATGCAAATCTTCTTCCAGTTCAAATAAAAAATGTTCATGTGACCATTCACATAAACGAAGCTGTCCTGCATACGGAACTTTTTGGCAAACTGAATTTATAACTGTTCCTTTTGGAGATCCTTTTCCATTTAATCACGTTGGACCTTTAGCAGGAGGTGTTTCCTTACTAAATCCTACTACTATACACTTTAGACAAGCTGGTGATTATAGAGTTTCGTTCATTTCCAGTATTAATACTACTTTAAATCCTGTATTTCCACATATCCCAGTCATAACTATATTTTTAAATAACAATCCACTTGCTAATAGTCAAGGTGACTTCGCTATTCAAATGAATACTTCATCAAATAACGAATGTCTTCAACTCGTTGGCGAAACGATTGTTACAGTGCCTGCTAATTCAACTCTTCAACTTAGAAATAATAGTGGTTTTAATCGTCAAAGTATTGTAACTTGTGACAATGGTATAAATTCAATTGAATTAACAGTTACAAAACTAAGTTAAAATTATTTCTTCACATTCAGATGCTATTTCAGCATCTTTTTTTATTGAATAACAGTTTTTTCAACTTTTATTATCTCTCCCCACATAAACAAGTGCAGAATTCTTTCTAACACAAGATTTCTGCACTTGTTTATTATACTTATTTATTCTTCCTTATTTCTCTACATAAACCGACTTAACAATCGTACGATTATATGGTTTTCCTTCTTTATTCATCCCTTTTATATCCATCGTAACGTTATATACTCCCGGTTGTTTTATATCTTTCAAAGCACCTGTAAATGTATTCGTATTAACATTTTGTAATTCATTAAATTCAGAGACTAACTTACCTTCTTTATTAACGACTCTTACTGTTATGGAAAGATCCCCTTTCATTTCAGGTGCCACAGGTGATTTTTTCAGTTTATACTCAGGTTTATTTACTTTAACTTTTGTAGGCATTCGAAGAACAAATGGTGCGTCATCCTTGTAATCGCTTACAACTAAATATGCATCTTTCGACTGCTTCGCCATCATTTTGATTTTCCATTCGCCTACTTCCAATTTATCAAACTTAAATGTTCTAATTGTCGCCCCATTAAAGAAAGATTCGCCTTCACCAGTAGTTATAGCGCTATCTTTATTTGCATAGATTTTTCCTTTTGGAGATACCATTTGTACTTCTACATCAGAAGAAGCAGTTAGTACAGAAACTATTCCTTCAGCCTTTTTATCAACAGAAATACTTTGCTCTATCCACTGATTTTGTGGTAATTCGCCTCCTAAAATATTTTGATTTGAAGTTGTATTTAATTGTTCTAGATCTTCATTTGAACTAGTGCTGGATGCTACTAAAGCTGGTAATCCCACATTTGTCGTACGTAAATATGGTTCAATTCGTGCAAAAACAGCTGATCCTTTTCTTATATTGTCATGATCAAATCTGGAATCTGTAAATAAATGTGTACCGTACGATAGCTTCGCACTCCATTCATTTACTAGTCCATCATTTGAACCGTACGATGATAAATATAACCCGCCCATAGATAATGCAGAAAATGTTGGCCCCCAGCTAGTTCCAGTAGCCGTATAGTAACGGTTTAATTTAGCTGCTGGGTTGTTATCTATTATTGAACGAAACTTTGCCATTTCACCTATTTGTAACGAATACGTACCATCATCTTTTTGACCTAATATAGAAGCAAGCCAACCTGCCCACCAACTATATGACAAATCTGCTAAATTTGAGCCGTGATGCGGTGTAGCAAGTGTAATAACATTTCCAACAAATCGATTCGCACCATATTCAACTAATGCGGCTTGTGTATCAATACCACCTTTACTATGCGCTACAATATTAACTTTTTTACCGAAATAATTATATATTTCTTCAAGTTTTTGTGCTAACAATTTTCCGTTATCCCACTGACTAGCCGAACCTTTCCCTGCAGCATCATACAATTGTATAAACACTGTTTGATAGCCTGCTTTTAAAGCATAATCATACATATCATTTATATCATGATATACTGTCTTTCCATACCAACTATCAGCATTACCATTTCTTCCTTGTACAAAGAGAATTGGCGGTTTATTCTCATCATAATTAGCAGGTTTTTGGCCTAAAAACCATTCTCCAGGTGTGAATACTTCTGTATCAGGAAACCCCTTTCCAAGCTCTTTTACAACTTCTGCCTGTACATTTGTGCTAATCGTTGGAGCCATGATAAAAAATACAATTAGTAAGGCCACACATCTTCTCATCAGTCGCATATTACTCCCCCTATTTTTTTGAAAGAAGGTGTTCTTTATAATATTTTATATTTTCCCTTCCTTAATAATAGCTAATCTTTTATTTTTAAAAGATGTTAGCCCTATTTTTAGAAGGTTACTAGTTGTATACCCTCTTCCTTAACTCTCGTTATTCTCTTTGTTTCTACCTCTTCCTTTTGATAGAATACGACAAAAAAGTTTCTCAATAATTGTTAACTTCGCTACACCCAGATATTTTTTAAATCATTATTGTTTATATAAAGCATACAAATCTTGAAAAAATTTTAGTAAAAAAACATTTTATTACTAGTTAGTTATTTAAAAATATAATAAAGATATGTACTTTCTTTTCATTAAATACAAACTAATTTTAAAGGAGCTTGTATTATAAGACTTTCCTACGATTAAAAATTAAACTGAAATTTCCGAATAGAAAATCATATTTCCAGAAACATATATTATGATAATTTCCGCACACTTGAATTAACTTTTTAGAAGTACTAACCTATCGGTGAGCAGAAGAAAATTCTGTAAAAAGAAAGGAGAATACTTTATGATGACCAAATTACAAAAGGAGTTTTTTAAACGCTTAGAAATTCCTGCAAAAGAAATAACACTTGATGATTTAGATGAAATTCTCTTAAAAATGGGAATGATCCTCCCCTATGAAAATCTTGATATTATGGCTGGTACTATTAAAAATATCTCAAAAGATAACTTAATAGAAAAGTTACTTATTCAAAAACGAGGTGGACTTTGTTATGAATTAAACTCCCTATTGTATTATTTTTTAATTGATTGTGGGTTTCAAGTATACAAAGTAGCCGGTACTGTTTATGACCTTTACGATAATAAATGGAAACCCGATGATGGTCATGTCATTATCATATTAAGTCATGAGGATAAAGATTATGTTGTGGATGCAGGTTTTGCATCTCATCTCCCTTTACATCCAGTCCCTTTTAACGGAGAAGTCATCTCCTCTCAAACAGGAGAATATCGAATTCGTAAGCGAAATACTCGAAAAGGTACGCATATTTTAGAAATGAGAAAAGGAGCTAACGGGGAATCTACAAGTTTCTTACAATCTGAACCTTCAAACGAATGGAAAATAGGCTATGCTTTCACTGTAGATCCAATAGATGAGAAAAAAGTGAATAAGATTCAAAAAGTGATTGTAGAGCATAAAGAATCTCCTTTTAATAAAGGAGCTATCACTTGTAAATTAACTACTTATGGTCACATATCATTAACAAATAAAAATTATACAGAAACCTTTAAAGGCACCAAAAATAAACGACCAATAGAATCTAAAGATTATGCTCGCATTCTTCGTGACTCTTTTGGAATAACGCAAGAGAAATATGTAGGAAAAACACTAGAAAGAGGCTAGTTGACTACAAGTATTTCATAATAAAGCAGATTCTATATTTAGAATCTGCTTTATTTTATATTTTGTTATAAATTAATTTAATTTTGTTGTTACCCTTTAATTTTCAATTATATACTCATCATCATATTTATCGTATTGTAGCCCTTTCCCTATCTTTGACTCCGTAACTTGATCTCTTAAAAACGGTGCAGCATCCATTTTACTAGTTGCAATTTCAATTCCATATTTTTTCGTTAAATGAGCTAACTCTATT
The DNA here is from genome assembly GCF_011800505.1 of Bacillus sp. EKM501B. Taxonomy (NCBI): domain Bacteria; kingdom Bacillati; phylum Bacillota; class Bacilli; order Caryophanales; family Bacillaceae; genus Bacillus; species Bacillus sp. EKM501B. Next base: position 62,128 of record NZ_JAALFZ010000006.1, on the reverse strand, counting down.
AAAAACCACTCTCTTCGCAATGTAACTGGAATATCCAATGTTTTTCTTTTCATATATAATAGCACCTCTTTTATTTTCATAGCTTAAAAATATCACTGGATGCACTTATTAAAACTACCTTTCACCGCTAACATCCAATGAAACATTATAGTATATGCATGTCCATTTCAAACGTGCTATCACAAATATGATATTTAAGTTTACATAATTATATTATGTAATAGTAGGAAAGGAAGGCATGTCCCTTCCTCTTCTACTATAGATTTAAATTAAGAACATCTTGGTACACCTAAAGCTAAAAATAAACCTGCTACTCCCGCAGTAATCGGTACTTTTAACGTAATAACATCATCTACCTTCGTTACTAAAAAGTAAGCATTACCTTCTTGTAATATACAAGTTACCAACAATTGAAATTCCATTCAAATCTCCTCCTTTCAATCGATATACTATAATTTATGAAATCTCTTTCAAAAAGTAATAGGAAATATATCCATTTTTCCTTATATATAAAATAAATGTTTATGAATCTATTAAAAATATTAATTTTCTAAATTTATACAAAACGTGTAATATCCAATAAATTCCTATATAATCAATAAGAAGAATCTTACAAATGGAGGTATGAAAATGTCGATTTTAAGTAATATCGGTGCAGCTTTATTTTTTATTGCTTTTATTCTTTTAATCTTATGTATCATTTCATTCTTTAAGAAAAATGGAAAAGCAAAACAATATGGACGTCCTACCGTTATTCTTTTTATGATTTCTATTATATTAATAACGGCCGGTACAACAAAATCGGAACACCCCGTCGTCGAGTTTTTTTCTACTTTAAGTTTCATTCTATTTATATTCTTCCTTGTTCTAGCAATCTTATCTGTTATTAAGAAAACAGGTGTAGCGAAAAAACAATTTATTATTACAGCTGTATTATTTGTCATTTTTGTTGCGTTATTAGGTATTTCAGCTCCTTCTTCTGAAAAAACGACAGCAACTAGTACAAAAGTTGCCTCTAATAATGAAGAGCCAAAAGATAGCGAACAGAAAAAAGAGCTAGAAAAGAAAGAGGCGGACGAAAAAACTCAAAAGCAAGAAGATGAGAAGCGTCTAGCCGAAGAACAAGCTCGTAAGCAAGAGGATGAAAAACGTCAGGCTGATGAACAAGCTCGTAAGCAAGAGGATGAAAAACGTCAGGCTGATGAACAAGCTCGCAAACAACAAGAAGAACAAAAACGTCAGGCTGATGAACAAGCTCGTAAACAACAAGAAGAACAAAAACGTCAGGCTGATGAACAAGCTCGTAAACAACAAGAAGAACAAAAAGCACAGCAAGCTCAAACACAACCAGCTAATGGTAATACTGATAGTGCATACTACAAAAATTGTGCTGCAGTTAGAGCAGCTGGGAAAGCTCCTTTACATAAAGGGCAACCAGGTTATAGCTCTCATCTTGATCGTGATGGCGATGGAATTGCATGTGAAAAATAGTAATAAAAAAGAAGCTTTTACTAAGCTTCTTTTTTATTAACGTAAAATATTACCACTTATTACTTTCCCCCTTATTTTAATAACATTCTTCTTATTATTCTCAAAAACGACACAGAATAAGTGATTTCAATCACTACATAGATTTTAATTTATCGCTATTCTTAATTCAGATATTACATTAAAATTTTATGGAGGCATTCATATGGAACATACATTTACTGAAACTTCAATTGTTGGTGAGATTGTTACACAATTTCCGAAAGCTAGTGATCTTTTTAAATCATATAGAATAGATTTTTGTTGTGGCGGTAATAAGCCACTTATTGATGCAATTCATGAAAGAAATTTATCAGCTACTGAAGTGCTTACAGAGTTAAATACGCTTTATCATAATACGAAACGATTAAATGAATCGGAAATTGATTGGAAAAATGCTTCTTATCGTGAATTGATTGATTATGTCATAAATAAGCATCACCGCTATTTAAATGAAGAATTACCACAGTTAAGTCCATATGTGACAAAAGTATTACGTGTTCATGGGGCAAGTCAGCCTCATTTTGCTCAAATTCATAAGCTATTTCATGAACTTAGAATGGAATTAGAACAGCATTTAATTAAAGAAGAAATGGAAGATTTTCCATTAATTTTAGAATTTGAACAAAATCCAACTAATGAAAACTATGCTAAGTTACGTAAAGTAGTAAATGAACTAAAAAATGAGCACAATCATGCTGGAAATATTATAAAAGAACTTCGTAAAGTGACAAATGACTTTACTCCTCCAGAAGGTGCTTGCGGTACTTATCGACTTGTTTACCAACGCCTCGAAGCGCTAGAGTCTGATTTATTTGAGCATATTCATTTAGAAAATAATATTTTATTTCCGCGTGCCATTACGAAAGCATAAATCAAGTGCAGGACATGAGTGTAAATACTTATGGCCTGCTTTTTCGTTTCGCGAAAAATATTCACATCCCCTTCACATAAAACCGAATTTTAACAATTTGTGAATCATTATAAAGATGTGATAAATATCACATCTCCCCCTTATTTGATTTTCTATAATAAAAATATAATCCTTTGTTCAATATTTCACATAAAAAGGGGAAACGAAAATGAAAAAACGTTTAGTTATGATCGGAAATGGTATGGCTGGCATTCGCTGTATGGAAGAAATCTTAAAACATGATAGTGATTCATATGAGATTACTATTTTTGGAGATGAACCGCATCCAAACTACAACCGCATTATGCTCTCTCATGTTTTACAAGGCAAAACAAATATACAAGATATCATTATGAATGAATACAGTTGGTATGAAGAAAACGAAATAACTTTGTATACGAATGAAAGAGTTCAAAGTATTAACCGAGAAGAAAAAATTATTATTACAGAAAAGAAGCGTACTCTTACATACGACAAGCTCATTATCGCAACAGGTTCTAGTGCTTTTATTTTACCTGTTGAAGGTTCCGCACTTTCTGGTGTAACAGGATTTCGAACTATTGAAGATACACAATTTATGATAGATACCGCTAAAGAAAAGAAAAAGGCCGTTGTCATTGGTGGCGGGTTACTCGGTTTAGAAGCCGCAAGAGGTCTAATTGATTTAGGAATGGACGTACATGTTGTTCATTTAATGCCTAGCTTAATGGAGCAACAACTAGATACGAAAGCAGCTGCTCTTCTGCGTGAAGATTTAGAAGCACAAGGCATGAAGTTTTTAATGGAAAAGAAAACTGTAAAAATTCTTGGTACAGACCATGTTGAGGGCATTCAATTTGAAGACGGTGAAGTTGTAGATTGTGATTTAATCGTAATGGCTGTCGGAATACGGCCAAATACGCAAATAGCAAAAGATGCTGGTCTAATTGTAAATCGCGGTATTGTAGTCAATGACTATATGCTAACAAATGATGAGTCCATTTATGCAGTTGGAGAATGTGCAGAGCATGACGGTATCGCATATGGACTTGTTGCTCCTCTTTATGAACAAGGTGCGATATTAGCAAAACATATAACAAATTTACAAACTGATGGATATTCGGGCAGTATCGTCGGTACACAATTAAAAGTTGCAGGTTGTGATTTATTCTCTGCTGGCCAAATTTATGAAGATGATCAAACGAAAGCAATATCCATCTTTAATGAATGTAAACGTTCCTATAAAAAAATATTAATTCGTGATAATAAAGTCGTCGGTATCGTTTTATACGGTGATACAGCTGACGGTACCCGCCTCTTTAGCATATTAAAGAAAGAAGAAGATATACAAGAATATACACCAGCTTCCATTCTTCACAAAGCTGGTGAAGAATGTGAACTTGACGTTGCTACTATGAGTGCGGATGACACAATTTGCGGATGTAATGGTGTTACGAAAGGCACAATCGTTCACGCCATTTTAGAACAGGAGTTAAAGACTTTTGAAGAAGTTAAAGCCTGTACGAAAGCCGCAGGGTCTTGTGGTAAATGTCGTCCGCTTGTAGAACAAGTTTTATCTCATACACTTGGAGATGCTTTTGATGCTTCTGCACAGTCTACCGGTATGTGCGGATGTACACCTTTATCACGTGATGAAGTCGTAGCGGCCATTCATGAGAAAGGTTTAAAATCTCCAAAAGAAGTACGAAACGTTCTTGGTTTTGTACATGAAGATGGATGTTCGAAATGTCGTCCTGCTTTAAACTACTATTTACGTATGGCGATTCCAGAAGAATATGAAGATGATAAATCATCCCGTTTCGTGAATGAAAGAATGAATGGTAACATCCAGCACGATGGTACCTTCTCTGTTATTCCACGTATGTACGGAGGCGTTACAACAGCAGATGATTTAATGAAAATTGCTGAAGTTGCGAAAAAGTACGATGTTCCACTTGTGAAAATTACAGGTGCGAGCCGAATTGGCTTATACGGTGTTAAGAAACAAGATTTACCTAACGTATGGGCTGAATTAAATATGGCTTCTGGATATGCGTATTCAAAATCTCTTCGTAATGTAAAATCATGTGTTGGCTCTCGTTTCTGCCGTTTCGGTACGAAAGATTCATTAGGACTTGGTATGTTGCTTGAACAATCATTAGAAATGGTAGATACACCTCATAAAATGAAGATGGGTGTAACGGGCTGTCCACGTAACTGTGCGGAAGTACTGACGAAAGATTTTGGCGTTGTTTGTGTCGAAAATGGATACCAACTTTATATTGGCGGAAATGGTGGTACGGAAGTACGCGAAGCTGATTTTGTAATGATTGTCCCTACTGAAGATGATGTCCTTCGCATCGCTACAGCTTACATGCAATATTATCGTGAAACTGGTATTTATGGAGAGCGTACTGCCTACTGGACAGAACGATTAGGCTTCGATCACATAAAGGAAATACTGCAAGATGCAAATATGGTCACTAAGTTAAATGAACGTTTCCAAAAAGCTCGTGGCACATATAAAGAAGCATGGGGACAAGCACTAGAAACGAAATCATTAAAAGCGATGTATGAAGTAGAAACTGTGAAATAAGGAGCTGTGATCTATATGATACAAACGAAAGAAAAAATAAAAGTTATGCGTGCAGAAGACCTTCCTATTCAAATCGGTAAAGAGGTGCAAATGAAAGGTATGTCTTTCGCCCTATTCCGCCTTTCAAATGGCGATATTCGAGCTGTAGAAAATCGTTGTCCTCATAAAAAAGGGCCATTAGCGGAAGGTATTGTATCTGGAGAATTCGTCTTTTGTCCCCTACATGATTGGAAAATTTCACTACTAACAGGTGAAGTTCAAAAACCTGATGACGGTTGTATTCAAACGTATGAAGTAGAAGTTATTGACGGGGATATTTATATATACATGTAATTTAAAAAAGGAAGCCTCCCCTGGCTTCCTTTTAAATAAAAATAGACGAGGTGCGAATATGAACGGATATGTATATTTAGTTGGTGCAGGACCAGGTGATGAAGGGCTTATTACAAAAAAAGCGATAGAGTGCTTAAATCGTGCAGATATCGTCTTATATGACCGCTTATTAAACCCTTCCTTTCTTAATTATACAAAAGAAACATGTGAACTTATTTATTGCGGAAAAATGCCAAAGAATCATACTATGCGTCAAGAAATGATTAACGCACACCTCCTTCAATTTGCGAAAGAAGGAAAAATCATAGTCCGCTTAAAAGGCGGAGATCCATCTATTTTTGGCCGTGTTGGTGAAGAAGCAGAAACTTTAGCATCAGCAAATATTCCATATGAAATTGTACCAGGTATTACATCTAGCATCGCCGCTAGTATCTATGCAGGTATTCCTCTCACCCACCGTGACTACAGTAATAGTGTCACTTTATTAACCGGACATGCAAAAGGTCCTTTAACCGATCATGGAAAATATAATTCATCTTACAATAGCGACACGATTGCCTACTACATGGGTATAAAAAACTTACCTACAATTTGTGAAAACTTACTACAAGCAGGAAAAAAAGAAGATACGCCAGTAGCAGTCATTGAATGGGGTACAACTGGTAAACAGCGCGTTGTCACAGGGACACTGTCTACCATTGTTTCTATTGTCAAAAACGAAAATATTTCTAATCCTTCTATGACAATTGTTGGTGATGTCGTTTCCTTACGGGATCAAATCTCTTGGAAAGAACGCAAGCCATTGCACGGCAAGAAAGTTTTATTTGCATCTGCAACAAATAAAAAAAGCGCAATAAAGCAAATGTTACAAGAGTCCGGTGCAGAAATATATCAAATTCCAACTTTCAAAAAGAAAGAATACACATTAACCTCTGAACAAATCAATATGATTTTTACCGTTGATCGTCTTGTATTTTGTTCCGCTGACAGTGTAGACATCTTAATGCAATCATGCAGTAAATATCATAAAGATATTCGTTCCTTACAGGCAGAACTTCAGTATATGAATCTTTCTATTCAAGAAAAGCTCATGCAATATGGATTGTTAAGTAAACCTGCGCAATTTTCTTCGAATTCAACGATTTATTTAGGACGAAACATTAACCGAATTGCTGTTATTCAAGAAAAAATTGGTGCCGGTTCTTATATGATGACTCATGCGTATACTATTGACGATCGCTTCGATGAAGTTCATTCTCGTATGCTTTCTGAATTCTCATGGGGAAGCATTGTGTTTGAAGGGCGTGCCTCAATTGATACATTTTTATCAGAAATAAAACGACTTGGCTTTATCGATATCCTTACTCTCCCTTTCTCGTATACCGACGTTCCAACTTTACACTATGCGAATAAAGTTGGATTTCATCATGTAGATGAGCAATTACAAAACATGATTATGAAGAAAGATTTGGTGCTGCGATGAAAGGAATTATATATGTTGGGCATGGGAGCCGGCTACAAGAAGGTAATGAACAATTCATTCATTTTGTTCAATCTGTTATAAAAGAACGTAACGAAAGAATTCAAAAAATTGCTTTCCTAGAACTAACGACACCTACCATTTCGGATGCAGTTACAGAAACATTACTAGAGGGCGCAACTGAAATAATGATTGTACCTGTTTTATTATTTGCAGCAGCTCACTATAAACGTGATATTCCTTTTGAAATAGAACAACTACAAAAGAAATATCCACAAATAACATTTTCAGTTGTACCTCCTTTTAGTACACATCCACATATGGTGGAACTTGTAGTGAAAAGAATACGTGAAGCTATGCCAATGCAAAATAGTAGTATTTTACTCGTAGGACGAGGCAGTAGTGATACACAACCGATACATGAGTTACAACAAATCGGAGCAGCCATCGAACGAAAACTTGGTATGCCAGTATCCTGTTCCTTTTTAACGAAAGGAACTCCCTCTTTTGCTGTTGAGCTCAAGGATATAACATCGACTGCGTCCCATGTATATGTCATGCCATACCTTCTCTTTACCGGATTATTACTTCAAAAAATTGAATTGCATACAAAAAAATACAATCATGTTACGACTTGTAACTGTCTTCAGTTTGATACATATATGAAACTAACATTGTTAGAACGAATGGAGGAATGCATATATGTATAACATGTACCCTCTTATGTTTAATCTACAAAATAAAGTGGTTGTTATCATTGGTGGAGGTAAAATTGCATATCGAAAAGCGTCTGGATTAAAAGATACAGGCGCTTTCGTCACTGTTGTCAGTCCAGAAATTTGCGAGGAAATGAAGGAACTTTCTTATATTACTTGGAAGCAAAAAGCTTTTAGTAATGATGATATTAAAGATGCTCACCTTATTTATGCAGCTACAAATCAACACGCTGTAAATATGATGGTCAAACAGGCCGCTCATGATTTCCAGTGGGTTAACGTTGTAAGTGATGGTACAGAATCATCTTTTCACACACCTGGCGTTATAAGAAATAATGAATATGTTGTCACTATTTCAACTTCTGGTAAAGATCCATCATTTACGAAGCGTTTGAAGCAAGAACTAACATCTATATTGCCTAAACTTATAAAAAAGATTTCTCGTACACATAAATTGTAATCTATTTCTTAGTTAAAATAGTAATTACCTTTGGACAAACGTTTTTTAGGGGACGTTTGTTCTTTTTGTTGTAGTTCCGTTCTTTTATTTCACAAGCAATCTATGAAGAAAATAAATGGTGTTTGCAACTTGTAAACAAATAAATTTCATGACAAGTGTAACATTACGAGCAACTCTTTCTATTCAGTTTTTATATTGGATATTCATTCAACCAAATTAGCGCTTGTTCATAATCATCAAAAAACTCCACGGATTCTTTTGTATTGGATTGTTGCAAATACTTCAGTATCTCTCCTTCTTCAAGAAGAAATGCAATTGCCTTACTATGATTCAAAATGGTTTCATTGAAGAACTTATCTTTCCATACTTTTTGAACAGAAAAATGATTTGGGGTATACCCTTTTCTATCCACCAACAATTTGTATTTCCGACCCTCAGAAATAAATTGCTGACAAACCTGCTCAAAATCATTAAACCATTCATACACATCCTCTGTATTAATCTGGCCAATTAGATGGGTAACAATCAAATCTCCTGAAACTATTGTGCTGATATTCTGTTTACTCAACTTTTAATCATCTCCCTTAGTGGCAATTATGCATAAAATTCTTACTTGACACTCCCACCCCATCGCTATCACCCTAAGCTCATATAACTTTAATTATAAGCGAGATTGTGTCTTTTTTTCGCAAGTCTATATGTAAATACTTTAAAGATTTCCATACGAAATAAACCCTAATAAGTTTCTTTTTTTGAATTAAGTGACTAGATTTTGAAACATGGTACAATTGTAAACGACACCCAATATATGAAAGACTGCTTTCTTCTCATATCTTTAGGACTTCTGTCCATCATTTACCGCCTCAAATCTTTTCGTTTTTGCACGTATATTCAAAACAAAATATATGATAAATAAATAACGACAGTTACTGTAATAATGCTGAAAATTGTTGAAAATAAAACGATTTGTGCATGTAATTCAGGCTCTATTTGATATTCCATAGCAATGGTTGATGTATTTCTTGAAGTAGGAAAAGAACTTGCAATAAATAACGATTGTGCAACAATACCATCGATGTTTAGTATGTATATTACAGCAAGTGCTAATAATGGTCCCATCAGTAACCTTCCAATTAAAGCCCATGTTATGACTCGATGGAAAAAATTAAGTTTAATGTTGGATAATTGCGCCCCTAGCAATATGAGTGCTATTGCAACAAAACCATTCGCAAGCTGATTAAGAGGTAGCAAGATAGAATTAGGTATTTGAATTTTAAAAGATTGAAAGAGAACCCCTAATACGAGCGCATGAAATACAGGCAGTCTTAGAAATGATTGAATAATACCTCCGATTGTTTTTGTTGCTGATAGTAAGTTATATATCCCATATGAATAAGTTAAAAGATTCTGGAAAATCACAATAAAAATCTGAATGGAAACCCCCACTGGATTGTGACTGAAAATCAATTGACTTACTGGTAACCCATAATTACCGGAATTCATTAACGAAATGCTATTTTTTAGAGCTGCACTTTCTCCTTTTTCTAACTTTAATGTTTTTGAAATGAAATGACTTACTATGATCAGACTCAGACTATAAAGCATTAAATAGTATATTATTTGGAGCAACAAACCTGTCTCTATACGAATATCATATATATTCACAAATACAGCCGCTGGCATTAAGCAATAAGTAATAAGTGTAGAAAGCTGCTTTAAGTTAAATTGGAACTTTCTTTGTAAGATTGCACCAATCAGCATTAATATTAATATTGGTAATATTACGTCTAGTATAATAAAAACAAACATTTAAAACCTCATTCTAAATATATTTTAGTTGGATTAAACACTTTACTAAATATGAATCACATTTAATTAGTCGGAAACCCCTTCAATTCTCAATAATCAGAAAACTTAAACCAATAATATGAAAATGTGCATCAAAAATTCTTATTTCATTTCCCCTCTCCTCTCTTTTCTTTAACATACCAAATATAACTCATAAAGAAAATTATGGATTATTTATACAAATTCATAATTTTATCTTATTGACCTAAACTATCTTCTTTATTTTAAGTATACTTTTTCACAATATCCATTAACCTTACCAAAAAATTTGGCCCTAAAAAAATCTGATAATGCAGTTACTATGCGAAGGATACTTGCATCAATCCTATACTTGTCGCTTAAACTACCTAACACACCTGATACTTGTTTATCTTGAGTGGACTTATATTTTTTTCATCTAAACATCCCGATTCAATTAAATATTTGCATTCTAAAAATGAGTTCGATCTTTAGAATAGATTTAAGATTTCCTTAACTAATCTGCCCTTTAATTGAATAACTTTTGACATCTTCATTTTAAAAGCACATTCTTATAGAAAATAAGCGTTTATTGAGAGATCAATAAAAACATGTTGAAGCCTATTACTAAAAGAACCATCCCAAAATACTTTGGGATGGTTCTTTTTCCTTATTAATGATTCTTTAACATCACTAACAGCTTTTCTTGACTATACATCCACACTGTAATGATTAAACAAGCAAGTGCGACTTCTGATAATGCCATAAATCCAATTGCATAATGGCCTGTTAGTTGGAATAGTAATGTTAAAATTAGGGGCGGGAAGAACCCTCCTAGTCCACCTAAAGCTGAAACGAGTCCATTTACAATACCTGCTTGTTCTGAGAAGTACATTGGAACGAGTTTAAAGATTGTACCATTACCAATGCCTGCACAAAATGCGACTAGTAAGCAACCAAATGTATACACGTTCATACTAGGCATGAATGATAAAATAATACCTGAAAGTGTTAAACCGATAAATACGAAGATTAATATTTTAAATGGATTAAACTTATCGCCGAGCCAACCACCAATCGGACGCATAATTGTTGCGAGTACGATGAATCCTGCAGTTCGCATACCAGCATCTACTTTCTCTAATCCGAAGTGAGATACTAAAAAGTTTGGTAAGTATACTGTAAATGCGACAAATGATCCGAATGTTAAAAAGTAAAAGATACATAAAAACCAAAGTTTCTCATTTTTATATACACCTTTTATTTGTTCCATTAATGGTGTATTCACCTTTTTCTCCCTACGATCACCTAATAAAAAGTTCATAAGTGCAAATGCTGCAAGTAAAACTAAATAACATTGTACTGTCGTTCTCCAGCCAACTGAAGTTGCGATAACAGGCGCTAAAAATGAAGTAATTGCTGTTCCGGCGTTACCGACACCGTAAATACCATTTACAAAACCATGACTCTCTTTCGGAAAGTATTTTGGTAAAGAAGTTACTCCTACAGAGAATACAGCACCACCGATTCCTACAAATAATCCACCAATAATTAAATCCATCATAGAATTGGCAACACTAATATAAAAGACAGGAAGTAATAATAGAATAAAACTAATAAAGAATAATTTTCTTGCTCCGAAACGATTTGTCCAATAACCAATTGGAATGCGAAGAACAGAACCTAAAATAACGGGTACTGCTGTGACCATAGAAATTTGCCCCGCAGTTAATGGGATATCCACTTTAATATAAGGCATTAATGATGATAAAATGACCCATACCATAAAACCTATAATTAGATTAGAAGTTTGTAAACTTAATTGAAAATTAGGACTTTTCATCCTGTTCCCTCCTATGTATGCATAGTTATATTCATTCTCTCCAGCCTAATCACGTCGTAACATGATTAGGTCGAAAAGAATCAACCACCACTTACTGGCGGAATCATCGCCACAGTATCACCAGTTTGAATGATGTCATTCTCATTTGCATACTCTTCATTTATAGCCACCATGATTTCATTTGAAATCGCTACGTTGTATTTCTTAATGAGTACCTTCTTTAGTTCAGCAACTGTAATATTTTCACAATCGATTTGTAATGCTGGCTTACTTACTTCTTCTTGTAAATGTGCAAATAATAGTACTTCAATCATATTCTCATCTCCTCTTCAGGCTCACCATTCTCATATGCTACATTCTCTAACTGATCACCAACCCATGATTCACCATCTTCCCAAAATTCTTTCTTCCAAATTGGAACGATTTGTTTTATACGCTCCATAATATATTCGTTCGCCTCATAGGCTGCTTTCCGATGTGGTGTAGAAACAGCGACGACAACAGCAAGATCAGAAATTTGTAATGTACCAATGCGATGTGTAATGGCGACAAATGTCCCAGGCCACCTCTCTCCTACTTCAGTACCAATTCTCTCAAGTTGTTTTTCTGCCATTGTTTTATATGCTACATACTCTAAATGTAGCGTACGACGCCCTTTCGTAAATTCTCTAACAGTACCAACGAAAGTAGTAACTGCGCCACACTCACGACGAATTACTTTGTTTGTAACTTCCTCAATTGAAATAGGTGTATCAATTACTTCATAATACGTATGTGTCATTTTGCACCTCTTATCTTTGTATAAGTTAGCAATCTATTTTCTATTATTTATATGATCGAAGCGGTTCATCCCACGGCCACTCACTTCCGACGTTTGATTCTAATAACAGTACCGAAACGATTATTCCGGCTTCAAATCCTCTCGTTCCCCCCGGCAAAACGATAAATGCATTCGCTTCTGCAAGTGAAGAAATTGCGCTAGATTTATCTAAACCAACTGGTGTAACTTGTAATTGACCATCTACAAATTCCACTCTCCCTCTTACAAAACGAGTAAACGGATTTGCTTTCGAAAAGTCTTTTTGTAAAATTGCTTCTGCACGATAAATGTGTGGATCTTTCCTATGCAAATATGTTCCAATGACTGGTCGAACATATAACTCACATCCGACATAACAAGCAGAAGGATTACCAGATAAACCAAATAGTAGTTTTCCTTCTACCTCAGCTACAGTTGTCACACTTCCTGGTCGCATCGCTATTTTGTTAAAAAGTATATTAGCTTGTAACCTCTTATGAATAGCAGGTAAATAGTCATAATCTCCTACCGAAACGCCACCAGTTGTAATTAAAATATCGACTTCTTTCATCGCTTTTTTTACAGTGTTATAACACGTCTCTAAATCATCAGCGAATTGCCCATAATACTGTACAACTCCGCCGGCTCGTTCAATTTGAGCAGCAATCATATAAGAGTTACTATTTCGAATCTTCCCTAGCTTTAATTGTTCATGTACTTCAAGCAGTTCGCTTCCTGTTGTTACAATTCCAATAACCGGCTGTTTTATAACATGTACGGAACTATAACCAAACGTAGCAAGAAGCGCTGCTACTCCAGGATTAATAACAGTCCCTTTTTTCACAAGGATGCTATTTTGGTTTACATCTTCTCCTTTAAAAGAAATGTTATCGCCAGAAGAGAAAGAGCGTTTTAATACCATATAAATCTTTTCGTTTTCTTCAAATCCTTCCGTTAGCTCTAACATAACAACCGCATTACACCCTTCCGGAATTGCGGCACCTGTCATAATACGGACAGCTTGAAATTCTTTCACTTCTTCTGTAAAAACAAAGCCTGCTCCAATTTCGCCAATTACTTCAAATTGAATGGGGTTACTACTACTCGCTTCTTTTGTATCTTCCGCTCGAATCGCAAACCCGTCGTATGGAGAGCGATCAAAATGCGGAACATCATGATCTGCAATAACATCTTCTCCAAGTGTTCTACCGTAGCTTTCTATAAGAGAAACCTTTTCCATTTCACCTTGGTAGGCATATTTCATTACACGAGCAACTGCTTCTGCTACTGGAATTGGTATACGTTTATCTAACATTCTTTTTCACCTCGTTTTAATAAGGAAAAAACGATTTTTCTGTTCATCCTATATATTTGGCGTATAATCGTTTTGCTATTTTCACATCATTTGTCCCATGAATAAATGCCCTACCGTCTATAAATAAAACAAAACGATATTCATCAACTAGAAATGATAGTAAGTAAGGCGTTTTTTTGACATGTACACTTTTTTGTAATCGTTTTTGAATTTCGGTTAAATTAAGATTTCTCTTTATTCCTGAACGGATTTGAACTGTATTCCGTCCGCATAACACTTCCGTTTTCATTTGCGCTTCAAATATTAAGCTTGGATACGTTCGTGATTTCCCACAAGAAGGACATGTACTTTTCTTCTGTCTATTTACTTTTAATGAGAGATATTGATTGTTCCAAATATCAAATGACAACATCGTCCCTCTTAATGATTCATAATCACCCACCAATATTTTCATCGCCTCTGTAACTTGGTGAGCAACGACCATTTGTACAGCTGGCTGAATGATTCCGGCTGTATCGCATGTTGCACCGCCCATAGGATGATCCATTAGACAGCGAAAACATGGTGTTTTCCCAGGAAGAATTGTATACGTTACACCGTAACTCCCAATACATCCGCCATATATCCAAGGTATATTTTCTTTTTGTGAAATGTCATTTATAAGTAGACGCGTATCGAAATTGTCAGTCGCATCTAATATGAGATCCACATCTTTTGTTAACTCTTCTATTTCTCGCATTGTGACATCTGTTACAACTGGTACAATTTCCACTTCAGAATTAATCTTTCTTACATGTTCTGCTGCTGCAATTGCTTTTAGTTTACACTGCTGCGCATCTTCTTCTGTATATAACTGCTGCCGCTGTAAATTACTCCATTCGACGTAGTCACGATCAGCAATTGTCAATTTCCCAATTCCCATCCTAGCAAGTGCTTCTGCATTCGCAGCTCCTAGCGCACCCGCACCGATTAGGAGCACATGCTTTTCTCTTATTTTTCTTTGTCCCATTTCACCAATTCCAGAAAAAAACACTTGTCTTGAATAACGCTCTTGCATAAGAAATCCTCCTTTCACTATCCACCAATGTAAGACATTTCAACTTTTGGACGTTTACTTGTATTCTCAACCGTTCTTTCATCTGAATATCGATCTGTTCTATATCGCCATGTATCATTTAAAATTTTTAATAGTGATGCATCAGAAATATTTTCTCGAAGAAGCGTTCGCAAATCCGTTCCTTTCGCTCCAAATAGGCATGTGAAAAACTTGCCGTCTGCCGAAATACGAGCTCTCGTACAAGAAGAACAAAATGACTCAGAAACAGAAGTAATAAATCCAACTTCTGCATTACTCCCTACATATCGATACAATTTCGCAACCTCTCCAAAATAACGAGGCTGAGCGGGCTCAATTGGATATACACGATTAATTTTCTCTATTAATTGTTCCTTCGTAATGACTTCTTCAAAATTCCATCCGTTTGTACTGCCTACATCCATAAACTCAATGAAACGGAGCTGAATTTCTTTTTCTTTAAAATAACGCGCCATATGAAGAATTTGACTATCATTCATCCCTTTTTTTACGACCATATTTACCTTTACTTCTAATCCAGCAGCATTTGCTGCTTCTATTCCTTTCAGTACAGGTTTTGTACTTACATTTCTTCCGTTAATTTTTTTGAAGACATGGTCCTCTATCGCATCTAAACTAATATTTACACGTTTTAATCCCGCGTCTTTTAGCGCCTTAGCTTGTTTTGCTAAATGAATTCCGTTTGTTGTGAGTCCAATGTCTTTTAAGCCTTCTAGATTTGTAAGTCTTGCAATTAATTTCGGTAAGTCTTTACGCAATAAAGGTTCACCGCCAGTAAGCCTAATTTTATTAACTCCCATACTTATAAATAATCTAGCTAACCTTTCTATTTCATTAAATGTTAATAAACACTCTTCCTGTAAAAAAGCATAATCAGGTCCGAACACTTCAGCAGGCATACAATATGTGCACCTAAAATTACAACGATCAATAACTGAAATGCGTAAATCTTGAAGTGGCCGCTTTAAAGAATCTTTCATGTTCTCGTGCATCTATATCCCTTCTTTTCTGCTGCAATCCTTAGTAAGTTTTCATTTTTTTATTTGCCTTCATTATAAAAAAGAAGCTACATATTCAATGTGACTTTTCTCACATCACTTTCCCCATTCAAAAAATTTTCACAAATCTGTTCGCATTTTGTTCACATCTTTAGCTACTCCTCCTTACGGTCATTGAAATTTCAATTTATTTTTAAATAGCTCTTGCATTTTCATCATACTTACACTCAAAATAGGAAATGTATTGCTTATAAGAAGAAAGGTGATCACTGTGGCAAACAGTATGACATTATCTCAAGATTTAAAAGAATTACTTGCATCTGTTGAATATAAAATGCAGATAAAAAAAGGTAGTTTTATTTTTCAAGAAGGTATGGAGGCAACAGAACTCTATATCATTCACTCAGGGAAAGTACAAATTAGTAAACTTAGTGCTGACGGACAAGAATTAACACTTCGAATTTGTTCGGAATATGACATTATTGGAGAATTAACATTGTTCACGGATAATGCAAAATATTTATTAAACTCAAAATGTCTTGAAGATGTTGAAGTAGGTGTAATAAAACGTGAAGCGTTAGAAAAAGCATTACTCCAAAAACCCGCTCTTGTATTTGAATTTATGAAATGGATTAGTGAACATTTAAGAAGAATGCAAACGAAGTTCCGAGATTTAGTATTACACGGCAAAAAAGGTGCCCTGTACTCTACTCTTATACGAATGACAAATAGTTACGGTGTATTAAAAGAAAATGGTATTCTCATCGATTTACCATTAACGAATCAAGAACTCGCTAATTTCTGTGCAACTTCACGTGAAAGTGTAAATCGAATGTTAAATGAATTAAAAAAGCAAGGTACAATTTCAATTCATAAAGGAAAGATTACAATCCACGATTTACAATTTTTAAAATGTGAAATTGCTTGTGAAGATTGCTCTGCTTCTGTTTGTAGCATTGATTAGCATCTTATTTAGATGCTAATCTTTTTTCAATTTAAACTACTTATTAACGTTTATTCCCTATGTAAACAAAAACGAGGCCTTCCATATTAGACCTCGTTTCGTTTTAACCATTAGCTCCTATCCGTTTACAGCAGTATTATTTTTTCAACTCATTAGGAATACGTCTTCTGTAAATCACATAACTACGGCTTACATATTTAATTGGGGCACTAAATACATGTACAAGTCTTGTAAATGGCCACACTGCGAAAAGCCCCATCCCTGCGAGAATGTGAATTTTAAACCATATTGGTACTTCCATCATATATTCAACTTTCGGTTGGAAAATAAAGAGACTTCGGAACCAAGGGCCAATCGTTGTACGATAATCAAATCCTTTTGAATCGATATTTAAAAATGTTGAAGAAAGCCCTGCTAGCATTACGATAAGTAATAAAATAAGCGCAATATAATCTCCCTTTGTACTCGTTGCAATGATACGTTTTACAGTTACGCGGCGGTACGTTAATATAATTAAACCGATAATAGAAGCAACACCTGCCGGAAGTCCGAAACTAATTGCTACTACATGATACATATGCTCAGAGATACCTATTGAACGGTATACAGCTTCTGGAATTAAAATTCCCATAACATGACCGCCAATTACGAACATGATCCCAAAGTGGAATAATAGACTCCCGACCCGGAGCATCTTCTTTTCTAATAGTTCACTAGATTTTGATGTCCATCCAAATTGATCATAGTTGTATCTAAAAATATGTCCACCGATAAAGATTGCAAAAATGATATAGGGAAACAATACCCATAGAAATTGATCCATCATTTTAACAACTCTCCTTTCTAATTTGTCTGTACACCCCATGTTTCGATAGCGAGTAGAACAGCCGCAAGAATTGGTTCATACATACTGTCTGCTTCTTTTAATTGAACGTGTAACGCTTGTATATTCTCCGTGTATTTACTCATAATTGGTTCACTGTCTATCTCATTTGCATTTGCAAAGAACTCAAGCAATAGCGGTAAATAATCAGGTAATTCTTTATCTGTTACTTCAAAACCAGATTTTTTATAATGCTGTTTTAACTCCAGTAATTCAATACCTCTTTCTCTTTGTTCACCAGTGTTCATATAAGTAAGATACATATTTGTTTTCTTACCAAAATCGAATGTATATACGTAACTATCAATGAGTTGATCATTCGTTTTATCTAGCGCTTGCTTTATAAAGGCTGTAAGTGACGCTTTAACGTCTTCCTGTTCTATTGTTTCAACCTCTTCTTGCAATTCAGTTACAGCTTCTCTCCACCCTAGTTCAGGATAGGAGAGAAGAAAAGAAGAACAAGAAAAAGCTGTTTGTAAACTTTGTCTCATAATTTTCTGCCCCCTTTATTTAAGAAATTGTCATACAAGAGCCTGGACCACCTGTGAATGATAAACCACAGCTTCCTTGTTCGCTATATAAATCTGCCACTTGTTCACGGTGAGATGTCGGGATAACGAAGCGATCTTTATATTTCGCAATGGCAAGAAGACGATACATATCTTCTACATCCTGTTTCGTTAAACCAAGTTCTTTTAATACAGCTTCATTTGGCTCTTTATTAATTTGCAGTGCTCTCATATATGTTCGCATAACAGCCATTTTTTTCAATGTAAGACGAATGTGTGATTCATCCCCTGTAGTGAGTAAATTCGCTAAATATTGAATTGGAATACGCATATTATCAATTGCAGGGAAAACCTCTTCTGCTTGCCAGTTACTACCTTTCCCTTCCACCATGTTCATAATTGGGCTAAGCGGAGGGATATACCAAACCATCGGCATTGTACGATACTCCGGGTGAAGAGGCAGAGCAATTTTCCAATCGATAATCATTTTATAGATAGGTGACTGTTGTGCTGCTTTAATCCATTCTTCAGGAATGCCTTGTTTTTTCGCTTCAGCTGCTATTTCTGGATCATTTGGATCTAGGAAAACAGTAAGCTGCGATTCATATAAATCTTTTTCGTCTTCAACAGAAGCTGCTTCTTTTACTTTATCAGCGTCATATAGCATTACTCCAATATACCTGATACGTCCTACACATGTTTCTGAACAAATTGTTGGCATACCAGCTTCAATACGTGGGAAGCACATTGTACATTTTTCAGCTTTATTCGTTTGCCAGTTAAAATACACTTTTTTATATGGACAAGATGATACGCAGAATCTCCATGCGCGACATGCATTTTGATCTACAAGAACAATTCCATCTTCTTCACGCTTATACATCGCACCAGATGGACAAGATGATACGCAAGATGGATTCATACAATGTTCACATATGCGTGGTAAATACATCATAAAGACGTTTTCAAAATCTGTTTTAATTTCTTCTTCCATTTTCTTTACGTTTGGATCTTGCAATCCAGTTATATGTCCGCCTGCTAAGTCATCTTCCCAGTTTGGACCCCATTCAATTTTGTCGATAAATTCGCCTGTAATTGCTGATTTCGGACGAGCAACTGGCTGATGCTTACGCTGCGGACTATTTGTTAACGTTTCATAATCATAGTTCCAAGGTTCAAAGTAATCATCAATCGTTGGTTGATCTGGATTGTGGAAAATATTCATAAGACGTTTCATTTTCGAACCGGATTTTAGCTGAATTTCACCATTTTTCAATTCCCAGCCGCCTTTATATTTCTCCTGATCTTCCCATTGTTTCGGATAACCAATACCTGGTTTCGTTTCTACGTTATTGAAATACATATATTCAGCACCTGGACGATTTGTCCAGGTGTTTTTGCATGTTACGCTACAAGTATGACAGCCGATGCATTTATCTAGGTTCATTACCATTCCGACTTGTGCTTTAATCTTCAAGCCAATCTACCTCCTTCAGTTTACGGATTACAACATTTAAATCACGCTGGTTCCCAGTTGGACCATAATAGTTAAATCCATAACTTAATTGACCATATCCACCAATCATATGTGTCGGTTTTACGTGAATTCGAGTTGGACTATTATGCGTTCCCCCGCGATTACTTGTTAATTTCGTACCAGGTACGTTAATGTGACGATCTTGCGCATGATGCATAAATGCCATTCCTCTCGGTATACGGTGCGTTACAACAGCACGCGCTACAACAACACCGTTACGATTAAAGCACTCAATCCAATCATTATCTGCAACACCCGCTTCAGCAGCGTCCTCTTTATTCATCCAAACAGTTGGACCACCTCTAAATAGCGTTAACATCGGTAATGAATCGAAGTACATACTATGAATCGACCACTTATTATGCGGTGTTAAATAGTTTAATGTAATTTCTTTCCCTTCTACTTCAGGTCGTGATTTACGGAACGGTTTATGTTGCAGAATTGGTTTAAATGTTGCCATCGTTTCACCAAATTCTTTCATCATGTCATGGTCTAAGTAGAAAGATTGTCGACCAGTTATCGTTCTCCAAGGGATGAGACGTTCCACATTTGTTGTAAACGGTGAGTAACGTCGTCCACCTTTTTCTGAACCTGTAAAGGCCGGAGAAGTAATTACTGTTTTCGGTTGTGCTGTAATTTGTTCGAATGTAAAGCATTCTTCTTCACGTTCTTCTGCTAAATCACGTAGTTTTAAATCTGTTTGTTTTTCAAGTGCTTCCCATGCTTTTACTGCCATATGACCGTTTGTTGTAGAAGATAGTGTTAATACCGCTTCAGCAGCATTGATTGCTTCTTTGATGTCTGGACAACCTTTCGCGATAGAATCCGTTCGAACGACTCCTAATTTGCTCTTTAATTGCTCATACTCTTTTTCTGCTGACCAAGAGATCCCTTTCGTACCAATCGGTTGTTTTCCGGCATTTGGTCCAAGCGCAGTCATTTTGTCATAAATCGTTTTATAATCCCTTTCAACAACGTGAATTTGTGGCATCGTTTTACCCGGGATTGGTTCACATTCACCTTTACTCCAATCTTTAATCTTGCCAAGTGGTTGCGCTAATTCTTGCGGTGTATCATGAAGAAGTGGTGTTGCAACAACTTCTTTCATTGGTTCAAGATCAATTTTCTTCGCTAAATCTGACACAGCTTTAGAAAGTGAAGTGAAAATATCCCAGTCAGAGCGCGCTTCCCACGGTGAACCGATTGCCGGATTAAATGGATGTACAAATGGATGCATATCTGTACTGCTTAAATCGTGTTTTTCGTACCAAGTTGAAGCAGGTAAGACGATATCAGAATACAGTGCTGTTCCAGCCATACGGAAATCTAAATTAATGAGTAAATCAAGCTTCCCTTCTGGCGCTTCTTCATGCCACTTTATTTCTTCTGGTCGTAATGAATCACTGTCGTCATTCATTAACCCGTTTGTTGTACCTAATAAATGTTTTAAGAAATATTCATGTCCTTTACCAGAACTCGAAATTAAATTCGCACGCCATACGAATAAATTGCGCGGGAAGTTGTTATTGTTATCTGGATCTTCAATCGCAAATTTCAGTTCTTTTTCTTTTAATTTTTGTGCAACATATTTTCCGATTTCTTCTTGCGTTGTTGCACCAGCAGCAACAGCCTCTTTATATAATTCAATTCCATTTTTCTCGAATGTTGGATAAGAAGGTAACCAGCCAAGTCGTGCAGCTAATACGTTGTAATCACCGTGATGTTGATAACGAGAGTTACCTTCAACTGGTGATGCTAAATGTCCAACAGGTGTATCTTCATAACGCCATTGATCTGTTACGAAATAGAAGAAGGATGTACCGTTTTGTAATTTCGGTGGACCTTGCCAATCTTTTGCCATCGCGATTGTTTGCCATCCTTCTGCTGGTCTTAATTTTTCTTGACCAACATAATGAGCCCAACCACCGCCGTTTACACCTTGTGCTCCAACGAGAAGAACAAGATTTAAAACGGCGCGATAAATCGTATCAGAGTTAAACCAATGGTTAATACCCGCTCCGACAATTATCATTGAGCGACCATTCGTATCAACAGCATTTTGTGCGAACTCACGAGCGATTTGAATAATAAGCTCACGTTTTACTCCTGTCATTTTCTCTTGCCATGCAGGTGTAAACGGTATGTCATCATTGAAGTCTTTCGGTTCTTGTCCGCCAAGCCCGCGGTTCACACCGTAATTTGCTAACGTTAAGTCGTATACAGTTGTAACGAACAATTCGCCCTCTTCTGTCATAACCTTTTTCACTGGAATCGTACGTTCTAATATTTTGTTTCCATCATCAGAGAAGTACGGAATTTGTACAGTTTGAACACTATCCTCCATTCCAAGTAAAGAAAGACGTGGATCAATCTTTTCACCTGTTTCTTCATCTTCTAAACGCAAGTTCCATTTCTTTTCATTATCCCAACGTGACCCCATTGTGCCGTGAGGTGTTGCAAAATCATTCGTATTCTCGTTCCAAAGAACAGGTTTCCATTCCCCTAACTTCGTTTCTCGTCCAATATCAGAAGCATTTAAGAACCGATCAGCAACGAATTGATCTCCTTTTTGTTTCAATGTGACAAAGAAAGGAAAATCAGTATATTGCTTCGCATACTTTGTGAAATATTCCACTTGATTATCTACGTAAAATTCTTGTAAGATTACATGCCCCATTGCCATCGCAAGTGCACCGTCTGTACCTTGTTTCACACTAATCCAATCATCCGCAAACTTTGTTGATTCAGCGAAATCAGGACTGACAGAAACGACTTTCGTTCCTTTATATCGAACCTCTGCTAAAAAGTGTGCATCTGGTGTTCTCGTCATTGGTACATTTGAACCCCATGTCATAATGTACCCAGAGTTATACCAGTCACTACTTTCCGGTACATCTGTTTGATCGCCCCAAATTTGAGGAGAAGCTGGTGGTAAATCCGCATACCAATCATAGAAGCTAAGCATCGGTCCACCCATAAGTTGCATAAAGCGACTACCAGCAGCATGACTTAACATCGACATAGCTGGAATTGGTGAAAAGCCAACATTTCGATCTGGCCCGTATTTAATTACTGTATAAAGTAGAGAGGCTGAAACGAGTTGTAATACTTCATCCCAATTCGCACGAATGAATCCCCCTTTACCACGCGCCTGCTTATACGTACGTGCCTTTTCACGGTTTTCCACAATGCTTTTCCAAGCCTCTAATGGTGACTCGTTATTTTGCAATTCTTCTTGCCACATATTCCAAAGAACACCACGTACATACGGGTATTTCACACGAAGTGGACTATAAATGTACCAAGAAAAACTTGCTCCACGTGGGCATCCTCGCGGTTCAAAATCTGGCATATCAGGACCTGTAGTCGGATAGTTAAGCTCCTGCCCTTCCCAAGTTACAATTCCATCTTTCACATATATATTCCAGCTACATGAACCAGTACAGTTCACGCCGTGTGTAGAACGAATTACTTTATCATGCTGCCAACGCTTTCTGTACACATTTTCCCATTCGCGATCTTCATATGTTTCTTGTGTATGATTATCGTTATAACGATCTATTGGTGAAAAATATTTTAAACGTCTCATTAGTGCTGAAGTTTTTTTCTTCATACTGTTCACTCCTTTAATACGTCTCTCTTACATACCCTTACTATAAGAGAGGTTGTAAAATACAGATGTGACATTTCGCACAGTTCAAGAGATTGTCAAAAATTTATTAGAGAATAAGTTTGTGAGAAAACCTTTTGTTCCGTTGTGAAGGTTATGGTTAATCGTGATTATTAGGAGAATGGTATTTTGAGGTATCGACTATTTTGCAAAAGAAAAAGAGTTTTGATATTATTTCAAAACTGCTATAAGGAAAAGAGTATAAATTGTATGTAAAAAAATTTTTCCCAATGTTATTATTTTATATCGAGTCTGATTTTACATAAAACTACAAATCATTATTTACTGTATTGCCCTTAGTTACGGAAACAATTATACTAGATGTAATCGAAATAAATAATCTGAATATTCTCAGAATTTAAGGTAGACCTTTACTGTCTACATATAGAATTAGAAATATGTCCACTAAATTGATTAGAAAACGATAATAACATTAGGAGGATTACGATGCCCCAGCTTGATTCATTACATCCCACTGTAGAAAAAATAATCAATAATATTGAAAAAATAATGGTCGGAAAACGAAAAGAAACCATCTTAGTTTTGACAGCTCTCTTAGCTGAAGGTCATGTGCTATTAGAAGATGTTCCTGGTGTCGGAAAAACAATGCTAGTACGTGCTCTTTCTAAATCCATTGATGCTGATTATAAGCGAATTCAATTTACACCTGATTTATTGCCGTCAGATGTAACAGGAGTTTCTATTTATAATCCGAAAGAGCTCCAATTTGAGTTCAAGCCTGGACCAATTATGGGGAATTTTGTACTTGCTGATGAAATTAATCGTACATCTCCAAAGACACAATCTGCTTTACTTGAATGTATGGAAGAAGGCAATATTACAATAGATGGTATTACAAGACCTTTACCAAAGCCGTTCTTTGTCATGGCTACACAAAATCCGGTCGAATATGAAGGAACATATTCTCTACCAGAAGCTCAACTCGATCGTTTCTTATTGAAACTAAAAATGGGATATCCTACACCAGAGGAAGAATTTGAAATTTTAAACCGGATGGAAAAAACGAATCCACTCTCTCAATTACAGACCATTACTACAATAGAAGAATTACTTTATTTACAACAAAGCGTACGGGTAGTAAGTATGGACAAAGCAATTAAGCATTACATTGTAAAGCTTGTTAATCAGACTCGTACGTACAGTTCTATACAGCTAGGTGCAAGTCCACGTGGCTCAATTGCTTTAATGAAAGCTTCACAAGCTTATGCATTTATCCATAGCAGAAATTATGTTATTCCAGACGATGTTAAACTTTTAGCTCCTTACGTTTTAGCGCATAGGCTCATTCTAAAAATGGAAGCAAAATTTGAAGGAATAACTGGCGAACAAGTTATCGCAAAAATCGTTGCACGAACTACCGTGCCTACTCAAAGGGCGATGAACCCTTGATGAAACGAATGCTGCGAGCGCTATATCACGTTATGAAGTTATCGCTACTCCCTTTATGCCTAGTCTTAACATTTATGTACGCTATGTTTCAAGGCGGGTTTGTCAGTTGGTTTTTGTTTTACAGCATAATTCCCATTGCTCTTTATTCGCTACTACTCCCCTTCTACGCTTTACGGGACGCTGAAGTAAAGCGAATAACAAACCAGAATGGATATGTAGTAGGAGAACAATTTGTAAGCACGATTACAATAAAAAGAAAATTTCCTTTTCCCTTACTTTATTTAGTTATAGAAGATGAACTGCCACCACAATTTATAAGTTGTAAACAAATAAAGATGAATAAGGTAGTACTCTTCCCAGGATTGGAACGAAATATTTCGTTTCAATATGTTATTGACACAATCCCTAGAGGCGAGCACACTTTTTCAAGCGTACGTGTCAAAACCGGCGATTTATTCGGCATGATAGAGAAAGAAGCAACTTTTTCAGTTCCAAATACATTTTTAGTCTATCCCCAGTATGTAGATATAGCGTATCGACAATTGGAAAATCATTTCGAACAAGGAGCGCTTTCAGCAAATATAAATTCAGCAAAAGACTCTACAATCTCTGTCGGTGTCAGAGACTATAAACCTGGTGATCGCTTTTCATGGATTGATTGGAAAGCAACTGCACGAACAAACAATATTATGACAAAAGAGTTTGAACAACAGCGCAGCCATAATATCATGATATTCATAGACAGAACCGAGTCTCCTCTATTCGAATCAGTCGTCACATTTACTGCCTCTATCGTAAGGGCTGTCTTGAAACAAAATTCACCAGCATCATTCGTTTCTATCGGAAAAGAACAAACTATTTTCCCTTTAGACAATGGAGATACGCAGTTACAACAAATCCTTTGTCATTTAGCAAAAGTACAAGCAGACAGTGTATTTCCGCTCTCCCAGAGTGTAGACATGGAACTAAGAAAAATTTATGAGCCCGTCACGGTTATACTCGTGACCAGTAATCTTTCTCCCGATATTCAAAAGGCGGCTGATTGTGCTGCTATAAGAAATAGAAAATGTATGGTTTTTGTCGTGAAAGAAAAAGCGAATCAACTTTCACACCGAGAACTCAGTATACTAGAAACTCTAAAAAAACGACAAATATTTGTAAACACGGTTTATGAAAACCGGTATACAAACGTGTTTTTTGAGGTGAGCAAATGATGCTATTACAAGCAAAATACAAGTGGGATACGAACAGATTCTTCATGCATGCATGTGTATTTCTTCTTTTACTAGAATGGCTAAGACCTCTTATAGGTATTACAAATGTAGGTAGATTAGATATTTTCGTAACATTTATAGGAATTTGCTTCGCTCTCTCTTTTTTTCAAACGAGGTGGCAGATTCCTATAAAAATTGTCACAGTCTTATTTATCATTCATTCCCTATATTATAAAAATGCTTTTATAAATCCATCTTGGCTAACAACATTCTTTTCTGATATGTTTCGAAATTCCTCCCTGTTTTTCCAAGGGAATTTACTAGATATTTCTCCAGTTTTTCCGACGGTTTTATTTTTTCTCTCATTTTGGTTTTTGAGTTCTTTCACTTCATTTTGGATTATTCATAAAAAACGTGGGTTTCTATTCCTTGTATTGACTATTATTTATATCGCAACTTTTCATAACTTACATTTATACAATGCAAACTACGCTATTATTCGTACTGTTGTCATCGGCTTTTTTATGCTTAGTCTTCTTCAAGTAGAACGAATAAAAGAACGTGAACACTTACAAAATTATGCTAGAGAAATCTCAAAATTACTTAGACCACTTACAATATTTATCGTATTATTAGCAACCATTGCATACTTTGCTCCAAAATTTGGCCCTCAATGGCCAAACCCAATGGATTTTTTAAAATTCAACACATCTGAAGCAAGTAAAGAGCAAAAAGTTTCTACAATTGGGTATGGTTTAGATGACTCGCGATTAGGCGGTCCTTTTAAGGCGGATCCTACAATTGTTTTCACAGCACGAACGCAAAACAAACAATATTGGAGAGTAGAAACAAAAGATTTTTATACAGGAAAAGGCTGGGAAATTTCTGAAAATCCGAAAAAGATTTCTTTTAAAAATAAAAACGACGTCGTAAGCTGGTACGAACAAAATACAAAAATGAAAACGACTGAGGCAACAATTACCATGCAAAAAAGTTACCCTCACCTTACCTATCCAGCAGGATTAGTATCAGTTGAGGCTGCTTCTGATGTATCATACAGTGTTGACCCGTTTTCAGAAAAAATTTATACAATGAATGGAGACTCTTCTACTACTTTACATTCGTATAAAGTAACATATGAGATCCCTGAGTTTTCCATAGAAAACTTGAAAGCTGTAAAAACAAATGAAGGTCAAGAAACAAATCCTTATTTTATGACAAAGTACACACAACTTCCCAAGTCATTACCACAGCGCATAAAAGACTTGGCTGTCAATCTTACAAATGATAAAGACAACCGATATGATAAAGTATTAGCTATTGAAAATTACTTTACAGACAACTCTTTTACATACGAATCAACGAATGTCTTATTCCCTGCCAAAAGCCAAGATTATGTAGATCAATTCCTTTTCGATACAAAAAGCGGCTACTGTAATAATTTTTCGACGTCTATGATTGTACTACTTCGTTCTGCCGGGATTCCTGCTCGCTGGGTAAAAGGCTATACAGAAGGAACTCTTGACAATACACTTGCCTCTGCAGAAGGTGAGGATGTTTATACAATCACGAACGATAACGCACACTCTTGGGTCGAAGTATATTTCCCAGGATACGGATGGATTCCATTCGAACCAACAAAAGGATTTACTAATCCCTATAATTTTATAAATAATACGCCTGCTCCTATTTCACAAAATAGCGAAGCAAATAATTCTAATAACACGCAAATACAACAACGAAATAATGAAGCAAAACTTAAAAGTTTAATAGAAAATACAGAAGAAGCTTCTACTAAAAAGGTCACAAATTCTCAAACTAGTTTTTCTTGGTGGTACGTATTCCTCTCTACGATACTAATTAGTATTATGGGATACATTCTCTTCACCACTAGAATGATATGGAGGACATTTCTTATTATTCATTTCTATAAATACCGAAAAGATGATGCTGTTTATCAAAAAGCTTACGGTGCACTTTTAAAACAATTTGCGAGAATTGGCATGCCACGGGGTGAAAGTCAAACATTCCGAGAATACGCTCTCCATATCGATACACTTTACAACTCGGCCGATATGCAACAACTTACTGCCAGTTATGAGAATGCTATGTATAAACAGGGGCAGGTTGCAGCAGAATGGAAGAAATCCGTACACTTATGGGAAGTGCTTATGAAAAAAGCAGCTTCTCTACCTAAATCAGATGGCTTTGATACAGTAATTTAATCTTGAAAATGTGAGTTTAAAGAAAACGTCTCAAAGAACTACATTGTTCTTTGAGACGTTTTTTAATAAAGTGAAACTCCTAATTATTCTCCAAGTACCTTCTCAATCTCAACCTCTAAATCTACCGGCTTCGTCTGCGGCGCAAAACGCCCTACTACTTTCCCGTCTTTTCCGATTAAAAACTTCGTAAAATTCCATTTCACTGCTTTCATACCGAGTAAACCTGGTGCTTGTTCTGTCATGTATGTATATAAAGGATGAGCCTTATCACCTTTCACATCAACCTTTGCAAACATTGGAAAGTTTACACCGTAGTTTAATTCACAAAAACTAGTAATGTCCGCTTCTGTACCTGGTTCTTGTCCGCCGAATTGGTTACAAGGGAATCCGAGTATTTCAAGTCCTTGGTCTTTATATTTATCATACACCTCTTGTAATCCTTTATATTGCGGTGTGAAACCACATTTACTAGCTACATTTACAATAAGAAGTGCTTTTCCTTCGTAATCTTTTAACGATTTTTCTTCACCGGTAATTGTTTTAGCTGAAAAATCATAAACTGTCATTGTCTTTGCCCCTCTCTTCACTATCATTCTATGTTTATACTATACTACATTCGTGAATATACATCTCTTATTACGTACTTATAAGATATAATGATAGCGCTTTATTTTCGTTCAAAATTCGACACATACTACTAGACTTTTATGATGGAAAGTTTTACAATTGAAATGTGAACAAAATGTGACAGTTTATATTCCATTATAAAAGAAAAGGATGGTGTCCATTATGAAAACTGCACAACATGAAACGATTTCAAATCGCGAGTTTTATTTCGTACTATATATGATGTTATTGTATGTTACTGGCTGGGTAATCGATGTAAATGGTTTATTCTTAAGCTCCTACTTTAATTTAGCAGGAGAAATTATGCTTCCATTAGTAGGCGGGATTGTTGGACTGTTCATTATGTCTATTAATAAACAACAAACGAAATAATAATATTACAAAAAGGCAGAAGACGAGCTTCGTTTTCTGCCTTTTTTCTATTTTATCGTATAATAGAAACATGCAGTATATAAGGAGTGGTAAATATGAAAAAAGTAGAGCAATTATCTTCTCACCTATATCTTATTGATGATTTCGATTTACAGCATAATGAACGAACAGGTACGTACGTTTTATTAGGTGACGATATTACTTTAATTGAAACTTGTGCAGCCCCTTCTCTTCCGTATATTTTAGACGGCTTACAACAATTACATATTGATTTAAACGATGTTAAAAACATTATCGTTACACATGTGCATTTAGATCACGCTGGCGCAGCTGGTTTAATGATGGAGAAGTGCCCAAATGCTACGTTATATGTGCATTCTCGTGGTGCTCGTCATATGATTGATCCAACAAAACTCATTTTAGGTGCAAAAGCTGTCTACAAAGAAGATTTCGATAAACTCTTTGATCCAATTCTTCCTATAGAAGAAGAACGTGTTCGTATTGTACAACATGGTGATACGTTAAAAATTGCCGAAGAACGTATCCTTACATTTTACGATACACCGGGGCATGCTAAGCACCATATTAGCATTCACGATTCATTAACAAACGGGATTTTCACTGGTGATACAATTGGAATTTATTATAGAGAACTCGCAAACGTTGGTGTAGAACTGTATCTACCATCAACGTCCCCTTCACAATTTCAACCAGATGCGATGATTGCTTCTAAAAATCATATTCAAAGTATGGATGTAGATACTATTTATTTCGGTCATTACGGCGCATCCTCTCATGTTACAGAAGTATACAATCAACTGGAACATTGGCTACCTATTTTCGTTCAGACTGGTAAGGAAGTCTTTGAAAAGTATAATGATTTCGATGAAGCGACTAAAGCTTTACAAACTTTGTTAATGGATAAAATCTCTTCTCATCTTACAAAGTTAAACGTTCCATCAGATCATTCCGTTTATAATATTTTACATCTAGATATAGAAATTAGTGCAATGGGCATTATTGATTATTTCACGAAGCAAGAAAAAGCAAACTCCACTATTAACTAACAGTAAAAGAAGAGATATACAACAGTAGTTATTGTATATCTCTTCTTTTTTTGAATATATTTTGAGTAAAGGATGGTGGAATATAATGCAAAAAGTGATGCTATACCTCTGCTTTACATTATTTATCGTCTTATTATTATTTGTAGGAGTAAAAATTCAATTTTATTTAGATACAGACACGCAAGTGAACTTTAACGTTTATCCAAGATTATTCTACTTTACACTCTTCCCTCTTATAGTTGGCATTTTATTACGATTCCTTCAATCTATTAATCGCGAAACAAGTAAACAAAACTGGAGCTTTCAACCGGATAAATTTATTGCTATTACAGTGCCTACACTATTCATTTCCTTTTCCCCAGCACTACTCTTTTCACCACTTGCAGAATACCTACCTTATTTAGTTAATATTATTCTAATAAATACAACTTTTGTTACGATAATTAGTTTAATAGCTGGTTATTCACTTTTAGATTGTTTTATACAAAAAGATACTGCAAATATGAAAAAATATAATTGAACACTCTTTTTTTGTTTTAATAAAAAAGCTCAAAGCTAAAGCATTGAGCTTTTTACTTATCTCACCTTTTCATCTACATACTCCATAAACTGCTCCGCTTGAATAAATCTTTCTTTGTACGCCTCAGGTACTTCTTCTACTTTCATCCCACCAGTTGATTTTGTCTTCACTTGTACGATTTCATATGTCATTAAAGCTTCCACATAACGGTCAAACTCTTTTTGTGTTAATACTTCTTTACTAGACTTATGACCATTTAATTTATCAAAGTATGGCTGAAGACCCATACTTACCTTTTTCATTTCTTCTCTTTTTGCTGGTGATAATTGATCATAATCAATATTACCGTTCGAATCTCCGTACGTAAGTTTTGCATTTGTTAATTTTTTTAGTTCTTTTGTAAACTCTTCATATTCCTTCGTACCCATTTCATCTTTCGCCTCTGATAATTTTGCACTAAAACGCATATACGCCTCTAATGTCATCGTTCCGGCATGTTTTTTTAAATTCTCGAAAGATCCGTATATACCATCCGCCATAATAGATTGATACGCAAAACCAGTCGTCGGGATTAAAAATGCTGCCGCAAGCACTCCTGCAATAAGACGCTTCTTCCTTTTGTTCCCTCCGCGATTCATTTTAATCTGAACAATTACTTTTTCTTTTAACTCCGGCGGGGCAACAATTCCCTTC
This sequence comes from Bacillus sp. EKM501B, assembly GCF_011800505.1. Taxonomy (NCBI): domain Bacteria; kingdom Bacillati; phylum Bacillota; class Bacilli; order Caryophanales; family Bacillaceae; genus Bacillus; species Bacillus sp. EKM501B. The sequence continues at coordinate 30,576 of NZ_JAALFZ010000006.1, read as the reverse complement.
GATTCTTCTTGTATAGATTCTCTAACTCTACAATCTAAACTCATTTCACATTCCCTACCTCTCCTAAAAAGATTTCTTCTACTTGCTCTTTTTGACGTAGTTTCTTTAATGCTGCGTGAATTCTAGATTTCACAGTACCAATTGGAATATGTAATATTTGTGCTACTTCTTCTTGTGAATAATCGTGTAAGTATCTTAAGATAATAACTTGTTTCAATTTATACGGTAATTTATGAATGAGTTCAATTAGTTTTTGGTTTGATATTTTACTTACAACATCGTTAGAAAAATCAATTTGCACTGACTTTCTTTGCTCTTCTGCTTTTTTTATAATTCGTAGTCGCATCCACCTCTTTCTTCTATAAGAGTGAATTTGTTTAATCGCAAGTCCAATTAGCCAAGGACGAAATGGCTTCTCGCTATCATACTTACGAAGCGATTCATATAGTTGTATGTATATTTCTTGAACGACATCATCTACATCCGTTTTATCCTCTATTAAAAAATGTGCTGTTTTATATACTTCTTGAATCGTTTTATCATACAACTTGCTATATGCTTCTTTATTTCCTGATAAAGTTAATTGGATTAAATGTGCGTAATCTATTTCACCCTTCATATTCCAGCCCTCCTTTGTCTTACACTATATATTGGCAGGTAATTCATATTTCGTTCGATTTTTTTAAAGTTTTTTTATATAAATTAATATTATGATTCATTGAGTTCATAAGCTTCACTTATAACCACACATAACTATTATATAATTTTCCAATTTCTGATAAAGATTTAAAATAATTTATATAGTCAAATTTAGGAGGATATATGATGAAAGCTATCGTTGTAACGTCGTTCGGTGGTCCTGAAGTGATGAAATATACAGATTTGGATATACCGGCTATTTCAGAAGATCAAGTTTTAATTCGCGTTGTTGCTACTAGTGTAAATTTCGCTGATATTAAATTACGTTATGGTAAAAAAGGAAATAAAGCACTACCTTTTATTCCAGGTATAGATGCCACTGGTATTGTAGAACGTGTCGGTTCTCATGTGAAAAATATTCACCCTGGACAACGTGTCATTGCTTTTCCTCAAAATGGATCTTACGCAGAATACGTTGTTGCAAATGAAAATCTTACTTTCGTATTACCCCATGAAGTTGACTTTCAAACTGCAGCCGCTTGTCCAATCGTATCTTTTACAAGCTATAATTTACTCGCAAATGTTGCAAGGCTTCAACAAGGTGAATCTGTACTCATTCATGCGGCTGCTGGCGGAATTGGCACTACTGCTATTCAACTTGCTAAACTATTAGAGGCTGGAACAGTTATAGGCACTGTCGGAAGTGAAGCAAAAAAAGAAATTGCTTTAGATGCTGGAGCTGATTATGTTATTTGTCATCAAGATGAAGATTTTGTAGAGAAAGTCAATGAACTGACAAATGGTGAAGGGGTTGATGTAATTTTAGACTCTATTTCTGGAACGGTTTCTGAAAGAAGTTTAAACTGCCTTGCTTATTACGGTCGCCTCGTTCATTTCGGTAATGCTAGCGGTGAAATTGGTAACTTTCAAACGAAAGATTTACATGCAAGTTGCCGCTCTATACTCGGTTTTAGCTTTGGAAACACACGAAAAAAGCGTCCTGAACTGCTCCAAGAAACTGCAAATGAAGTTTTCCGTTATTTGCGTGACGGACGTTTACAAATTAAGGCTACGAAATCTTTTCCACTTCAAAATGCAGGGAAAGCACATGAATGGGTCGAAAGTAGAAAAAGTACAGGGAAAGTAATACTAACCGTTTAGTCCTCTTCCTGAAATGAATACTGGAAACAGAGGTGGCATTCATGGGATCACGAATTATGCATGTTATTATCGCTAGTGGTATTGCTGAGAAACTATCAATTCACGATAAGACTTCTTTCTTACTTGGAGCTGTAGCCCCTGATGCTGTTCATTCAAAAAAAGAAAAAGGAACCTCACATTTTTATGCCGGTACAACGAAGAACTATACGAGAAGAATAGATTATGATTCATTTTTTCATAAATATGAATCACATATAGATTCCCCATTTATTTTAGGCTATTATACCCACCTCATTGCCGATGATAATTGGCTAAGTGGATTTTTTCTACCTTGGCTAAAAAATAGAATAGAGAATGACGAAACTATCGCACCCCTGTACTATAACGATTTTAAATTGTTAAATGCAAAGTTGCTTCATCATTACGATCAAGAACAACAGCTTTTCTCTCTTCTCAATCAAGAGGCTCACATTGTGGATATTGAAGAGGTTTCTAAAGAAAACGTTTTAGCTTTTCGAAAGTATCTTTTTGAAGATATGTTGTATCCAAAGCAACATTTGCATGAAGACTTACAAGTATTTACGTTTGACCAAATCGTTGGCTATATTGAGACAGCTATTGAAAAAGGAGTATTTTTTATTAAACAACTCTCTAATGAAAAATCCACTTCAAAAATTTAATCCCCTTCAAATATATTTGAGGGGGATTTTCACATAGCAATATTATTATTGGTTCTTCTCCATAACCGCAAAATAATTCCCTTCGCTATCAGCAAAGTTAAACACTTTACCAGAAGGCATGGTTACCATTTCTCCAACAGTAACATTTTTATTTGTTAAATCTGTATATAGTTGATCAAGATTTTCTGAGAAGAACATTAAAGACGGTGTACCAAGATTCAATTCTGGGCTCATTTTCGAAATAACTTCTTTATTATGTAATATAATGCTCGTTTCCGCACCGCTTTTCGGAGCGATTTCAATCCATCTCATTCCTTGCTTATTATCTTCCTCTGCAACTACATGAAACCCTACCTTCTCCGTCCAAAAATTTACTGCCTCATCTTGATTATTTACATATAACATAATTTGTCCTACTTTATGGATCATTACATTTCCCCCTAATGGTTTTTATATTCTATGTAGCTTTCTACAAATACTATCGTTATTCCTTTTGAGTTGGTATGTACTTCTTTGCAAAATTTATCGACTGACTCATCCCATCCAGTTCATCAAAATAATCATTTCTTTCAATCATGTTATATCCGTCGAATCCAATTTTATCTAATACTTTGAAGAATATATCGAAATCTACTTCACCATTCCCTGCTGCGACTTCTATATACTTAGTTGAACGATCACTTTTCACTTCTTTACAATCTTTAATATGAGTTTGTACTATATAATCTTTTAATAGTAATAAACCTTCTCCCGGATTTTCATTTACATCACTTATTAAATTTGCTGGGTCAAAGTTAACAGCTAGTCCTTTCGAGTTTGCAGTTTCTAAAAATCGTTTTAATACTATTGCTTTTTCAGATCCCGTCTCAATGGCGAAGAATCCTCCAAATCTGAACGCTAAGTCCCCTATTTCATTACAAACACGTAGCATTTTATCATAGTACTCACTATTTTCATCATCAGGGATTTTCCCAATATGGGCTGTTACTATGTTAGCTCCTAACCTTAACCCTTTATCAGTAATATATTTAAAACTCTCTATTACACATTCAGCTTCAGTTCCTATTATTCCATTTTCTCCGAAGCTAATTGCTAATGACGGGACTTGAATCTCATTAAAAGATAAGTTTTCTTTTAATGTATTCCATTGTTTCTTTGAGATGTTAGCTAAGTTGAAAGTCGGATTCATAGCATATAATTGAATATATTCTAAATCCCATTCCCTTGCTTTTTGTATTCCTTCGTTTACTTCAATATATTTTGTATTCAAAAACATTCCTAATTTCCTATCCATATGTGTACCTTCTTTTTATTATTTCGCATCATTTTAATATTCGACTTTTTTATATTATTTCCTCGTATAAACCAAATAAATAAACTACCCTTTTTTCGATACTCCCAGTAGAAGCATATATATGATAGGCACATTAAAAACACTAATACAATTCCCATTATCACTTGTTTACAAACAAAAAAGACGTAACTACAAATAGTTACGCCTTCTCCATCATTTATCTAGGCTTTTTCTTCCCAGTAAATGCTGGTTTCTTTTTCTTTGGTGCTTTCGGTTTCGTTTCTACGAATGATCCTTTGAACATTTCTTGCTTCGTAAATACGATGCCTAGTTTTTTCGCAAATTGCAGTAATTTGCGCTCTTCTTGTGGAGTTACAAGAGATACGACAGTTCCTTCTTTACCCATACGTCCAGTACGTCCTGAGCGGTGAATGTATTGGTCTACTGTGTCTGGTAATTCTAAGTGAATTACATGTGTTAAATCGTCAATGTCGATACCGCGCGCTGCAATATCAGTAGCAAGTAGAATTTCTAATTTCCCTCCGCGGAAAGCACGCATTGTCGCTTCACGCTCTTGTTTACTTGCTTCTGCATGAAGAGCCGCCGCTTTCATTTTACGGAATTTCAATTTCTCAGTAATTTCATCTAAACGGAATGGGTCGTTTAAGAAAGCAACTGCTTTTACATCGCCCATATGCATAATTCTTCTTACGTAATCATTTTTTTCGCGTCGCTCACAAATGATATACGTATGCTCAACTAAGCTTTTTGATTCTGCACGTGTTACACGTACTAATTGTGGTTCAACTGCTAAATCACGTGCCGCATCTTCTGCCGCTTTTGTCATTGTCGCCGAGAAGAATACTAATTGACGATCGCGCATCGTTGATTTAATTACATCTTGCACTGCGCCCATCATTTTTTGCTTTACAATTTGATCAAACTCATCAAATACAATTGTTTTTACTTCATGCATTTTTAGCTTTTTCATACGAATTAATTCTAAAATACGGCCTGGTGAACCGACAATTACTCTTGGGTGTTTCTTTAATTTTTCAACTTGGCGCTTAATATCTGCACCACCAATTAAAGATGCACCTGAAATTTCAGTTCCTGCTGTAAACTTTTGAACCTCTTCATGAATTTGCATTACAAGTTCACGTGTTGGCGCTAAAACAACAACTTGTGGCTGTTTTACTTCAGGATTAATTTTATGTAAAAGTGGTAATAAGTACGCTAATGTTTTTCCTGTTCCAGTTGGAGATTCAGCTATAACGTCTTGTCCTTCTAAAATAGTTGGAATCGCTTGTTTTTGAATTTCAGTTAACTCTTTAAAACCAGCCTTCTCCCAAGCTTGTTGTAAAAATGGTTGCATATCTTTTATCATTTGTTTTTCTCCTTTATCTCTATTTTTGAAGAAAATGCTGTATTGTTCGCACCGTTTCTATCATGTGTGAAATAACAGCTATTAAATCATCAACATGGTCTTCTGTAATCGCTTTTTGAAATAGAACCTCTACCTTATTATGATATGAAATCGCTTGCTTATTATATTCGTATGAAACTTTCTGCATAATCATTCTTTCTTTTCCCCATATAGAACGCATTAATGTTTCAATTTCTTCGCATTTTACTTCTGGTTGTTCTAACGGGAATGAAAATGCTAGCTTCATTTCACAACCTGGTGTAAACTGAGGCACTTCTAGTATTTCACCAGACAAGTTCTTTGCATCCACAGATAATGAAAATGTTGCTTCTACTAATGGTTCAAACGGTTCTGTTAATTGAAATGAGATATGATATATACGACTTAATGAAGCAAGATCCATCATATCTTTTCGATCTGTTACAAGAATATCTCCATGTAGATCAAAATCATACACAGCACCTTCTACGATTACTTTTAAATTGTCAAAAGCAGTTGGATCAAACATAATTTCCTCCAAAAAACAGGCGCCTTTCGATGGAAAGGCGCCACTTGATGTATATATAGTTTACAGATAAACGAGATGAATTACAACCTTTTAGAATAAACCTACTGCTTTTCCATCTTCATTTACATCCATTTGAAGTGCTGCTGGCTGTTTTGGAAGGCCTGGCATTGTTAACATTGTTCCTGTTAACGCAACGATAAACCCTGCACCGATAGATGGTTTTAGCTCACGAATTGTAACGATAAAGTCAGATGGACGACCTAATTTCGTTGCATCGTCAGAAAGAGAATATTGTGTTTTCGCCATACAAATTGGTAGGTTACTCCATCCTTCTCCTTCATATTGAGCTAATTGCTTACGTGCTTTCGGAGCAAACTCAATATCTTTTGCACCGTACACTTTTTGAGCAATTGTACGGATTTTTTCTTCTAATGGTAATTCTAATTCATAAAGTGGTGCGTAGTTGTTCTCACCTTTTTCGATTTCTTTTAACACTTTTTCAGCAAGGTCAACTCCGCCTTGGCCACCCTTCTCCCAAACTTCCGTTAAGGATACTGCATAGCCACGCTCATTGCACCACTCTTGTAAGTATGCAACTTCTGCATCTGTATCTGTAATAAATTTATTAATTGCAATTACGAAAGGTACACCGAAGCTTTGAATTGTTTCAACATGCTTCTGTAAGTTTTCCATACCTTTTGCTAATGCGTCTACATTTTCTTCTTTTAATTGATCTTTTGCAACGCCACCATGCATTTTAAGCGCACGAATCGTCGCAACAATAACAACTGCTTCTGGTTTAATGCCAGCTGCACGAGCTTTAATATCTAAAAACTTCTCAGCGCCTAAATCAGCACCGAATCCAGCTTCTGTAATAACATAATCACCTAATTTTGCTGCCATTGTTGTAGCGATAACACTGTTACAACCGTGAGCGATATTCGCAAATGGTCCGCCATGAATGATAGCTGGTGTATTTTCTAACGTTTGTACTAAGTTCGGCTTTAATGCGTCTTTTAATAATAGTGTTAACGCACCTTCTACACCTAAATCTTTAACCGTTACAGGTTGATTTGCAAAGTTATAGGCAACTACGATGCGAGATAAACGTGCTTTTAAGTCTTGAATATCTGTTGCAAGGCAGAACACGGCCATAATTTCAGATGCTACTGTAATGTCAAAACCGTCTTCACGTGGTACACCTTGTACAGGTCCACCAAGACCAATTACTACGTTACGAAGGGCACGATCATTTAAGTCAACGCAGCGTTTCCAAACGATTTTACGCGTATCAATTCCAAGTGTGTTTCCTTGTTGGATATGATTATCAATAAACGCTGCTAATGCGTTATTGGCAGTTGTGATCGCATGGATATCTCCAGTAAAGTGAAGGTTAATGTCTTCCATTGGTACGACTTGTGAAAAACCGCCACCCGCTGCTCCACCTTTTAATCCCATCGTCGGTCCAAGAGATGGTTCACGAAGTGCAATTACTGTTTTCTTACCAATTTTGTTAAAAGCTTGACCTAAACCAACTGTTACTGTTGATTTACCTTCTCCAGCTGGAGTTGGGTTAATTGCTGTTACTAAAACAACTTTACCGTCTTTCTCATCTTGTAAGCGCTTAAAAATATCAAGAGATAACTTACCTTTATAATGCCCGTATGGCTCTAATTCATCTTCTAAAATATTTAAATCAGCTGCAATTTCTTGAATCTTCTTCATACTCGCTTCTTGTGCGATTTCAATATCGGATTTCACTGTTGTAGTAGTTGTCATATACCCTAGTCCCCCTTTAATTGGTTCTGATGATATTGTATCAGTTTTTTGTATTTTCTGCACTTATTTACCTCCTAAAAATTCTTTCATTTCTTTATACGTTTTTTAACATAAATACCCATAAGAATGTTAACGATTGTTGTAACTCTGTAGGTAGTTGACCTAACATCTTCTCATTTACTCCGCGCTTATATACGCCGATGCCATCTACAACTTTAAAACCTTGTTCTTTCGCTAACTGTTCAAATTCCCAAGGCATCATCGTATTACAAACAACGTCTTTTCCGTACAAGCGAGGATAACTGTTCTCTCGTGGCTTTGCTGTCGGTCCTAAAATTGCAATACATGCATATCCATCTTTCTTTAACACACGCTTTATTTCATTTAACGCTCGTAATGGCTCTTCCGTCCATTCTAAAGAATTAATTGCCATAATTGATTCAAATTGCTCATTTTCAAATGGTAATGCAGAAAGATCTCCTTTTATAAAAGATAAATTCGGTCCTTCTCCGCGTTCCTTACCTTTTTGAATCATCACTTCCGATAAATCTACTCCCACTGCTTTATAGCCTGCGCGACTTAATTTATATGTACCGTAGCCATCACCACAACCAACATCGAGCACTTGTGCTTCTTTCTTCACGTATTGTTCAAAAAACGGAATAATTGTACTTCTGCTACCACTGTCCCACATCTCTTGACTATTTTGATTCCAAAACTCTGCGCTACTATCCCATTTCTTCTCCGCTGACTCGTGCCAATTAAATTTCGTCATACATTCCCCTACCTTCACGTATTATCATTCATTTCATTCTACATCATTTTCCAAAATTCCTGTTTTATCCCGCTTGCAGTAAGACACCTACCTCAAAATTCAATGGATGCGGATCAGTTAATGGGAGAGAACTGCTCATAAAAATCCAATTGTTGCTGGCTGATAATCAGTCCTAGTGGAAAAAATCCCACACTTTATCTTCAATAGGAGATGGATATGTTAACGATGGAATGCGTATTCTCCAATTTTTGCTTTACTTGGGTTTAACTCATACTCATGCTCTTCTCATTTTGAAAGATACTATAGATACACCCAATTGAAAGAGAGGGATGTACATGCGAAGAAAGAGAAATCATCATTTTAAAAGTGGTGAAAAAAACGAAGAGTATGCTGCTGAAATATCACCAGCTGGCATTCCAATTAGACATAAGCGTAAAGAAATTGCAAATGAGATAGAAGGTACAAATACCGGCACAATGGTAGGCTATGTCGCTTTATTTCTTTCGTTATTCTCCATTGCTTTTTATCCAGTTACGCTCGGCTCCCTAGCAATTTTAGTTGGCCTATTAGCTGTCAATTTCGGAGCAAGAACACTTGGATATACAGCAATTGGTTTTGGTAGTTTTTCTGTTTTATTTACTTTACTTTATCCGCTTGCTTTGTCAGCGTTTTAAAAAAACACACCAAGTTATACTTGGTGTGTTCATTCATGATACAACATAATATGACCGCATCCACAACAATGTTTCGCTGTAATTTCTTGAAACACTGGATAATTTTCTTCATCTCGATGCTCAATAAATACTTTTTCAAATCGATACATGTTTGGTGCATATGCCCAATCTTGTTTCGTACGTGCATATAACGTTGAGGAAAAAAACTCCTCACCACCGCAAACGATACATGTGTTCTTCATCGCTACCCCTCCTATGCTTGTCTTACTTCATCTATATGAACATAAGCATAAAAAAAAGACCTTCTATTACTAGAAAGTCTTCTCTGAAACAAAAAGAAATGTACCAAACATTCCTACTCCGCTATATTCTTTTGAAACACCAGCTTCTGTTTTAAATGTTTGCTTTACAGTCATAAAGAATACACCATTTCGTGCATCTGTACTTTCAAATTGTAGTTTTTCTTTTTTACCATCTACATTTTGCGTGCATTCAAAACTACTCTCATTACAATTCAACGCATACTTATCCTCTACATACACTTTAAAATCTGATTCTTTCGGACAAGTTATAAGTAATATTGCCACGAGAATAATACTTATAATACCCACAATTGTATAATATTTCTTCATTTGTACTCCTTTCAAATGACAAGAAAACTTGACTTCATACGCCAAGTTTTCTTAGTCAACAACCCATTGCCACTCCTGTTCTTTCTTATCAAAAATGAGCCAACCTGTTTCTGTTGCTTCCTCTTTCAATTCATCGATATTATCTAACACCTCATCCGTACTTTCATACGAACCAACTACATATACCGGAATTTCAAGACCTCTTCTTGACTCAATCTTCCCTGCTAGATCTATGTAAAGACCATCTTCCATTAGTGGAATCAGTCCCATGATCAATTCTTTTGAAATTGCTGGGAAAATTTTTGATTTTTGGAAGAAAGAAAAACGTTTCTTACCGAAAGCACCGAGTTTATACGGAATGACTTTACTTAACATTCCTACAAAATCAGCAATTCTACGATAATACACTTTGTTGTACCATCCGTCATCATGTGAAAAATAAACAAATCGATTTTTCAACAGCGGAAAGAATGTTCTTGCAAGTGGTTCTTTTTTGTGAGCCAAATATAATAATTCTGCAATTTCTTTCGGCTCTAATTCATCTAAATCGCTTGCATCATCAAAATCTACCCAACAAAATTCATCAAATTCATCAATCTCTGCTTGAATTAACTTATGTATATTTTCTTCCTCAACATATTCAAATAAAGTATGATAATGAAAATCCGTCCATTCAAAGTTGTGCTTCAAAAGCAACACTTGATGAAGCGGTGAAGGGATGTTACTCGCAAACTCTTTAAACGTAATTCCTGATGTAATAAAACAATGACCTCGACGATTACCATTAATATATATCATATTCTTTACTTGGTCAGATCCTCCAGACAAAGCACCTAGCCACCTTCGTTTTATATGTTTCAATTCTATAGCATATTTTAACATGAAAAATTTTAGAAACATAGAAAAAACTTCAAAAACTATTTACAATTTCATGTGTTTTATTACATAGTGATTACAAGAAAAAACGCCTGCTCATAAGCAGGCGTTTTTAAAGGATTTCATCAGGGTTTTGAGGATGATGATTTCCCTCTTTCTTTTCTTCTTTTTGGAACATCGATTGAATTTTATCAATTGTTTGTGGAGCTAATTCAATCATTTTTTCTGCTAAATGTGTCGCATTTTGTAAATGAAGAATATTTACTCCATCTTTATTCACCACAAGAAATGCTACTGGTGTAATAGAAACACCACCCGCGCTACCGCCACCAAATGCAGCGTTACCGTTTGCTCTTTGTCCATCATTCGTTTGGAAATCAGAACCTCCTGCTCCAAAACCGAACGCTACTTTAGAAACCGTTAACACCACACCACCGTCAGCCGTTTGAACAGGCTCTCCAACAATCGTATTTACATCAACCATTTCTTTTAAATTTTCCATTGCTGCTTTCATTAACCCTTGAATTGGATGATCCACCGTTCATAACCTCCTTTGTCATATCTTTCCTAGTTTTTCCGAAAGTTTGTGAACTAAACATAAAATTTTATATTGATTTCAAAAAACTTAAGTTGTAATATTTAGAAAAATAAAAAAGAGGTCGATTCGTTATGATGCGAAAATTAACAAAGAAAGATCATGAACAAGTATTCGCTTATCTAAAAGAAGAAGCAGCCCTTAACTTGTTTATTATTGGAGATATTGAAGCTTTCGGTTATGACACAGATTTTCAAGAACTATGGGGAGTATTTAAAGAGAATGGAACATTAAAATCAATTTTACTCCGATTCCACGATTCATTTATACCATATAGTAAAGAAGACTTTGTTACCACTGATTATGAGGCACTTCTTTCCGCATATAAGCCACTTAAACTCTCTGGTAAGTCAACCATTGTAGAAAAGTTTGAAACTGCTCCAAGTCTACAATTAGGCGTCAAAAATGAAATGTATTTTTGTGAATGTCTAAATGACAACAACTTACCTGACACGCCTATTCATGAAACGATTAAACTTGCGTCACTCGATGATATAGAACGAATTATGAAATTACGAAGTGACATTGCTGAATTTCCGACTACCAATGAATCAGAGAAAATATTAAGGCAGGCTATCGAAACGAATACAGGACGCACATACTATATTGAAAAAGACGGCGTGATCATCGCATCCACCTCTACTTCCGCTGAAAATTCATTATCCGCTATGGTAGTTGGTGTATGTACACACCCGAATTATCGTGGAAATGGCTACGCTTCACTCATATTACAAAAAATGATTCAAGACTTTACGAAAGAAGGCCGAACACTTTGTTTATTTTATAACAATCCAGCTGCTGGACGAATTTATAAACGACTAGGATTTAAAGACATTGGAATGTGGACGATGTATCGATAATAAGAAGTAACTCTATAAGAGGAAATAGTCGTAACTTAGTAATACAAGCAAATTACAAAATAACTCACACCGTTATTATGAAGATGGAGAAACTACTTGTAAAGCCGTGCCCCTAACTAAAACATGTCATGTATTCAAGCTAAATTTAGACAGATAAACGCCCCAGTTGCATCTACTCTAGCAACTGGGGCTACATATTTATACTCAATTTCTTTCCACTACAAATAGAAATATTTATGAAACATTTATCACACTTATGTCGCTATTATCTTTCCGTACAAATGCCCTTCTAAATATTACTGCGTCTCATTATACTTTGCTTTAAAATCAATATATTCCTGTTTCGCATCTTTGTTATTATCCTGTTTCCTATTAAAATAAGTTATAATTTGGAACATATTTTCTACTAATTTTCCATCCCCATTCTTTTTCTTATAATCTATATCAATACTTAATTGTAATATCTGTTTTGGATTTTTTGCAGAGTCAAAACTAAGTGAAATTGTTGATCCATCATATTCATCATAGTTAATTTTTAACTTATCATTAATAATACTTTGGAATTCGGATTCAGTTAGTCGATATCCTACTGAATTAGGCTGATCAAACTTTTTTATATCATCCCCGGGCTTCATCTTTAGTTTCCCTATCCCTTTTAAACGATCTACAATTAAGTTTACGTATGAAACATCTAGATTTGAATCCGAACTTTTCACCTGTCCATTTTCATACTTAACATGAGTACTATAAATAGTTTCTTTTTTATAATTCTCATTTGTCCTTTTTCCCTTGTCTTTTTCTATATCAGTCGCAACTGTTTGTATCGCCTCTCCATATAAACTTTTATCTTTTGTATTATATACACCTTCCGTAGTTTGACGAATTGTCTTACTGTGCTCTCCATCTTCTTTTTGCTCAAACGTACTATAAATACCTCTTTGTTCCACAAAAGCATACCCATCATCACTCGCAGACATAACCGTCTTCATATCACCTTCATCCAATGCCTTTACTAATCTCTCATACTCTATTTTTGTTTCCCCGAAACTGCACGCGCTTAGTAAAAACGTTACAGTCATTACAATAACTATTTTTTCAACTAACCTTTTACTCATACCATAACTACACCTTTCCCCTTATTTTATACATTACTTGCTATTCGAATATTGTTTTTCATACTTCTCATATCGGGTTTTAGAAGCTTTATCGTTATCTTCTTTACTATTTAAATAGATTGCTATTTTTTGATCATGCCTTATTAATCGGCCTTCTTTATTCTTTTTTTCATACCCCATTGTGATGCTTATTGTAGTGAATTCCAGTGGATTTTCTTTTGAATCTTTCGCCGAACTAAACTCCATTAATAATATTGCTTCATTAAATTTATCGTAGTCCACCTTTAACTTATTATTAATTATTTCTTGAAATTCCGATTCAGTTAAGTAATATGTTACCTTGGATGACTCACTAAATCTTTTTTTATCTTTTTTGGGTCTTAAACTATCTATTCCCTTTAATCTATTAAATATAAATTGGACATTTGAAACATCCAAATTTTGATCTGGACTTTTTGATTGATTATCTTCATATTTAATATTAGTTCTATATACAATCTCTTCTTTTTTTTGCTCACTATTTAATGAACTAGCAATTTCTTGCAAAGTTGTTCCATAGAACTTTTTTTCTTTAATATTGTATACTCCTCCTGTTGTTTGATATACAACGCTAATGCGATTATCATTTTCCGCCCCAAACGTGCTATCCCTAACCTCTTCTTTCACATAAGCATACCCATCATCACTCGCAGACATAGCCGTCTTCATATCACCTTCATCCAATGCCTTTACTAATCTCTCATACTCTATCTTCGTCTCCCCAAAACCACATCCACTTAATAAATTTGCTATTATTGACAGAACTATCATCATCTTGGCTTTCTTCTTTAACTTCATACTGACACCCCGTTGATTTCTCTAGGCATTTTTAAGTTCATTATGTTCCTTTTTGGAAAGTAATACATCTCACCTTTACTTACTGATATTTACTTACTCGTACAGATTATATTGAAGATACTTTAATTTTTAATAGCATTGATTTATATACAATCCTTAATTGCTTATATATTCTATTCGAATTTTCAGAAACCAAAACTTATTTTATTTCTTTCACTTTCTTTTCCTCCCTCTCTTTATAACGTTTTAAGAATTCCTGACGTTCCCTTTCATGCTCCTCCCACGAAATATAAAATGATGGAAATTTAAATCTACAATAGGCTAATAATTGGAACTCTGCTGCACCTATGGCTACTGTGTACATTACAAGGGTTCCTGCCATATACCCCACTAAAACCCCTGTTTCATAATTATTATGAAAATAAATTAAAATAAGAAGGGTTAGTACATATATCGTAATACCAATCATTGTATTGTTTTTTATTTTACTAAAAAATGAAGTTGCTCTTTCATCCATACTAAATGCTCCACTCTCTGCTTGTTTAAAGGTATCAATCGTTGTCACCAGATGAACAAAAACTGCTCCTAGGAATAATAAACCCACATACAATAATGTAATTTGATCAATTGAATAATTTGAAATTGCTGGAAGTATAAATAATGTGAATCCTATAGTTCCTAGCTGAAATGCAAATAATAATATCACAAATGCTTGCAACTTTTGATATTTGAAACGAGCTTTTGGAATTAGATATAGAATGAAAAAGATTACTTGCAAACCATATAACACTAATTCAATACTAACAATTATTTTGTCAAAGAGAGTTGGATAGTAACCCCAGCCAATCTTAATTAATGCTACCAAAATAAAAAGCATGAATAATGAACTATAAACTATTCCTCCAAACATAAACACCCTAGAATCTTCTGGGCTTAAGCGATTTCTACATGTTATTTTAAATTCATCTAAATCTTTTTCTTTTATATTCCACATATAATTACACCATCTTTTCTAAAATCATGTAATAACTCTATTTTTGTAGACAAACTGAGAGTAAATAAATGTTTTTGGTATTTCATATTAAACTAACCTTTTTTACTTTTTTTAACAAACACAAAATACAGCGATAGCATTAGTATTAAGCCTATTCCACAAACCAATACACCTCCATATTCTTTCTGGTATAAAAAAATAAACATAATCCGACAATAATAGGTGCTATTACACTTTCAAATAAACCTTTTTCTTTTTTTACAGCTTTAGAATCTTTATTCAAGATATTACATTCCTCCCTTTACTAGTTAATTTATGAATAATGTATTCATTCTATCTTCAATATAAGTTTACGAGTATCATTTATAACTTTCTTTTCAGTTTTTGTTTCGCTTTTGTTCTTTCTCTCTTATTCTTTTTCTATTTGCTATAAATTCTTGGCGTTCCTTTTCATGTTGTTCCCACGTAATATTAAATGATGGAAATTTAAAGCGACAATACACCAATAGGACGAATTCTGCTGATACTACAGCGAATATATATAATATTATTGTTTGTGTCACATAAATTGCCATTTCATCAAATGTATAATTAAGGTTTAAAAAAATTAATACAAGTAGAACTATTACACCGATCGTTATTCCAATCAATAAATATAATTTCGTGTTAGTAAAAAATGAGACAGCCGGTCCTTCTAATTTATATCCTCCATGCTTTGCTTTTCTAAAAACATCGATCGTTGCTACAATGTGGGTACAGATTGCTCCTAATAGTATTAAACCGATATAAACCAATGTTTTATTGTCACATGGAAAATCATATATTCCTTCAACAACCATAACTATGAAAGGTAATGTCGCTAACTGAAAAGCATAAAATACAGTTACGATTGTTTGTAGTTTCTGTAATTTAAAAGCAATCTTTTTAGACATGAATAATATTAAAAAAACGAACTCCAAAACATACAACTTAACCTCAGTTTGTACAACTATCTTTTCAAAAGGAGTTAGAGAAATCTTATCACCGTTCAGCAAAACACCTAAAAACATGATGAGCATTGGTATAGAAGTATATGCAAAAACTCCCCCATAAAAGATTCTTATATAATCCGGACTTAATCGGTTTTTATTTGTAATTTGAAAAAAACCTAAATCTTCTTCCTTTATTTTAAGCATTCATCTTTCCCCATTTCGACGCAAAACTTATTTTATTTCTTTAGTTTTCTTTTTTTCCTTCTCTTCATAAAGCTTTAGTCTTTTCTGACGCTCTCTTTCATGTTCCTCCCACGAAATATAAAATGATGGAAATTTAAATCTGCAATAGGCTAATAATTGGAACTCTGCTGCACCTATGGCTACCGCGTACATTACAAGAGTTCCTGCTATATACCCTACTAATATCTCTGTTTCATAATCATTATGAAAATAAATTAAAATAAGAAGGATTAGTGCATATACCGTAACACCAATCATTACGTTGTTTTTTGTTTTACTAAAAAATGAAGCTGCTCTTTCATCCATACTAAATACTCCACTCTCTGCTTGTTTAAAGGTATCAATTGTGGTCACCAGATGAACAAAAACTGCTCCTAGAAACAATAAACCCACATACAATAATGTAATTTGATCAATCGAATAATTTGAAATTGCTGGAAGTATAAACAATGTGAATCCTATAGTTCCCAGCTGAAATGTACATAATAATATCACAAGCGCTTGCAACTTTTGACATTTAAAACGAACTTTTGGAAATAGATATAGAATTAAAAAGATTACTTGCAAGGTATATAAAACTAATTCAATACAAACAATTATTTTGTCAAAGAGATTTGGATAATAACCCCAGCCAAATTTAACTAATGCTCCAAAAATAAAAAGCATGAATAATGAACTATAAACAGTTGCGCCAAGTATAAACACCATGGAGCGTTC
The DNA here is from genome assembly GCF_011800505.1 of Bacillus sp. EKM501B. NCBI lineage: Bacteria > Bacillati > Bacillota > Bacilli > Caryophanales > Bacillaceae > Bacillus > Bacillus sp. EKM501B. The sequence goes on along the minus strand of NZ_JAALFZ010000006.1, from coordinate 13,800 downwards.
TGGACTTAAACGATTTCTACATGTTATTTTAAATTCATCTAAATCTTCTTCTTTTATGTTCCACATTCAGTTTTTCACCTTCTATACAGTTTAAATAATTTCCAGGCACTAAAATCCCATTACATTCCTAATTTTTTAAGTACATTCATCTTTGTGTAACTAAATTTAGATAATCTTTTATGTATATCATCACTACATTAATTACCGTACATAATCCAAATGCTTTTGATAGTACAAATAGCCTTCTTTCTCCTCAAAAGCTCTAAATATTCTTCTCTCTTTCACTTAACCATATCCCTCATACTCTATTTTTGTTTCTCTGAAATTGCACTCACTTAGTAAAAACGTTACTGTTATCACAATTGTATCTTCAGAAAGTTGATCACCTCCCATCGACAATATGCTAGGAGGTTATTACAGTTATTTAAAATTTGATTTTTATTTTAATGGATTCGATTTTTGCAAATAATAATGTTATTTAATTTGAGAGAAGCGAATACTAAAAACATACTGCTTAATAACTCGTAATTAAGTCTTTCCCCTCATATCTAGGGTCTTTCTCAACTTTACCATCTTTTGTTTTGATGACTTTTAGTCTACCTAACCACTCTGCTCCGTTATATGTCTCTTCACTTACCCATACATTATGCTTTTTACCATCTACCTCAACTACTAATGTGGGGTGTGTAAACATGAATTCCTTCTCTACATGCCTACCTACAATTTCTGCATTTAATGATGTACCTTCTTCAACTAATTTACTATTTTGATACCCTTCGATAATAGGTAATCCAATAAATACAAAAAATATCAGTCCAAATACGATTACTTTCTTCTTTGTACTCCATTTATTCTTTTCTTTCAATTCTTTCTGTCTCGCTTCTCTTTCTTCGCGTTCATCCAAACTCTCATTTAAAGCATCTTCCCATGCCTTAATTTCCGCTTCGATTTCTGCTTCAGCTCTTGCTAGTTTTTTTAATTGTTCATCGGTTGCTACCATCTCATATGAGTTATCTCCAACCAAACGAATTTCAGTACCATTTTCTTTTACTTTTCGCAAGTCTTTTTCTGTACAATTAAACTCTCGAATGATTTCCCCTTGTGTGTTTACCAATCTAACGTAAATGTTTTTTTTCTCCTTCTTCTTAAACATCTGCACTCCCCCTTATTTGTTTCCTATCATAGATAACCCTATTGCAATTAAGAGAAAGAAAACGATAATAAGGAAAGTCTTCCCTTTGCTTACTTGTGTTGTACAACCTTCCAAGACAGCCCATATAAGAATTGGAAAAAGAAGAATACCTAGGAGAATATCAACTAACTTGTTGCTACTCTTCTTTAGTGGTTTTTCTTCTACTATCGGTTTTATCTGAACAGCTTCTTTTCTTATTTGTTTCGGTTTCTTTTTCTTGCGTCTATGATTCACCCAACTTACTCCTTTTAGAATAACTTTTTCCTAACTATAAAAATACCGAAATATCCCCATTTTCATCGTACAGGATAAAAGGTATAAATTCTCATTAATACCATTTTTCAAAACATCTATTTTATTTTTTAACAAACTCATTCCGCCACATTTTAAACTTAGCTGCAAATTGACCTTCAATTCTTCAAAACAAATCAGATCCCTTAGAATGATTTATTATTTTGAAAAGACTTTTCATAATTCATATAATCTTGCTTAGCTTCCTGATCATTATCCTTTTTACTACTAAAATTCACAGATATTTGCTGAGTATGTGTGAATAATTTCCCCTCACTATTTTTCTTTTCATATACAATTGAAATTATTAATTGTATTATTTGCATTGGATGCTGTTTCGTATCTTTAAAATCGTTAAAATTAAATACAATTGATGCTGTTTCAAAACTATCATATTGCAAATTCAATTTATCGTTAATTATTTCTTGAAATTGTGATTCCGTTAACGTAAAACCAACTGTATTTGGTTCATTAAATTTCTTTTTATTTCCATCTACTTTCAGTTGTAAACTCCCAACACCTTGCAATCTATTAAAAATTAGTTTTACATGTGAAACATCCAAGCTCGAATCAGTACTGTAACCCTTTCTATCTTTATACATGAACCTAGTGCTATATTTTTCTTCTTCTTTATATTTATTATCCTTATGTCTATCTTTTATGTTCTTAATATCACTTGTTATTTTTTGAGTGGTCTCTCCATACAATAAATTTTCTTTCAAATTATATATACCTTCAGTAGTTTGATATAGTGTATTATGAATTCTGTCATCACCATTTTTTTCTGTCGTAAAATCAATAACCCGTTCCTTCACATACGCATACCCATCATCACTCGCAGACATAACCTTTCTCATGTCACCTTCATCCAAAGCTTTGACAAATGACTTATAATCTATTTGATTTCCCCAAAAATCACATCCACTTAATAAACTTGCTACTATTGACAGTACTATCATCATCTTAGCTTTCTTCTTGAACTTCATACTGACACCCTTATTCAATCAAAATAAGCTTTCCTCTTTCCATTTTGGAAGAGGAAAGCTTATTTCCTTTTAAATTTATTTTTTTCCCTTTATTTCTAACTCTTGTGCTTGTTGTTGCTTTTTATTTTTTTCAATTACTTTTTCAACAAACTCATTCCGCCACATTTTAAACTTAGCTGCGAATTGACCTTCAATTTTATTTCGATACCCTTCAAATTTAACCTCTGCAATATCCGTGTGGTTAAATAATTTATACGTTTCTTCGGTTAAACCCACTGGATGCAACACTCCACCATAATCATAGAATGTGTTTTCATCAAGTAATAAACCTCTCGTAGTGATTACATACTCCGCATCTTCCTCTTCTTTAAGACCCAATCTTACAACACTGCCTAAAGGTAATACTTTATCCATATAGTCTTTCATATTAATTCACTGTCCCTTTTAGTACGCTAATTTTCTCTTCTATTTTTTGTCTTTTTTTCTCTAATTGACGGATACGATCAATAAATGCCTCACGTGTTTTTCCTTGTAATGTGCTATCAATACTACTCTCTAACCTTCTAATATCCCCCGTTAAAGATGCAGCTGCTTTTTCCAATTGCACTACAACGTTTATAATTTGTTCTCGTCCACCACTAGCTGGAAATGTACTATGAACTCTTGACATTATTGTATGTAAATCCACCTTCATTCCCCTCTCTTTTAAATTTATAAACTTGGAGTTTTAATAATATGAAACTGCTCCTAATTCTTCGTCTTTTGCAAACATAGAAAATACCGCTTCTGAAACATCGTCGTTTAATTGCTTTAAATCTTTTGATAACTCCTTTACATCTTTAGCAATTTCACCTAATAAAGAACGGTTTATCCCCCTGCTGTTGTCATTCATAAAGAGATTTAACAATGAGTGACGATGACTTAATATATGTTCAGATACAATTGCAGCTACATTTGTATCAACTACAAAATCTCCTTTAAACAAATCTAGTAAATCTTGCACGTAAGAAGCTGCAACTTCTTTTGCAATTTCTAAAATTTCACTTGTAGCTAAATATACTACAACACTTCCAGCTAAAAAATTTATAGCAGTATTAAATACAGACTCTAATACTTCTAAAACTTTTTCCTTACATTTCGCTAAAGTTGTTTCAATCCATTCTACAGCGATATCTACCGCTCCTTTTATTTCAATTGTAGCCATTATACTAAATTGGATTGCTTCTCCTGTAATTTGAGATTTTAGTCCTTCATACTTTTTATTGAGGTTATAAATACTTTCTGTCACTTGATCCTTTATTTTTCTATACTCTCTCTCAGCTTGTACAGCATCTGAATAAGTAAGTACCGCCCATAAAATCGGTGAAATCGGTGTTCCTTGTATGATAAAGTTTATTCCTATACCTGCGACTTGTTCTTCCGCTAAAGAAACTTTTCTTCCAAACTTTTTATTTATAAGTCCTGTATAAAAAGCACCTGCCGATTGGGTAAACTCTACAAAACCTGGAATTATATCCCCTCCAGTATCATTAGTACTGGTTAATTTATCAAACCATATTAACTTGCCATTATTATCATAATCTTTCTCAGAAAAAACGTAAGAATGCCATGCTTGGTTTGGAATTATATACATTCTCCCAGGGATTGTAAAGTCTGCCACTTTTATTCCGAGATGTAATGGATCCTTTTCGTTAATAACATTCCTAATATTATTCATATCAAATCCATTACCAAATTTATCAATATCTCGGTTTAATACAGGTGCTGGATTTAATGTTAATGATTCAATATTATCTTCTTGGTGCCTTAACGATACCGTATTAGCCAAACCACCACCTAATGAATGCCCTGTTACACTAATTTTGGCAGAAGGGTTATCATGTTTAACCTTCAAATAAAATTCTTCTCCTTGATCATACTGTCTAACTGTAAAATCGTGTTCCCAATTACCTAACACCATTTTATTTGCACCCGTTATATTATGTCCCCCAATTTCACCATCTGTTATTGCATCCGTTGCATCTTCCGTTCCTACATATGTTATTATAATTTCTCCTGTAGACCTATCTTTAAAAGCATATGCAGCAAATCCTGTATTTTCATCAACTTTATCATCTATAAGTTCTGCGTTAAAGTTCTTTTTTAATGTTTCTTTATTTGTTTCACTTGATTGGTCATAAGGATATTCCCCAGCTTTAAATAGATAAATATCCTTTCCAGCTAGCTCCAATTTTCCCCAATCAGAACTTATCTTTAGTTTTTTATCTAGCTCCACATCCTTACTCATATTCTTCCCTCCTAATCACTTATAGTTTTTATACTGTTCTTTGTAATTTATATACTCTTTTTTTGCATCTTGATTATTACCTTGCTGACTATCAAAATATGTGTGTATCTGTGATATATATTTTACTAACTTGCCTTCATCATTTCTCTTCTTATAATTCATTACGATACTTACTTGTAATATCTGCTCTAAGCCATTTTTAGAATCAATATGCAGTACAATTGATCCACCACCATATTCATCATATTGTATTTTCAAGTTATCATTAATAATGCTCTGAAAATCTGATTCAGTTAATTTGTATCCAACAGTACTAGGTTGATCAAACTTTTTTATATCACCTTTGGGCTTCATCTTTAGTTTCCCTATTCCTTTTAAACGATCTACAATTAAGTTCACATATGAAACGTCCAGATTCGATTCCGGACTTTGTACCCGTCCATTTTTATAACTAATATTTGTACTATAATTAACTTCTTCTTTATAATTTTTATTGTCTACTTCTGAGGTAATTTCTTGTGTTGTATTTCCATATAAACTTTTATCTTTCGTATTATATATACCTTTCGAAGTCTGATAGATTGTTTTACTGTGCTCTCCATCTTCCTTTTGTTCATATGTACTATATATACCTCTCTGTTTCACATACGCGTATCCATCATCACTAGCAGACATTACCTTCCCCATATCCCCTTCATCCAAAGCTTTGACAAATGGCTTATAATCTATTTGCTTTTCTCCAAAACCACATCCACTTAATAAACTTGCCACTATTGACACGACTATCATCACCTTAGCTTTCTTTTTTAATTTCATACTGTCACCTCGTTAGTTACTCTAGGCATTTTTAGTTTCATTATGTTCCCTTTTTGATAGTAATACACTTCATCTTTACCTAATGGTGCTTCGTTGCTTATATATTTTATATTGAAGATACTTTGATCATTTAATGGCATTGCGATAATTGCTGCTGTTAGTTTACTTCTCATTTTCATAGGTAGAGCTTCACGATTTCGGTCCATGTAGTCGTGGTGACCTGCTAATACAAAGTAAATACCTACTGTACGAGATAAATCAATTAAAGTCGCTGCATCCTCCATTTCTAAATAAACAAATTTACTAAACTCTTCAACATTTGTCATGATAATGAGTTGTTTTGTGAATGCAGGAATTTCTCTACCTTCTTGTCTTGCTTGTGCTAATTCAAAAGCTCGTTCACGAATTACTTCCATCCAATACTTCGCATGCATATTGATTTCATTTTCGTCTACAATGTAGTGCGTCACATCGTCTTTATATTGAACGAAACTATACTCTGCTGTATCCACCAACGTCACACTTTCAAAATAATCTTTATTCAATTGAGATAGGATGCTAGATACAATTTGCTTTCTCATACTATCATCTACACTATAAATCATTAAATGATCATTCACTGCAATATCATGAGCTACAACTTCTACGTTTGCAAAATCAAGCCCCATTGGAATTCTTGCTGCTTGTAGAGCTTTTGTAACGTCTTTATTTTTACGATAAGTAGCAATATCAATCACTTCTGGCATCATTGGAATTGCCTTCGGACGTTCTCCATCCCATTCTCGATCCATATCATTTGCTTCTTGTTGTAATAATTGAATTTGCTGTAATTCATCTTCTGCTTTCGTAGGTAGTGCAACCTGGAATAATGTAGGAGATTCTAGTTTTATTAACGCTCTTCCTGCTGTTTCTTCCACTTTTATATCAGATCTCCCTACAATACTAGCTACTTCACTTTGATCAATCATATATAGGCAAGTTTGGATTTTAATATTATTGTACAATTGAATTCTAAGTGCATTTTGTCGCCCTGCACTAATTAAGGTATGAATTCCTAAACTTGCACCATCTCGGACAATTTGCATAATTAGCATTTCAAAGCTTTCATAGAACTTCGCTTCTTTTACTGCATCATAATTGTCGATTGCAATAATAATATGTGGTATTTCTTTCCCGCTTGCCTTTTCATACATTTCAATATTTGCAACGTCATATTCACTTAATAATCGTTTACGATTTTTCATTTCTTGAGTTAATCTTTCAACAAACTTTAAACATTTTTCAGATTCATCAATCGTAATCGTATCCGCTACATGAGGTAATCCTTTCAAAGGTAGAAGACCATTTGTTCCAAGGTCCACTAAATACACATGCAAATGCTCCGGACTATGCTGACGAGCTACATCCATAATGACTGATTGTAAGAATGTGGATTTTCCGTAGCCTGGACTTGAGAAGACCGCTACGTGTCCGTCTTTACTAATATCTAGTGTTAATGGTGTTTGTGATTGTAATTCTGGCTGATCTAGTAGACCAACTGTTGCTTGTAATGGTTTCTTTTCTTTCGTCCATGCTTCTGTGAACTGAATAGCATGTAAGTCTTGTAAATATACGCTTTCTGGAAGTGGTGGTAACCACGGTCTTGCTAACGCTTCAATTTCATTTATTTCTGCGTAATCGTGAATGTAGTCAATAACAGCATCCAGTTCAGATGGTACGCTTATTACTTCTTTACTGCTACCAAGGCCACTTAAATCTTCACTTAATATTTCATATTGTCCTAGATCATTTATTGCATAGATTGTTGCGTCTAAATGTTCTTTATCCTCTTTGTTTTCTACATAGTCTGCTCCGCTCCAAGCTGATTGGAATAGTTCATAAATTTCATTATTCCCAACTTGTAAGTAAGCACGTCCTGGTAATGTAATTTCAGCGGCATCTGGCGTTTTTAAGATTTCATTACTATCTGACGTATTTTGAACTTTTAGTGCTAGTTTGAATTTCGAGTTACTCCAAATTTGATCATCTACAACACCACTCGGTTTTTGCGTAGCTAATATTAAATGGATCCCGAGTGAACGACCGATACGCGCTGTTGAAACTAACTCTTTCATAAATTCTGGTTGTTCTGACTTCAGTTCCGCGAATTCATCACTAATTAAAAATAGATGTGGCATCGGTTCACTTACTAAGCCTTCTTTATACAGTTTTTGATACTGATTAATATGGTTTACATCATTTTCCCCAAATAATCGTTGTCTTTTTTGTAATTCAGCTTTAATTGATGCGAGCGCTCTCATACTTTGTGCTCCATCTAAGTTCGTAATTGTTCCTAATAAATGCGGTAAGTTTTTGAATAAATTCGCCATACCGCCGCCTTTATAGTCAATTAGTAAAAAGGCTACTTCGTACGGATGGAAATTAACTGCTAGAGATAAAATGTACGATTGTATAATTTCTGATTTACCTGAACCGGTTGTACCTGCTATTAATCCGTGTGGTCCGTGTGCTTTTTCGTGTAAGTTTAAGTTTACGATATCTTCTTTACCACGTAATCCAAGTGGTACAGCTAAAGATTTATGCGCTGCATTTTTCTCCCAACGACTTGTGATATTCAGTTCTTTTACTTTTTCAACGCCGTACATTTCTAAAAATGTTACGCTTTCTGGAATACTATTTTTTAAGTTTTGCAAATGATTTAATGGTGCTAATGCCCGTGAAATATCTTCTAAATTAAACCCTTTCGGTACGTGATTTAGTTTAAATTGACGGTTAACAAGCTCTCCTTGCTCTAAGATGATGTTCCCTTGTTTTGCATCTCTTATATCTATTACCGTTTTCACATGCTCCGGTAAACTTTGCATAACATCTTGTACAAATACAAGTGATACACCTAATTGACTCGGATCATCATTAAAGAATTCCATAACAACATGGTCTAATATTAGTTTTTCATCTGTAATGAGAACGACATAGTGCGGTGCAAAGTACATTTTTTCATTAGTAGAACTTTTTTCATCTAGTTTTAATTTTCGTTCTTTCAATATTTGATACAAACTATTTAACACTTGATCACGGCTACGATCATGGTATACAAATCCACGTACATTTATATCGCGAACACTTCCATGAGGTAACCAGCGCATCCAATCCCATTTTTCTTTTTCTTCTTCCGGAAAAATAGTAATAAACTGCAAGTCATAATAACTATGGAATAAAGCCGTTTGTGCAACTAATAATTGTAATTGCTCTAACACTAAAGAGCGTTGGCCAATATAACCGACTGGTCCATTCATTAAATCTGTTACAACTGGTACATCTTCTAATGATAGATAACGCTGTCTTAGTTCACGCGCTATATCAATTAACTCATCTTTCGTTTGACTAAATTCTTCTTCATTAAATTGAATTTCAAAACTCGTATTAGCTTGTCCTGTTCCAACGCTAAATGTTAAGAAATCATGATGTAACATTGTTTTTTCATAAATTCTAGGATTTACTTGAACTGCCATATTACGTATTACTTCTACATTTGGATTGTGATAATGTAATGCGTGACGCTGTTTTTCACTTTCTGCATGTAAATCTTTCGTTTTTTGTTTTATATACTCTCTATAGCTTTTATCTCGTTCAACAATGTCGACTTTATATTGCTTTAAATTTTTTATATACGATGTGACAGAAACAATGATTGTTACTAAGGTCATCGCAATCGATGCGATAATAAACATTCCATATTTCATGAAAATTGCAAGTAATACGGTTACGACAATCATGACAAGTGAAGGTGCAATGATTCTTGCTAAATGCTCCGTTGGTTTTGATGGCATACTTGAAGGCTTTGCAATTGTCATTTTCTCTTCTGGTTCACGGTAAATAATACGTGGTGAACGATGATAGTCTGGATAACCACTTTGATAATTCGTTTCTGATTCTACTAAAATAGGTAACGCAGATTTCACTTTATCTTCTGAAGAAAGTACTTGAATGTCTTCACTACCAATCTCCAATAAAATACCATCAAAATATAATACGTCTCCTGATTCCAACATAACGCTATCTTTTAACTTCGTATAATTATGAAATACATCCCCGCCATACACGTTCACTTTAAAAGAATCGTACAACGTTTCGCGAGATAGCATTAAATCTACACTAGTCCCGGTAATAGAAATATCATCGTAATCGTTTTGACTCACTGTAAGAGAATGTTTCGTTCCAATATCAAACACTTTAGTTGTGCCAACAATAGATATAAAGATTTTCAAGCTCATATCTCTTGTTTTCCCAATCTCAATTTCCTTATTGAATTCTATTAATTGATCCTGTACCATCCAAGCATTTACTTCATTATTCCACTTTAACTCTACTTCTTGTTCTAAACTTGGATTCGTAATATCATTTGTCCACTCTTTTCCAATCGACACTATTGATTGCTCATTTGGATGTAATGTGCACTTATATATTTTGTCTCCATAAGTCAATACTAATAGTTGCTCCATCCGTGTTCACTGCTCCTTTTCAACTGTCTCATCAAGTGCTTACTCTTTTTTCTCTGTGTCCGACAAATTTTTATCGTTTGATGAATTGCCATATTTCTTTTTATATTCATCTAATTGTTGCTCATATGTTTTTAACTTTTGATCACGTTCTTCCCCTGATAAATCTGGATTATTTTTCAGTGATTCAATTTGTTTAACAAGGCCGTACATAATAAGCTGAGGATCATCAAGTGTCTTAGCTAAATCTAATGATTTATCAAAATTACCTTTTCCGTTATACATCCAATACAGCAAATACTTTTCATCACTTTTCAAACTAATATTTTTCATAATCGATTTTTTTTGAGCTTCACCTAGTTTTTCAGCTGTAATGTATGCAAATGCTAACTCATATTTAGATGCAATCGGTAATGATTCAAACTCCTCTTCATTCAATTGCGTAATGACTTTGTCATAATCAGTTGCTATGAAACTTGCATTTGCTTCTAACAATTTATTTTGATAAGGAAATTTTATAAAAGTGAAATATATTAAAGGAGCAGCTAAAATAACTGTCGCCGCTATGAAGGAAAAAGCTAAGTATTTAAATGATTTGTAGCTTTTTTTAGGTACTAACTGCATATTTTTTTCTGTTTTTGTTTGTTCCTTCTCAAAGCTGTCATCAAGAAACTGCAGTAATGCATCTAAGCTTTCCATTTGAGCAACGGTCTGTTCAAATGTTGTTTCTTTTGCATCTTTTAGTAACCCAGCATACAAATCATCAAAGTTATGTTTTTGGGAGAATAAAGCAATAATTAGACACTTATATTGTGTTAAAAATTGCTCTTCTAATAACGGGGTTGGCGGAACAATATCTCGAATTCCTCTATGTATAATACTTGGTATTAAATTAGCATTAAAAACTATATTGTCTGGATGTAAAAAGAACGTGATTCGTTTATTTAAATATTTACGAAACTGCGCAACATTCCGAAGTAGTCTTAATTTCTCATTTCTTCCAAAACGGCTAAGATCGTCCCACTTATATAATTTTTTATCTACTTGATATAGAAACGTAAACATATCATCCGTTTCTTCTATTGTTAATGGTACAAATTCAGATGATTCGCCCGTAATTATATCGAATTGACGGAAGTCTTTTATACGTGTTTGAGATTTGGTCATCTCCAATTTCCAATTTTCTTTTTCTATTTGAAATTGATAGTTCATTGCATCAATTTGAATTATTTTTTCCGTCATGTTTATCCTCTTCTCCTTTTCTTTATAACCCGTAATAACTTATTTTCAAATAACTAAAAGTAAAAAATATTCTTTATAAAACTTGCAAAATATCTCCATCTGTTATTTGGTGATCAATTAAACGATCATTATCTGTTAAAACAATTGACTTATTTTTCACTTTAATTACAAAATGTGAACCTTCATGATTATCAATCTTTAGCGTATCTAATAAGTTTTTTAATAAATATTTAATAGATTGATGATTCGGAATACGCAAATCATATGTATTTCCATTCCATTTACTAAAATCTACTGTCACATTGATATGTGTTTGTATTGCCATCGCTTTACCTCCAACTTTTACGAAGAACCGTATAAATACCGATGCAAATAAGTAGAATGCCGCCGCCAAATAATAATATTATTGTTATACTAATTGGCTCTTCATTCATTGTTTCATTACTCGCTACTTCATCTGCACTTTTTCTGACAATGTATTCACTGCTAAACAAACTATTTTTCGTATCTTTAACACTATTATTCTCTTTTGTTTTTGTAAAAAGAGAATCTCGCAAAGCTTCCATATCTTTTTGTTCTTTCTTTTTCTTTTTCTCAATTTCTTCTTCTATATCTTTGTTAAATAACTCAATCGATGCTTTATCTAATTCTGTTTCCTTATGTTCCTTTTTATTTTTTTCTTGGTCGCTTTCTTCAAGTCGATCCACTTTAAACTTAATCTTCCCATCATCACCAAGATAACTGTCAGCCGCGCTCCTTATCGGTAGCGCGACAAACAGTAAAAGGATAGAGAGAAATGATAACTTAGCCACTATGCTCCATTGTTTGATCATTTACTTCTTTTTCCTCCCATTTCTTATGCCATACAAATAGATTACTAACCAATCCAATAATGGCAATTACAAACAATACGACAAAAATAACTTTCCCAGTATCTTTACCACTAATAAAATCATTTAGAAAACTTTCTATATACTGAAGCGGTGAGAATTGACGTATCTTTCCGACAGACGACATTTGATCTACTTTACTTCCAACTGCCTCAGTTAAAAATAGGTACATGCTTAAAAATACTAATAGTATAAACATTCCTACCATTTTTATTTGTCGTAATAAGTAGGTTGAGACCAATACAAACGCCATCATAATAAATGTAATGAACGCAATCCATAGTAAACTTTGATCCTGACCAAACTTTAAAAGACGCCCAGAAATGATACCTATACTAATCCCTTCCACAATTGATATACCGAAAGCTACTACTGTAGTTGGTACATTCATATCAATTAATGAGAATTTCTCTTCAAAATGATCTGATTGCATTCGTTTCTTTTCTTGATTCGCAATTGCGTATGCTGTAAATAATGCAACAATGAAACAAGTTAATACAATTAAGTACGGTGTAAAAGCATTACCTGCTGCAATTACTCCATCATTTTGCTTTTGAACTGGACTAGCTAAAAAGTCATATAGCATCTCATTTTGACGATCTCCAATACGGCTATTCGCTAAAATTTTCGTAAAGTTTTTGGAGAATGATTTATCATCTTCCATTTTCTTCGTAAAGTCATTTAATAATAGATCAGCTTTTGAAACAATTGTCGTTCCGCTGTCTTGAATTTCTTTTGCTTGTCCATTAATTTGATCAAATGTTTTATATACATCGTCTGAAGTTGCTAAACTATGCTTCGAACTTTCGACCAATGACTGACTTTGCATCATTAATGATTTAATACCAGAATCTAACGATAAAATAGCTGTTTGCTCACCAGCATGATTTGTTGTTAATACTTGCTGCTCTTCAACTAGCTTTAAGCTATTCTCACGCCATTTCGCTAAACCTTTTAAATACTCTCCTAAATTTTCATTCATACTAGTTGCTTGTTGCGTCGTTCCATTTAATTTCTCCGCTAGTAGCATAGAATTTTGATCCGCACTAGTAATAGATTGTTGATAAGAGTTTATTTTTTGTTTTAAACCTGACATATCTTGCTTTATTTCTGTAGTAATACTTGATGAAACAAGATTTGAAATTAAATCAATTAAACTTTGTTTATTTAATACGTAGTACAAAGATTGATCCGTCGCAATTGCATCTAAACTTCCCTCTTCTAACTTAGGACCTACATCTTTCGTTCTTAAATCAATCCCATAATACATTTCGTAAAGGCTCATTAAACCTTGATAACTTTCGACTGTATCTACTGCTTCTTTTATTAATACACTAGATATATTTTTTGTTAATACTTCTGCTTTTTGATGTACTACTTGATTCGTTGTACTTTCAGTAACTTTACCGTTATCTGTTCCCGTTTCGCCTCCTGGATTTCCTCCGGTCCCGTTGTCTGTTCCCGTTCCGCCTCCTGGGTTTCCTCCGGTTCCGTTGTCTGTTCCCGTTCCGCCTCCTGGATTTCCTCCGGTTCCGTTGTCTGTTCCCGTTCCGCCTCCTGGGTTTCCTCCGGTTCCGTTGTCTGTTCCCGTTCCGCC
>NZ_JAALFZ010000059.1:0-491 GCF_011800505.1 Bacillus sp. EKM501B | reverse complement strand
AAAGAAATTTTTATAGGCAGTTTGCAAGTTTAGTTGAGCATTTGCCAAAGCTAATGAATCAACTTCTTTTAACCACTCGAATTCTGCTTTGTATTTCGCAGGAGTGGGAAGCTTTTGTTTCTTTAGTTGATCCTTATCATCTTTATGTTTTTCATACGATTCTTTCCGTTCAGCTAACATTCTGTTATACACGAAACGTACACAACCGAAGGTTTTACGCATAAGATGTGCTTGGTCTTCTGTTGGATACAAACGGAATTTATATGCTTTATTCTGCTTTGTCATATCATTTCACCTCACTTTTCACTTTGATTTTCAATATATGTTTTTACTACGTCTATTGGCGAACCACCAGTAGTTAGCAAGCAAAAACTTCTTGACCAAAACATCTCTTTCCAAAGTTTCTTTTTCACTTGTGGAAAGTCTCTTTTAATAAGTCGAGAACTTGCACTTTTATAAGCATTGATGAATTTTGTCATTTCTGTATTAGG
>NZ_JAALFZ010000058.1:0-579 GCF_011800505.1 Bacillus sp. EKM501B | reverse complement strand
AAATGGCTGGGCTAGCTGGATTCGAACCAGCGCATGACGGAGTCAAAGTCCGTTGCCTTACCGCTTGGCTATAGCCCATCGAATTCTTACTTAATTATATGTAAGTATCCATTAGATTATTTGTAATTTTTAAAATAAAAATGGGGCGACTGATGGGAATCGAACCCACGAATGCCGGAGCCACAATCCGGTGCGTTAACCACTTCGCCACAACCGCCATGTTGTGTAAATATATTTGGCAGGGGCAGTAGGAATCGAACCCACACTGGAGGTTTTGGAGACCTCAGTTCTACCTTTAAACTATGCCCCTATGTAAATGGTGGAGGGGGGCAGATTCGAACTGCCGAACCCGAAGGAGCGGATTTACAGTCCGCCGCGTTTAGCCACTTCGCTACCCCTCCGAAACTTACATGGTGCCGGCTAGAGGACTTGAACCCCCAACCTACTGATTACAAGTCAGTTGCTCTACCAATTGAGCTAAGCCGGCGTATTTTATTAAAATAAATGGTGGCTCGGGACGGAATCGAACCGCCGACACGAGGATTTTCAGTCCTCTGCTCTACCGACTGAGCTACCGAG
>NZ_JAALFZ010000057.1:0-581 GCF_011800505.1 Bacillus sp. EKM501B | reverse complement strand
TAAAGTTAGTTTGTCTAGCATCTAAAATAAAAATTGACGTTTCACGTTGTTTGTTTCGTTCAGTTTTCAAAGAACTAAAAGCGGGTGAAGAGAATCGAACTCTCGACCAGAGCTTGGAAGGCTCTTGTTTTACCACTAAACTACACCCGCGTGGTCGGGAAGACAGGATTTGAACCTGCGACCCCCTGGTCCCAAACCAGGTGCTCTACCAAGCTGAGCCACTTCCCGTAATTGGCGCGCCCGAGAGGAGTCGAACCCCTAACCTCTTGATCCGTAGTCAAACGCTCTATCCAATTGAGCTACGGGCGCTTATTCATGATGTTTTTTCGTCGTTGTAATTTGGCGACTCAATTATCTTATCATACTACATTTTCAAATGCAAGTACTTTTTTAAGATTTTTTTGATGCGGCCGAGAGGACTTGAACCTCCACGGGGTTTCCCCCACTAGGCCCTCAACCTAGCGCGTCTGCCGTTCCGCCACGACCGCGCAGAAAAAACAAAAGTGAGCCATGAAGGACTCGAACCTTCGACCCTCTGATTAAAAGTCAGATGCTCTACCAACTGAGCTAATGGCTCGTAA
>NZ_JAALFZ010000056.1:0-598 GCF_011800505.1 Bacillus sp. EKM501B | reverse complement strand
GTTGATTCAGTCCTTCAGGACTGATGAGTACTTCTGTTGATGCTTCTAAACAGCTAGACAATTGAGTTAAAGACGTCATAGCGACATTTTGGCTCACCCATACACATAAAGCTACTAAATCATTTGCTTGGTACTTACTGGATCTTTGTACAAAACCAACATTTCTAGCAAGGTCCCGTAAGGTATTTGGAGATAAAAAACTTTGAATTTCTTGAGCAAATAGTTGTAATTCGTCAGACACAGAAACAGACATACAAAAACGCCATCCTTTCCTATGATTCTACAGAAAGAATAGCGTATTTTTTCATTTTAGGGGAATTTTTGAAGAAGGAATTAATAGTATTACTAGAATATGTAAAAATACTCCGCTATCTAGTGAACAGTTTTATACTTTCCGAACAATAGCCAAATAAATGGATGATACTATACTTTGAATAAAAAACACAAGCATTACATAATAAATAAAATATTCCTTATCTATTAACTTAAATATTGCTACTAATGCTACTCCAATTAATATACCAACCGTTAGAACAGTATAAGATAATGATTTAATTTTAAAGATGAACATTTGCCCTCTCTCATCTTGTGACTCCAT
>NZ_JAALFZ010000055.1:0-601 GCF_011800505.1 Bacillus sp. EKM501B | reverse complement strand
CGGCTCACTCTCTTTCTTCCACACGATATACGCACATAGATTTACTTGTCCTTCCTCATCATGATGAGCCACCACATAGCCATTCTCGATCTCATCCAACTCCAACAGCTTCGCAGTAATTTCACCCGGCTCAATCCTCATACCTCGGATTTTAATCTGTTTGTCCAGTCTGCCAAGATATTCGATTGTCTGATCTCTATGCCATTTGACAAGGTCACCTGTTTTATAGAGGCACCCATTTTGTTCGAATGGATCGGGTACAAAAGCACGATCCGTCTGATCTGGACGGTTCAAATAGCCCCTTGCAATACCTGCACCACCAATATACAGTTCACCAGGAATACCTGATGGTACAGGATTTCTTTCTTCATCAAGCACATAGACTTTTGTATTGTCAATGGGCGCTCCCAATTTAATTACCCCTCTATCAGGTGGACAGGACCATACGAGTGTATCGACCGTCGCTTCGGTTGGACCATAATGATTATATAAATGGTACCCTTGCGATGTAATTTGGTTAGCCAATTGAGGATCCAACTTTTCTCCACCGCAGATGACCACTTCTAAATTCTTAGCTTTTTTCGTTTGTCCAGCTAAAAGT
>NZ_JAALFZ010000054.1:0-779 GCF_011800505.1 Bacillus sp. EKM501B | reverse complement strand
GACAGGATTTGAACCTGCGACCTTCGGGTTATGAGCCCGACGAGCTACCGTGCTGCTCCACCCCGCGACAATATAAAGTTTTAAAAAATGGAGGAGGTAGAGGGATTCGAACCCCCGCGCGACTCTCGCCGCCTGTCGGTTTTCAAGACCGATCCCTTCAGCCGAACTTGGGTATACCTCCATGAAGGAAAAAATAAATATTTTATTATTATATGTCTAAACCATTAAAGAAAAAATGGAGGAGGTAGAGGGATTCGAACCCCCGCGCGATTCTCACCGCCTGTCGGTTTTCAAGACCGATCCCTTCAGCCGAACTTGGGTATACCTCCGAGACATATATTAAATAAAGTGGAGCCTAGCGGGATCGAACCGCTGACCTCCTGCGTGCAAGGCAGGCGCTCTCCCAGCTGAGCTAAGGCCCCATGTTTTTTAGGAATATCGGGAAGACAGGATTTGAACCTGCGACCCCCTGGTCCCAAACCAGGTGCTCTACCAAGCTGAGCCACTTCCCGTTAATAAAAGCGCGCCCGAGAGGAGTCGAACCCCTAACCTCTTGATCCGTAGTCAAACGCTCTATCCAATTGAGCTACGGGCGCATATGGTGCCGAGGGCGGGGGTCGAACCCGCACGGTGGTCACCCACCGCAGGATTTTAAGTCCTGTGCGTCTGCCTGTTCCGCCACCCCGGCATGTCATATTGAAAATTGGAGCGGAAGACGGGATTCGAACCCGCGACCCCAACCTTGGCAAGGTTGTATTCTACCACTGAACTACTTCCGC
>NZ_JAALFZ010000053.1:0-887 GCF_011800505.1 Bacillus sp. EKM501B | reverse complement strand
TGGTATTATCCCCTATAGGTAGACAGTAAAAAAAGAGTCCATCTGATATGATGGACTCAATACTGTTTTATCTGGAGGGGATTTTTTTATGGCAAGAAAAGGACAATCATTTCAAAAATATACAGAAGAACTAAAGCGAGAAGCAGTTCGTCTTCGATTAGAAGAGAGAAAATCATTGCGAGAAATTCGTGAACAACTCGGTGTGAAGAGCGATGCCCAGATTATTGAGTGGGTAAAACGTGCGCAACAAGGGGAGTCCTTTGATGATCAACGTGGTGTCTGGAATCGAAAGAATTTTAATAGTCTAGAAGAAGAAAATGCTTATTTGAAGGCACAGGTTGAGTATTTAAAAAAGCGCAATCCAAATCTACACGGGAAGGAATGGTCCTAAAGAAAGAACGATTTTCTCTTATCGATTCATTACGCCAAGCCTATCCACTCCGATGGTTGCTTCAAATCGCGGAAGTTTCTAAGGCTGGCTACTATAAATGGCGGAAATATCATAACGTGCAGCGTTTACGTCAGAAAAGGGATATGTGGCATAAAGAACATATTTCATCTATTCATCGTCAGCACCCTTACTATGGGTATAAACGTATGACTCGTGCTTTGGCTCGAGAAGGAATGGTAATGAATCATAAACGTGTTCGTCGTCTTATGAGAGAGCTGGGTATTCAATCTATCATTCGAAAAAAACGTCCGTTTTATGGAAGAAAAACATCTGTGGTATTTAAAAATCATTTGAATCGAGAGTTTCAAGCTGAAAAGCAAAATCAAAAATTCGTAACAGATATTACTTATGTACGAATCGGAGAACAATTTGCCTATTTGTCAGCTGTGTTAGATTTATACAACAATGAAATTGTTGCCTGGAAGCTATCTTCAAG
>NZ_JAALFZ010000051.1:0-2104 GCF_011800505.1 Bacillus sp. EKM501B | reverse complement strand
CAGGGATGAATTATGAATTGGGAACAGAAAAAATAAAATGGGATGAAGAGGGTAAACCGATGCGTCAAGATAATTCACTCTGGGATGTAATAAAAAAAGATTTACAAACGCGTAAATAGTTTAGAATATTAGGTTTAAGGACTAAATATAAGCATCTAATTCAAATAGAATTAGATGCTTTTTATTTCGAAAAAAGGTGGAGTTGAATTAAAGGTTCCATCTTTTCTTTTGCATAAAGGGTACCAATCAGGTTTATTTACAACGAAAAATAAGATTTTTAGAGAATAGCTTAGAAAAAATTGTGGAGGTTTAAACAAATGTGGTCACAATTGTTTAAACCTTTAAAGTAAAATGGAAGTTGGACAGTTGCTATACAGGCAGCAAATTTACAATATGTTTCGGCTGAGCCTTCGGGAAATATAATAGCAAATCGTAATGCAGTTAATGAATGGGAGAAATTCGAATTAATTCCGACTGGGGAATTATATACGTACGCTTTAAAAACTAAAAGTAATGGGAAGTATGTTTTGTTTGAGCCAAATGGTAGAGTAGTAGCAGATCGTACATCAATTGGTGCATGGGAAAAGTTTATCTTATATAATGGTGGAGACAATAGGATATATGTATTACAAGCACTAAGTAATGGTAGATATATATCAGCAAATGGTGGTAGAGAATTAACAGCTACTAGTTATGTAGCTGGAAGTTGGGAAAGATTTGTTATTGTATACTTCTAAACTTTGAAGTGTTATATATCTAAATGATAATGGCATGTTTAGTTGGTATAAATACCTAATACAATAAAGTTTTAAGCATGTAATACAAGTGTATATTAACGTGTAAAAGGGCTGCAAATAATTAGCAGTCCTTTTTGCATGAACTTACTGAGGTTATAATGAGAAGAAAAAGAACCCTATAGGGTTCTTTTTCAAGGCATATTAACAGTAAGGAGAATCATGAAATGCTACTTCAAATCTTTATTAGGGGAAAGATTTTGAAAAAGCTTAACATGTATTTATTTTTACATAAATGTAAGATGTAGTAAATTGATAATGTTTATACTTACTATTACTAATATTCAATTAAGATAGTTAATACTATTTATATAGTGTTAACTGGTGTATAGTACAGTATAAATTTGGAAATTTAATATTAGATTACATTTGTTAAAAAAGTTAATAGATATATTTTTTCAAATTATAACTAACATTTAAACGGTTTTAATTGAAATTGGTTGTGTATTAACCTTTATAAGCCAATAAAAGTAAATAAAATAAACAAAGACCCTGTAATAAATACAGGGCCGGATACAGGGTTAAGGGAACGCATAGTTTCTTAATATCATAGTAGCATATATTCTTTGTATAGCTACATGAGGATTTTGACAGAATTAAGAACAAGACAGAAAATCTGTAGGAAAGCAAATATAGTGCTGGAAATGTGATTTTAAATTAAGCTATAGGTATATTGAAATGGATGAAAACTCTTGAGTACCATGATTAAATTGCCTTTAATTATGAGGCTTAGGTTAGAGGGCTAATTGGATCTTACTAAATAGGAGAAATGTTTTTTAGATTAAAAGAAGAAAAGACACCTTTTGGGTGTCTTTTCTTTAGATAAACAGTTCACATATTGCTGAATTAGATACGAAACCATAATTCGACTAAGAAGTAAATCTTAACATAATCTGAACTGAAAAAATATGTAATTTTTGTTAAATAAAAAACATGCACAAAAATTGTGCATGTTTAATAAAAAGCTATGTCTTGTCTATGTAAATATATGTTTGGTTTATACAAACTGTGAGTATTTTTAAGTAAATTATTTGTTTATAAACAAATATAAAGAGCGTCCTGGAAGACGCTCTTCCACCCAAACTTACAATGAAAAAGAATACGTGACATTGTATGCGTTTTTTGTTCTTTGTGTAGTTTTTCAACAAAAAAGAGCGCTTTTAAAGGCGCCCAATGAACAAGATTTATATAAAAAAGGTGCACAAGATATGGTATGTATGCTTCTTAATCTTTGTGCAGATTTAATACAAAATCCTTATTTGAAAACAAGAAGCCTTAGAGTTAGGGCTCTAGGGCTTCTTGTTTTGGTA
>NZ_JAALFZ010000050.1:0-2132 GCF_011800505.1 Bacillus sp. EKM501B | reverse complement strand
ACTAGGAGGCAACAATTATGGAACAAGGTAAAGTAAAATGGTTTAATGCAGACAAAGGTTTTGGATTCATCGAGCGTGAAGGTGGAGAAGACGTATTCGTACATTTCTCAGCTATCCAAATCGACGGTTTCAAATCTTTAGACGAAGGACAAAGTGTAACGTTTGAAGTAGAAAAAGGACAACGTGGCCTACAAGCTACTAATGTTCAAAAAGCTTAATATTAGCTGATGAAAGACCCTCTTGTAGGGTCTTTTTTTATTTTGTTACAATATTCCGAATACAACTTTTTCAAGGGGATTTTGGGTGCTTAACTTTTAATAAAAAAGAAGATGTTAAAAATCATAGTTTTAGCATTATGGGCTTTTTCTTTTAGTTATCTTGCAATTAGGGGTCTCGCCACATGCCCATCAAGCTAAGATTTTTAATTCCCCCCAAACGAAAATTTTAAGCATCGTTATCGGAAGTTATTCTAATACGATAGAATCTCCAACATTCACTTTTCCTGGTTTTATAACTGATGCATAGACTCCAAAATGATTATTTCTTTTTTGTACAACAGTTTTTAAGAGAGTTTTTTCCAATGTTAATGTGTTAGGATCAATAGTAATAATCATGCAGCGTTCACAGTGTCTTACTATTTTTAGTTCTACTTCTCCTATACGTATACATTTTCCAAACCATGTATCTTCTGCAAAAGGAATATTTTCATATAATGAGAATATCAAGTTTGGACGAAATCTTCTATGGTTCACATCTTGTCCCCACATAGTGCTCATTTCTTGTAATGACGTATCAGTCACAATTAATATATGTTCTTCTTCAATTGCACCTAGAGGTACTTGCTGGGGTGAGTATTGTATATCTTTAATTTTACGATCTGATTTTTGTTCTAATTCTGTAAGTAACTCTTGATCTCCCCACTTGTATATTTTTCCTTCAGGAGAAACGATTTTGATTGGTGGATATGTATCCAAAGATTCTTCTCCTATAAAACTCGCCGTATAACCAATCATTTCAGGAAGTTGTGTTGCGGTTAAATACTTTCCTGGTCTTGTTTCATCTAAAAAAGCATGGCTTCTATCTCCATATAAACCATAGGATGCAATGTAAGTTTGTTGAACATTTTCTCCGCGAAATGATTTTATTGGATGTCTTACAATTTCTTTTAGTTCTCCAATTATCATATCCCTACTCCTTTTTTATCTAATTTTATACTTTAATTATATAATCAATTGGAAGTAGTTACCTTATGAATATCGTATACATGCTTGGTTAACATAACGTCTCATTATCGACAGAAAGGAACCTTCTATTTTGTTCTATGGATCTATGCATTTTTTATACATTCCTATCCTAGCGCGATTTTAGGGTTATTGTTTGTTACTGGATTAGCCAAAAAACTGTATAAAACCTTGCATACTTTTAACGTGTTTTTTCAAAAATACTACGATACCCCTAGATTTTTAAAAAAATAAACAATGATTAGATTTTAAATCTAGTCATTGCTTTATCCATTGCATCTTGGTTTACACCTATATAACGTAACGTGACCTTCTCTGACGAGTGATTGAATATCTCCATGAGTAATGCTATGTTTTTTGTTTGCATGTACATATGGTACCCGTACGTCTTTCTTAGGGTATGCGTTCCGATTTCATCTAATCCAAACTCTGCCGCTGCTCCGCTTAATATCTTATATGCCATGCTACGACCAATTGGACGATTCTTCCCTTGTCTGCTTTGCAATAAATACTCATTATCTTCTCTTTCTTCAATAAACCATTTAAGTTCTCTTTTCAGTGCTGCAGTAATTTGTATTCGTTTCTGTTTCCCTGTTTTCTTTTCCCGCATAGATATATGACTACCTTTGACATCTCCTACCTTCAATTTCAAAATGTCCGAGATTCTCAGGCCTGTATTGATTCCCATAATGAAGAGAATGTAATTACGTAAGCACTTTTCTTTAAAATACTCTTTAAGCTGCTGTATTTGCTCTGGATCACGTATTGGCTGAACAAAATTCATTATTCATTACCTCCAGTTTCTTCTGTCTCGTAAACTTCTAATCTAAGAGCAAAAGCAAGTTTATAAAATACTCTAGCCTTAACACGTCGATAAGTACGCTCGCTCAT
>NZ_JAALFZ010000005.1:0-249957 GCF_011800505.1 Bacillus sp. EKM501B | reverse complement strand
ACAGTGAAGGAAATGTATAATCAGCAATATGAACAGGCTGTACAGATGGGGATGGCGTTGCCATTACTGACAAATTTGGGAGTAATCGCTGAGGAACCTATTCAGTTTGGTGAAATTCAAGCTGAGGACGGGTATATGACATCACCTATTATGTATGCACCATTCTTTTCAATGGGAGCAAGCTCTTATAATGGAAGGCTTACATTTACGATCGGTTATCATGCGCCGGATACATCAAAAGAAAAGGTAGAAAAATTTTTAGATAGTGTTGCTAATCAACTATCAGAAATAAAATAAAAGAGAATATAGAGAACAGATTTCTAATAGAATTGTATTTTTGGGGCTCGTATCATGTACGGATAATCTCTGGAAATTTTCTCTGACCGCACTTGCCTTTATGCTTTATATGCAATGGGAATGGTAGGGAGAAACAATTTGTATCGTGAAAAAACAAGATATAACGGTATGAAAACAATAAAGCAGAGCTGATTTAAATTACACTTTGAATCAGCTCTGTTTTACTAGTTTGATGGCCCTTACAACAAAAAAGGAGGCTGTATCCGGTTA
Organism: Bacillus sp. EKM501B; assembly: GCF_011800505.1. Lineage (NCBI taxonomy): Bacteria > Bacillati > Bacillota > Bacilli > Caryophanales > Bacillaceae > Bacillus > Bacillus sp. EKM501B. The sequence goes on along the minus strand of NZ_JAALFZ010000005.1, from coordinate 249,390 downwards.
GGGTAAAGCGGATTTTTAATTTTTTTGAAAATAAAGTTGACATTCACAACTACTTAGTCATACAATGTAGTTGTAATAAGTAATACTGAATAGTGTGGCTTTACTCAAAAGCTATTCAGTAAAAAATTCGCCTTAGTACTCTGTGATACTGAATATAAGTCAGACAGAATAGGGGGTAAAGGAGGATCAGGACATGGAAAATTTAACTGAAATGCTAAAAGGTTCACTGGAAGGGTGTGTACTGGAAATTATCAGTCGCCGTGAAACGTATGGCTATGAGATTACCCGCCATCTGAATGATCTTGGGTTTACCGAAGTTGTGGAAGGTACGGTGTATACCATCCTTGTACGATTAGAGAAGAAAAAGCTTGTGAATATTGAAAAGAAACCATCAGATATGGGACCGCCTCGTAAGTTTTATTCATTAAATGAAGAGGGCCGCCAAGAGCTTGAATTGTTTTGGAAAAAATGGGATTTTGTATCGTCAAAAATTAACGTCTTGAAGTCAAAATAGGTTCATAAGATAAAATGTTCCGGCCGATACTTTGGGAATTTCTTGTTCGGTTTTATAAAAAAGGAGGAAAATAAGATGTTAGAAATGTTTAAAAAGTTAATTGGTGATAAAAAAGAGTACAAAATGATGATGGCACGAGTTGAGGCTCTGCCAGAGGACTACCAATTTGTATTTAAGAAAATTCAAAACTACATGTGGAATTTCTCAGCGGGTAACGGGATGGATATGTTACACATACAGTATGAATTAATCGATTTGTTTGAAGCTGGTGCAGCAGAAGGAAGACAAGTGCTTGACATTACTGGGGATGACGTGGCTTCCTTTGCTGACGAACTAGTGGCAAATGCTAAAACTTACGTCTCCAAGTATCGTGAAGATTTGAATGAAAGTATTATGAAGAAATTGAGAAAAAAATAAATGGAATAAGTAATACCGACTGATTAGCTGGTTACACATATGAATTGCCACCATAGCTATTCAGTTATATTTTTAGCTTGGTACTAAGTGATACAGAATATCAGTGGTACTAAATAGATAGAGGTAAATAAATTATCTCCGCAAAACATTTTTATAGGGAGGAAAAAAGTATGAGTAATGCAGCGATTTCTATAAAAGGCTTGAAAAAATCCTTTAAAGACAAGGAAGTTTTAAAAGGGGTAGATTTTGAGGTGCAGCGTGGAGAAATTTTCGCGCTGCTAGGCTCAAATGGAGCGGGAAAGACGACAACGGTTAACATCCTTTCGACGCTAATGAAGCAAGATAGCGGTGAAGTAAGTATTTGCGGATTTGATGTACAGCGTCAACCAGACCATGTTCGTCAAAGTATCAGTTTGACAGGGCAGTTCGCAGCTTTAGACGGTATGCTGACAGGGAGGGAAAACTTGATAATGATCGCCAAATTACGTGGTGTTTCCAATCCCGCTCAAGTTGCTGACAATCTACTTGCAAGATTTAGCCTGACTGATGCGGCAAACCAAAGGGCAGATCAGTATTCAGGCGGGATGAAGCGCCGGCTTGATATCGCGATGAGTTTGATTGGGGCGCCAGCAGTTATTTTTCTTGACGAACCAACGACTGGACTTGATCCTGAAGCGCGAATCGAAGTGTGGGATACAGTCAAGGAACTTGCTGATAGTGGTACAACTATTTTGCTTACGACTCAGTACTTGGAGGAAGCAGAACAACTGGCTGATCGTATCGCAATTTTGCATGGCGGAAAAATTATTACGACAGGTACTCTTACTGAACTGAAAGAGATGTTCCCACCGGCAAAAGTGGAGTATATCGAGAAGCAGCCTACATTGGAAGAAATATTCCTTGCGATCATTGGCAAAAAGGAGGAGATGTAAATGAAAAGCAAAACAGGGGTATTACTTGGGCGCTTAATGCGCAATATTATGCGTAGTCCAGATACAATTATTACGGTAGCGATTACACCGATTATGATGATGCTATTGTTTGTATACGTATTTGGTGGGGCTATACAGACAGGAACAGATAACTACGTCAATTATTTATTGCCGGGAATTTTGCTAATGGCTATCGCATCCGGTGTAGCTTACACTTCCGTGCGACTCTTTACGGATGTAAAGAGTGGGCTGATGGCACGTTTCATTACGATGCCTATTAAGCGCTCATCGATATTGTGGGCTCACGTTCTAACCTCTCTTGTTGCTAATGTACTTACTATCGTGGTGGTTATTCTTGTTGCACTCTTAATGGGTTTCCGTTCCAGTGCTAATATTCTAGATTGGCTCGCGGTAGCTGGGATACTTGGGATGTTTACGCTGGCGCTAACATGGCTAGCTATCATTCCAGGATTGAAAGCGAGGTCTATGGAAGGGGCGACTGCTTACTCGTACCCGCTAGTTTTTCTTCCATTTATTAGTTCGGCCTTTGTGCCTACCGAAACGATGCCAAAAATTGTTCGTGCGTTTGCAGAGAATCAGCCTGTAACTTCAATCGTGAATGCGATTCGTGCTCTTTTATATGAAGGAACTGTTGGAAACGATATTTGGATTGCGCTCGCTTGGTGCGTCGGAATTATGGTTATTGCTTACTTCTTTGCTAGTAAAGCATTTAAACGTCAGCTAGGGTAAGTGAATGAAATCATCCGGAATAATATATTTTTTTGAAAAAGCACGGGAAGATTTTCCGTGCTTTAATAATTCATTCATACTTCGCTTAATTGTAGTAGTTTTAAAGTAAATAGGAGAATAATAAATTGAATACACATGCCTGTATGGTATGTTAACACTTAACTAAAATGACTTGTTAATAAACAGAATATTCCGTGTAAATATAGAGGTTATCGTAGTGATGTGTTATATTTATACTTATAAGGTATATAATGTATAAATTAATCGTTTAGGGGATGAAAAAGGGAGAGGTTCAAATGAAATGGTATTTATATACTCTCAAAAACTATGCGAAATTTAGTGGGAGAGCTACGAGAAAAGAGTACTGGATTTTTACTTTATTTAATAAGGTTACGTTTTGGTCATTAATATATTTGGCCTCTTATTCTTCGTCTGCCTTTTACTTAAGAGCCAATATTACCGTGCTATATATAACAATTTTTATCGTTCCTACTCTGGCAGTGGAAGCTCGTCGATTACATGATAGTGGAAAAACAGGATGGTGGCAGCTATTAAATTTGGTGCCATTTGGAGGAGCGGTTCTACTTGTGTTTTGTATCATTGAAAGTGATGAAGGTGAGAATAAGTATGGACCAAATCCACATTCAAATCTTAAACAAGCAATTTAATGTGTTTATAGAAAACTCTAATATAAAAGGTATGAACTAAAAGTTAGTTCATACCTTTTTTGTTGTATTATTCATAGAAGCCTCGTTCAGTAGTGAGCGCTTAAACTCAATATTTTGAGGTTTAACTGATCACTGCTTATGGGGAATATAAACATAATCGCTCTTGTAAATCTTTTAATATTTCTTCAGGCATTTCCCTAATTGTAATATCCTTCCCTAGAAAAAGCAGCCAATTTATTATTTCCGTCACTTCATCGGGATTGTTAACATTGATAAAAGTTTTTAAAATGGCTGTGGATTGGTAAGGATTAGTATAAGATATTGAAATTTTTAAAGGATGGTATTTTTTGAACTGGGCAATTGCTGTCGGACCAAGTTCAAGTACAAGGTTAATTGCTTCAGCCATCTTACTTAGTTTTTCTAAAATCTTTTTCTTATTGAGCCTTTTATTCGTCGTGTATGGTTCGATATTGATGAGATCATCGACAGGAAACATTAACTTCTTTTCTTCTTTTAAGTCAAATCCTTCAATAATCCAATGGCTTTTTTCTTGATAAAGGTGTAATAGATAAATTGGATAAGACTTAATTTCTTCATCTTTTTTAATGGTAATCAATAAATGGTTATCCAAAAGAAGGATTTGAATGAGTTTTTCTAACATAGGATGGGGGAGATCAGAAAGCTCAAGTAGATCGGGATTATGAGGATTAGTTCCTTGGAACAGCAAGAGTTGATTTAAAAGAACAAGGTCATCCTGCTGGGTTTCTGAGATGAGTCCTAGTAGTTTTTCGGCTAAAGATTGACGACTCTTTAGGTAGGGAAGTTGTTGATTCCTCGTAGCCATAAAGGCAATAAAAAGAGCTTTCACTTCATTATCAGTAAAGCGAACAACGGGCAGGATAGAATTATGCATAACAAAATATCCACCCGTTCTCCCAACTTCAGCGACAAGTGGCATTCCCATAGCTTCAATTTCTCTAATGTCTCTAATAGCTGTCGATCGTGATATGTTAAATTCTCGTATGATTTCAGAAATTGTAAAGTGAGAGCGGTTGTTAATATATCGCATAATTGTATTGATCCGTTCAACTTTTTTCATTTTGGTCTCCTAAACAGTATCATTTTTTGACATGGTTTAAAGATATTATAAACGTATCAGATGAAAAGATAAATCGTTTGATTAATAAAAAAAGAGGCAGGTTTTGTATATGAAAAATTATACTATAGAAGAAAAAGATAGCTTTATTGTGTTAGGTATTGGAACTGAAATTAAGAGTGAGTACACAGACTTTGCTGGAATAAATAAAGAAAAGGAAGACTTTTGGTCGGCTGTTAAAGAAGATGGAAGGCTGGACACTTTAAAAGCTTTAGCGACAAATGAATACATTTTTTCTGTGAGCGAAGCGGTGAATAACAAAATGATGTATTATGCGGGTGTCATGACAGAAGCACAAATAGAAGAAGAATCTAGAGTGATTCAGTTTCCGAGGGGAGAATACTTAGTAGTAAAAGGGGAAGACAAAACAGCTGAAGAGTTAAGTAATAAGTTGACTGGCATCGCCTTCGGTCAAGCTTTACCAGATGCAAATGAGTTTGCTTATGTTGGTGGACCAAATACGACGGTTGAGATGGGGAAAAGAAACGGCTTAGTGTTTGGTGAAATGTGGATTCCAGTTGTAAGGAAGTAAAGTGATAAAAGATACGAATATGGGAAGTAGAGGCTAACAATCTTGGATTGTTGGCCTTTTTAACATGAATATAATATTCATGTGCTGCTACACAGTATGTTCTGATAAAATGGAATGAAAGGGAATTAATGTAAGGTGGTGGTGGGGTGAATAAAAAAAGGCTATTTGAGCTATTCATAGTAACGTTTGTTTTTCTATTCCTTCATGTAAGTACATTTACAAATGAGAAGTTTAACGATAAATTGGGTGCTTTTACTTACATTGTTTTATTTCTTATGCTTACTATCAACGCTATATTTATAGAAAGGTATTTTGGTGATATACAAAAGTGGATTCGAAATATTACATGTTGCTTTGCTTTATTCGTAGTGGTTTTAGTAGCTCTATGGATAGGTTATTTTTAGTCCTTACTTAAGAGAATGAGAAATATGTGATTACACTATATTCGATCCGATAATATTACTTAGCTGCATCGGTTTATATTAATTTTTTCTCTCCCCAATCATGATAAAATGTATAATAGGAAATTTTATGTAACATAAAGGGGGAAGGTTTATGGTCAGCTTGAGTACCTTGATAGCTTTTGCAATTGTTTCGCTTAGCATGGTTTGTTCACCTGGGCCTAATATAATTTATCTCATTTCCCGTTCCATTACGCAGGGACGTATGGCGGGATTTATTTCTTTATTGAGCATCATGCTCGGATTTGTAATCTATATAATCGCAACTATGTTTGGACTTACAGTTCTATTCCTTGCGGTTCCCGCTGTATATGAAGCAGTAAAGTGGGCAGGTGCTGCTTACTTACTCTGGCTAGCTTGGAATTCGATTAAACCGGGTGCTATATCTATTATGGAACCTCGTACGATTTCTAATGAACCACCACGGAAATTATTTTTAATGGGACTCATGACTAATCTTCTGAATCTAAAGATTGCTATTTTGTATGTATCACTTTTACCTCAATTTGAAGATCCAAAGAAGGGATCGTTGCTTTTTCAAGGTGCAGTTTTGGGCCTTACGCAAATCACTGTTAGCTTTATAGTTAACCTTCTAATTGTATGTACAGCAAGTAAAATTGCGAAATGGTTTGGCACACGTCCAACGTGGCTGCGAGTGCAGCGTTGGCTTATGGCGAGCGTATTGACAGGTCTTGCAGTACGTTTAGCTTTTGAACGTCGACAGTAAGAGTATATAAAAAAATTAAAAATGCTTTTTAATGAAGAAATTAAATTTTATAGTGATGGTACAACAAGTACAGAAGCGAATCCTACCCACGTATATGGAGAAAAAGGAACATATAATGTGGAACTAACAGTGGAAGATAGTAGAGGAAAAGAAAGTAAAGAACAAACAAAAGTTACTGTAAAACAAGAACTGCAAACAGGTGGATCCCTCGAAGAGGAGAAGGACTTCCAATACGCTTGTAAAAGGGAATCTGATTACTCCTGATCAGACAGATGTTTAAACGTTTGATGTTATAGTTCTGAAAGAAGTAGTTATTTCTGTGATAAATGAACAAAATATTGGGATGACATGGGTACTTTATCATGAATTAGACATGTAAAATTACGTAGCTTGTGGTAAAGATGAAGGAAATACTATAAAGGGAAAACTCGTAGCGAAACAAGGAAAATATTATTTGAATGTGTATAAATCCGATGATAAGAATGGTGAATATTCATAAAGTATACTTAATATCAGTAATTCATATAATTAGGAGTGGTTTCTATATTTAGAGAAAATACAAAAAGGATACTTCTGTCATTAGTAACAAATCCAATACTAATAATTGTATACGGGATCTTTTGCTATGAGTTGGCCTTATACTGTAAGTACGGAAGAATGAATTATAATATTTACATTTTGTTATTATGTATAGTACTTTTTATATCCATAACTACATTTACTACAATGCGGGTGATAAAAAATAGAGAATATGAATCTAAAAAATTAACAAATTCAATAGCATGGAGATCCATTTCTATTATCATTATTGTTGCAATTACATCATTTTATGGGATGCAGATTTATAAAAGTGCAATAAATTACAATGGCAAATTGGCATGGTTTATAGAAAAGTTAAAACATGAAAGGTCAGTTAAACTTAAACATAATAATATATATAAATCTGGAGTAGAAGGTATTTTTGAAGATATAAATAAAAAATATCCTTTGCCAAAGAAATTGTATATGGCAACTGATTTTGATCTTACATTTCATTCAGATGGAACAATCACAGCGTTTGATACATTTGTTTATGGGAAAAATGTTGATGGGAAAGAAGAAACTTATTTAATCTCTTATAATAAGAAGAAATCAGAAGATATTACTATAATACGAGATGGATATGCAAAGCCTGATTATAATGATGATAAATTAGTAGAACCTTTAATTAAAACGGTTAAGGCGATCCCAGTTAAGCAAACGGTCAAAAAATGGAATGAAAGTAAGTATGGGTTGATTTATTATGGAAAAAGAAATTGGGGATCCAATACAGAGGGAATTATTAATATTACTGAGGATGGTAAGAGGCAGAGTGTTAAAGAAGCAGCTTCTGATATCATTGGATATACTGTATCTATATTTGTCCCTGGAAAAGAGAAAGAGCTAGTCCCTGCTAGATATAATTTAATAAGTGACGCAAGTTGGAGTAAATCAAAGACGCCTCCAAAAGAAGATATGCTTAAAGAGAAGGAACAACAAGATTTAAAGAATGAAAAAGAACAGTTTTTCCTATCGAAAGAAGTTGGTTATAAACTAAATATGACAGATAAAGCATTAGGGAGCGCCTTTTATTCATTAAGCAAGACTAGTGATGAAGGGAAAACATGGGAGGTTATCAATCCAGACCCATTTAATGGGGGGATTGGTAGTGTATCAGGAATCATTTTTATAAATGATAAACTTGGGTTTTTAGGAGCAATTAGGCCTTCTGGTAATGAAGGAGAGTTATATCGCACAGATGATGGGGGAGTATCTTTCAAAAAGGTAGAATATCCGCCGCATGAAGTGAAATTAGATCATACACAGTCCACAATAAGTCCTTTTGATTCTCCTAGTATGCCATATGAGAAAGATGGGGTTTTTAATATGTTAGTTGGACAAGGGGCAGATGGAGACTACAATGGCGATAGTAGTGCACTTTATCAATCAAAAGATAACGGAGAAACATGGGAATTTGTAGAAGAAGTGAAAAAGAAATAATCAGAATGTCTTTTTGAAAAATAAGGTAACTACTGAGCTATACATTTCATTTAGAAGTTTGGTAAGGAGTACAGTTCCAGTCATGAAGATAAAAATGGATCTATACCTCGCTGCCTTTCTTTGTTTTATTTCTTATGCTTACTATCAACGCTATATTTATAGAAAGGTATTTTGGTGATATACAAAAGTGGATTCGAAATATTACATGTTGCTTTGCTTTATTTGTAGTAGTTTTAGTAGCTCTACGGATAGGTTACTTTTGACTCCAAAGATTGCTATTTTGTATGTATCACTTCTACCTCAATTTGAAGATCCAGAGAAGGGGTCATTACTTTTTCAAGGTGCAGTTTTGGGCCTTACGCAAATCATTGTTAGCTTTATAGTTAACCTTGTAATTGTATGTACAGCAAGTAAAATTGCGAAATGCACACGCTCAACGGCAGCGTTGGCTTATGGCAAGTGTTTTAACGGGGCTTGCTGTACGTCTTGCTTTTGAACGTCGACAGTAAGAGCCTCTTTACCTTCAGTTTCTATAATATAACCTAATAAATATTAATATAAGTTATGTATAACAGATATTTACCTTATAAAATAAGGGGGGCATATTATGACTGAGACAAACGAATCTTCAGGAGTCAATTTGAAAAAAGATGTGAAGTTTTCTATTATAATTCCTGCACACAATGAAGAAAAGTACATTAGAAAATGTTTAGATTCAATTGCAAAGGCATCAGAGGCATATAAAGAGCAAACGGAAGTTATAGTTGTTTTAAATCGTTGCACAGATAAAACAGAGGAAATAGCAAAATCTTATAATTGTGTTACATTGAAAAATAACGATAAAAACTTATCTAAAATTCGAAATGCAGGGGCTAAAATAGCTAATGGAGAAATAATCGTCACTATAGACGCTGATACCATAATGACAGAGTCTATGTTGTCTAATGTAGATAAATATTTAGCTTCAGGTAAATACATTGGTGGTGGAGTAAATGGAAAGTTTGAAAGAATATCTTTAGGAATATTTCTCTCCGCAATGTTAATAATCACCCCCTTACTTTTTAAGTACGGAGCTATATCTGTAGGGATTTTTTGGTGCTATAGAAAAGACTTTATGGCAATCAACGGATTTAATGAAAACATGCTTATGGCAGAAGATGCAGATTTCGCTAAGCGGTTAAAAGAATGGGGAAAGAAAAATAATAAGAAATTCGGTACTATTAAAAATGGAATGATAACTTCATGCAGAAGATTTGATACATATGGAGACTGGACTTTACTTAAAAATCCAAAAGTAATTTTAGCTTATCTAAAAGGAAATGATAGAAAATACGCAGATAAGACATATTATGATAACCAAGAAAGATAAAAATGGAGAAAACCGGTAGAAAATAGTTAGTGCTTTTTTAGATATAATGAGAATCCAACTTAATTTAATAGATATTATAAGAAAACCATCAATTTGATTACCCTTTTTCAAATTGATGGTTTTTATTTTTGAAATAAATATGTATTTTTTTATGAAAATATTTTTTGACCCCCATAAAACTTTGTACTCCTCCGAATATCTATAGTGAAAAAAATAAATAGAAGAAAAATGACTATGAAAGAATATAGAAGTATTAATAAAATTACTAGATTAAGTGGCATCCAAAATGGAAGGATGAAATTACCAATTATATAGAGAAGAGTTATTCAAGGATTGCAGATAAAATAGAAAGAGAATAAGCAAAACGAACGGTAGAAAATAAGAAAGTAGATAAAAATACAAACTTAACTTTAGTGCCGAGAGAAAAGGAAAATTATTAAGAAAACGTTGGGAAAAGTTAGACTCGAAAAATATAACTAACAGCAAGAAAACAAGACCGAAGAAAAGTACCAAGAAAATCTGGTTAAATGGTCACTTGTGTAGTGGCCATTTTGCTATTTGAAGGAGGCTGGGAGATTACAAGTGTTGAGTTTAGTAATGAAGATCTTAAGAAAACCGAAAATAGAAGATATCGTATGTAACATACAAAACAATGAAGAAGACAAAGAAGCGTTTATCGTACAGTATCAGCCTTTTATTAGAAAATCAATCTCATCTGTCTGCCGTCGATATATTACAGAACAGGATGATGAATATAGCATTGGATTGTTTGCTTTTAACGAAGCAATTGAACAGTATTCCTATACAAAAGGAAAATCCTTTTTAGCGTTTGCTGATCTTCTTATAAAAAGAGATGTAATTGACTATATACGTAAGGAGTCTAAACATAACTTTGTCTTTTTAAAAGAAGATGAGCAAGAGGAAATGTTAGAAATGCAAGTGTCGCTTACGGAGTATATGAAAGAGATGGAAAATAGTAACCGTAAGGAGGAAATTCTTCATTTTCAAAGTGTGCTAGCTGAGTTTAAAATCACATTCTCAGAGCTTGCTAAAGAATCTCCTAAGCATCGTGATACACGTGAGCACTTAATAGAAATTGTGAAAATAATTATAAAAGAAGAGGAAATGATGGAAGAGCTGTTCCGAAAGAAAAAGTTACCGCTTAAACAGATTGAACCGCGTGTTAGGGTAAGTCGTAAAACGTTGGAACGACATAGAAAATACATTATTGCAATGTGTATTATTTTTGCAAACAACTATACATATATTCTGGATTACATAAGAGGGGAAAAGCATGATGAATAAAGGAATTGTGATGGATATAAAAAAGCATAGCGTAGTTGTTTTAACACCAAATGGAGAGTTTATTACGTGTAAAAGAAAAGGGGATTCTTGCATAATCGGGGAGGAAATCTCGTTTGATGAGCAAGAACAAAAAGCATCGCATTTTTCGATTCCTTCCTTTTTAAAGCCTGCATCAATACTTGTTGCTTGTTTTCTATTTGCAGTGCTGTTTTTCTACAACCAACCAGAAGAAAAAGTATTTGCTTACGTCTCAGTTGATATAAATCCAAGTTTAGAGGTGAGCGTAACAAAGGATTTTCGTGTTATAGATTTGCAGGCTTGTAATGATGATGGAAGGCGTATTTTAAAAGAATTGAAGCAATGGGAAAATAAACAATTACAAGAAGTAATACGCACTATTATAAAGCAAAGTCAAGAGGATAAGTATTTAACGAATGATAAGCAAGTTATGCTAACAGCTGTTGCAAAGGACAAGGCACTAGAACCACTTTTGGAAAAGGCAATGAAAGAATTAAAGAAAGAATATGAGCTAAAACATATTACAGTTGAATATCAAAGTAGCACAATGCAAATACGAGAGAATGCTAGAAAAGCTGGAATTGGCACAGGTGTTTATATAAAGCAAGAGAATGAGAAGAACAAATCACTTACGCCTCCTGTCACCCCGTCTAATCCGGTGGAAAACGAAGAAGAGGTGCAATCACACCCGGAGTCATCTCCTGATGCAACACTCGATTTGTCTCCTGTAAAAGAAAAAAAATATGAAAAGCAAGAGCAGAAAGAACAAAAGAAAACAGAGGAACAGCCATCGAAGCAAATAAAAGAAAACAATGGAAGAGGATCTCAGCAAGAAAATAGAGGGAATCAACAGGAGAATAACAGTAGAGAAGCTCAACAAGGAAATAATGGGAATCAGCAAGGGAACAACGGAAGAGGATCTCAACAAGGGAATAATGGAAATGGGCAAGGGAACAACGGAAGAGGATCTCAACAAGGAAATAATGGAAATGGGCAAGGGAACAACGGAAGAGGATCTCAACAGGGAAATAACGGAAACGAGCAAGGGAACAATGGAAGAGGATCTCAACAAGGAAATAATGGAAATGAGCAAGAGAACAATGGAAGAGGGTCTCAACAAGGGAATAATGGAAATGGGCAAGGGAACAATGGAAGAAATCCTCAACAAGGAAATAATGGGAATCAGCAAGGGAACAATGGAAGAGGATCTCAACAAGGGAATAATGGAAATGGGCAAGGGAACAATGGAAGAGGATCCCAGAAAGAAAATGACGGAAACGAGCAAGGGAACAATGGTAGGGGGTCTCAACAAGAAAATAGAGGCCACCAGCAAGGGAATGAAAAGAAGAATCAATAGAATATGGAAGTGAGAGATTCACTTCAAAGCTAAAAGGATTTATTCCGCTATTTGCTGGGCAGCCCGATTGGTGAGGGCTGATGATTAGTGGGGGGGGAACAAAACCCCCACTGATTAAAGTTGCACTTTAATATTCTATAGTTCTATTAAGAAGGAGTATGTGAAAAATATAATGGAGAAAAACATTCAACAAGAGAAAGATAAAGAAAAACCTGTTTTTTATGATCCGAAAGGAAGGAGAAACATAGCCTTTATTTGGTTTCTATGTATCTCAATAGTTAGTGTAAGTGTTGTATTTTATTTTTTCTTTCAAAGTATTTTTTCAACACCAGAAATTCCAAATATGAATACCGCTGTACAACAAGATACTAAACTTGTACCAATTAATCAAAAACTTAGTGATCAGCAGTTAAAGGAGGAAGCATTTAACCCAAATACCGAAACGAAGGATAATAAAAATTTGGTGAATCCGCCGAAGGATAGTAAACATCCTAAAGAAGTGTATGGTTTTTATGTAAACTGGGATGAAAATAGTACCGCTTCTTTAAAAGAAAATATTGATTCATTAACTACGTTAGTACCAGAGTGGTATCATTTAAAAGCAGATTTAACGATTAGAAGTGAGATAAAACCTGAGATAGTAAAGTTGGCAGAAAAAAATCAAGTGAAGATTATGCCTTTGCTTACTAACTATACTGAGGAAGCTTCTGGTCCTGATAGTGGGCTAATTCATAAGTTACTGAGTTCCTCAAACGATGTAAAGACAAAGTTTATTAATGATTTAGTAAGCCAAGTTAAAAAAAATCAGTTTTCAGGTATTAATATTGACTTTGAGGCCGTACCTGAAAGTGATAGAGAAAACTTAACAAATTTTATGAAAGAACTTACTAAGGAATTTCATGAACATGATTTGCTCGTTACACAAGATGTTCCAGCTAATGATAAGGCTTTTGATTATAGTGCGTTAGCAAAAATAATAGATCGAATGATTGTAATGATGTACGATGAGCACTATGGAGCGGGGGAACCAGGACCAATTGCTTCAAATAAATGGTTCCAACATACATTAAAAGAACTGAATATTCCGTCTAATAAACTTATAGTTGCTTTCGGTAACTATGGATATGATTGGGAAGTAAATAGTAAAGAAGCTGCAAAGTCTATGACTTTCTCAGAAGTTATGGCAATGGCTCATGATTCAAATATAAAAATTCAATGGGATAAGGTGAGTGGAAATCCGTATTTTAGATATAAAACAGGAGAGAAAGAACATACTGCTTGGTTCTTAGACGGTGTTACTCTTTATAATCAAGTGAAAATCGCAATGGACAATCATGCAAAGGGGTTTGCGCTATGGAGATTAGGAGCAGAAGATCCTACAATATGGAAAGTTTTAAAAAATCCTATTGAGGTACAAAAAAATCCTAATGTATTACATAAAATCAGTAGTTTAGATGAAGTGAATTATTCTGGACAAGGTGAAATTTTACAGATTGAGAATGAAAGAAAAAATGGATTGAGAGATTTTAAAGTAGGCAAAGATGATTATATTACAGATGAAGTATATCAATCCTTACCATCTGCATATGAAGTGCAACGATATGGAAAACCAAATGGGAAACAAGTAGTATTAACATTTGATGATGGACCAGACCCGAAATATACGCCAGAAATATTAGATATATTAAAAGAGAATCAAATAAAAGCTGCTTTTTTTGTACTTGGTGAAAACGCGCAACTAAATACTAGTATTGTAAAAAGAATATACGATGAAGGGCATGAAATTGGCAATCATACTTTCAAGCATCCTAACATAGCAGATACGTCTTTACTACGAACGAAAGTAGAACTTAATACGACGCAACGTTTAATTCAGGAAGTAACTGGACATTCTACGGTTTTATTTAGACCGCCATATGAAGCGGATGCTAACCCGGATTCATCAAATGAAATATTGCCTATTTTACGTGCACAAAATATGAACTATACAATGGTAGCGGAAAAAGTTGATCCCGAAGACTGGGCAATACCATCAACAAATGAATTAGTAAAGCGTGCTCTTAATCCCATTTATAAGGGAGAGGGAAATATTATTCTTCTCCATGATGCGGGAGGGAACCGTACACATACAGTAGAGGCGCTCCCAATTATTATTAAAGACCTAAAAAAGCATGGATATAGTTTTGTAACAATTTCAGATTTAATGAATAAAGAACGAGATGAAATCATGCCTCCTGTTTCTTCTGAGGGGAAGCAATATTTGCTTTACAATAAAGCTGTCTTTTCAGGGGCAGGATACTTTAAGCATATATTAACAACTATTTTTTATATTGCTATTGGATTAGGGATTTTTCGATTTTTATTCTTAATTTATTTTGCATGGAAGCAGAAAAGAAAAACGTTATCTCGCTATATTAATTCGTCCTATCAACCTTTTGTTAGTGTTGTCATAGCAGCATATAATGAAGAAAAGGTGATAGCCAAGACAATTCACTCAATTTTGGATAGTAATTATAGAGAATTTGAAGTTATTGTTGTGGATGACGGATCGACAGATGGTACGTCAAAAGTAATGAAAGAAACATTTTATAAACACCCTAAAGTTCGTTTCATTCAGAAAGAAAACGGCGGGAAATCATCGGCAATGAACCTAGGGTTTCAACAATCGCGAGGAGAAATCATTGTCACTTTAGATGCGGATACTATTATTGCGCAAGACGCCATTTCTCTAATGGTTAGACACTTTGAAAATCAGAATGTAGCTGCAGTTTCAGGTAATGTCAAAGTGGGGAATAGACGGAATTTGTTAACTACTTGGCAACATGTTGAGTACATTACAGGGTTTAATTTAGAACGTAGAGCTTTTGATGAGTTAAATTGTATTACAGTAGTTCCAGGAGCTATTGGGGCGTGGCGCAAAAAGAATGTAGTTGAATCTGGATATTTAAGCGAAGATACGTTAGCAGAAGATACGGATCTTACTATTACATTTTTACGTCAAGGGCATAGAATTGTATATGAAGAAAAAGCGCATGCTTTTACGGAATCACCTGAAGATGTGAAAAGTCTCATTAAACAGCGGTATCGTTGGTCATATGGTACACTTCAATGTCTTTGGAAACATCGAAAAGCGTTATGTAATCCAAAGCATAAAACATTAGGATTTATTGCACTGCCTAATATGTGGTTATTCCAATATGTGCTGCAATTCATTGCTCCTTTTGCAGATATATTAATGATTATAGGACTATTTAGTAGTAATCCGCTAAAAGTTTTAGGATTTTATCTTGTTTTCTTTTTAATGGATCTTCTCGCTTCTCTGTTCGCATTTAAATTAGAGGAAGAGAATCCAAAACCATTGGCATGGTTAATTTTACAACGTTTTATTTATCGCCAATTTATGACTTATGTTGTCATTAAATCTATATTCTCATCGCTTCGAGGAGTAGCGGTAGGGTGGAATAAACTAAAGAGACTGGGGAGTGTTAAACATTCCACGGAACATAAGGAGGCATCATAAAAGAGCAGACTATCTGCTCTTTTTTTCATTGGTTTTAGTTAGTTGAATGTAGAGTTGTAGTATAAAAACTGCTGCTTCTATAATGAGATTCCTATTCATCATTAATGGTGAGACATTATGTTAAGCTAATCCTTTAGTTTCGGATTAAAGTTTTTTTATATTTTTTTAAAATGACGGACACAAAAACGCATATACCTCCGAATTATATATATGGATAACATAAATATGTATATAAAAGGGGAGAAATAAGATGAAAGAAAAAAAAGAAATGTTTCAAGAAATCGCTGAGGTGTTAAAGGTATTGGCGCATCCAGTTCGTCTATCTTTAGTAAAAATAATGCTTGCAAAAGGTCCTACTAATGTAACAACAATGTATGGGGATTTACAAATGCCTCAAAGTACAATTAGTCAACATTTATCTAAACTAAAAGCTGCTAAAATGGTTACAGGTACTCGGAAAGGATTAGAAATTTATTATGAGGTAACTGACAATCGCACAAAATCAATATTAGCATGTTTAGTTTAAATGATGATTTCTATTTCAAAATAAAAAGCGCTATTCTTTTCTATGATTTTACAGAGAGAATAGCGTTTTTTATTTTTAAGGAGTATCTTTTTATTAGCTTGATGGTGAAAGGGTATTATCTCTAAAATACAAAAATATTGATTTCGCTTTTATTCTTTCTCAGGGGTTTGAGCTCAAAAGGTCGACTATCACTTTGTTTCCAATGAACTGGACAGTGGAAGAACTTATATTTTTGAATAGAGGGCATTCTATGTTTTTGATATATTAATAGTTGGGGAACAGAAATAAGGGGGATATAGAAATGGAATTATTTGATTACTATAAGCGAAAAGGAAAGATGAAACTGTTAATTGGGACGGGTATTTTTATTCTTGCTTTATGCGCTGTATATGAAGATTGGGGACATATTAATTGGGGGCAGTTTATATTTTTTGTTATCGCTGCTTCTATCTTTTTGGGAATTGGATTTTGGCAGTTAAGAAAAGGAAAGTTGATACAAAAGAATATGATAAAAAGTAATGCAACATTTTGGGATGTTGATACTTTAGTTGTATTAGAATTACCAAAACGAAACAAGCAATTTGGTTTATATCATCCTGATGGTAAGTATATAGCAGGAACAAAGATGGTTTCATCAAATATTCTTTTTTCAGTAATACCTTTTTTACATAATAAAGATGTTTACGGATTAGAAACGAGTAGCGGGGAAATTCTAGCTTATTTTCATACTGAAGTGGACGGATATGATTGGGTAATTTATGACTCGAATTATAACCAAATTGGTATGTTTAAAGAAAAAATGATACAAGGATTTACTATGATACGAGGTACTTTGATGACAGATAAAGCCACAAAATTGTCAGATGTAGAAGTTGAGTTTGATTTTATTCAAAGTACTCTCCGTACAATAGACGGACGTACATTAGCAATTGGTAAGCAGGGATATATGCCTATAGAATGGAGTGAAAGGTTTATGGGTTTAAATGTACCTACTATTACCTTAGGTTCTAATGTGTCTAATAATGAAAAAATTCTCGGTTTAGGGGTGCTTCTTTATAGCTTACGTACAATTGAGATTAGAAAAAGTAGAGCGAGCGTTTAATAAGGCGGAAGTAGTGTTTATATGCGAAACTTTATAGAAATCTCATTTTTCTAATTGTATCTTTTTAGATTGATGGATGTGGGGTCACGTCCATCAATCTAAGAAAACAAGTTAGCTAAAAAATGATGAAAATAAACTTTATAGAAATAAAAAATATGAACGTAGAGGATGAAACAAAGTATATAGTGCTTTTTTAGTCATGTAATCTTTTAATCTGATGATCTTTTCCCCATTCAAACAGATTATCCATTATTTGCATTAAAGATTTTCCGTATTCACTTAGTGTGTACTCAACCTTTGGTGGAACTTCTTGATATACGGTACGATAGATAATCCCATCAGCTTCAAGTTGCCGAAGTTGTTGTGTAAGAACCTTTTGTGTAATGTTTGGGATTTCTCGTTTAATTTCATTTGTTCGCATTTTTCCATCTGACAAAATACATAAAATATGAACTTTCCATTTTCCACCGATTACATCGAGTGTTGTTGCAATTGGGCAATTATCATTTTGATTCATATAACACCTCCACAGGTACTTTAAGGTTCCTATAGCACTTTAAAGTACGTACTTTTCAATTATATGTGACTCATTCATACTAATACGTAAAGGGTTGAATAATTTATAAAGGGGATGAAAAAAGATGAAAACACTTGTAATTGTAGCACATCCTGATATTGAAAAATCAAAAATTAATAAAAGATGGATTGAAGAACTTGAGAAATATTCGGATGAAATTACGGTGCATGAATTGTATAAAGTGGCACCGAATTGGGAGTTTAATATTGAAGAAGAGCAAAAGTTATTAGTAGAACATGACAGATATATATTTCAATTTCCGCTTTACTGGTACAGCTCACCACCATTATTAAAAAAATGGTTCGATGATGTATTAACATATGGATTTGCGTACGGATCTAAAGGAGATAAAGTGAAGGGGAAAGAATTTGGTGTAGCTATTTCTATAGGTGGATTAGAAAAAGACTATGAAAATAGTGGAATTACAATGGATGAGTTGACGAAACCATTCCAAGCTACATGCTTATACACAGGTATGGAATTTATACCTTCCTTTTATTTATATGGTGCAGAATATAAACTAAGCGATGAAGAGATTGATAAAAGTGCACCTGAGTATGTGCAATATGTGATGAACAAGAAGTATTCTAATATATAATGGGAAATATCCATTTACTTGTAAAGTAAATGGATATTTTATATTCTTCTTATATTCACTAAGTGTAATCTTTAGTAAATTAATAGTTAATCTGGTAAAATAAAAAACCTAACATATATAAAGGGGAGTTTTACTTGAGAACGATGCGACAATTATTACAAAAGAGAGCAATGCAATCACCAAATTTGGAAGCGCTTGTAGGGGGGAAGAAAAGATATTCGTTTCAGCAATATAATGAACGAGTAAATCAGTTTGCACATTATTTGTTACATAATGGTGTGCAAAGAGGAGATCGTATAGGAATACTATGCAAAAATAATCACCCATTTCCAAGCGTTATGATGGCAAGTTTAAAAATTGGAGCGGTATTTATTCCGCTAAATCATCAGCTGACTGTTTATGAATTAGAAACGATTGTAAAAGAAGCGAAATTAAAAGTGTTAGTTATTGATGAAGAATTTAATGAAGTGTTATTAAAGGTTGATGCTGTTAAAGAAATTCCTTATGTAATTCAAACAACAAAAGAAGACTTTGGTTCATTTGAATTAGAGTTGCAAAAACAGCCAACGACAGAACCGAACGTAGAAGTTCATGAAGAAGACGATGCTATTTACTTGTTTACATCAGGAACGACTGGACAGGCAAAAGCATGTGTAATTGGACATAAAAACTTACATCATTATTTTGCTGAAATTGCGGGACAAAGAGAAATCCCAGCAGGTGAACGCTTTTTATCTGTGCATCCATTGTTTCATATGAGTGGCGTGCTTTCTATTTTAAATTGTATTTATCATGGCGTTACGATGATCTTCTTAGCTGATTCGAATCCTGCTCTTATTTGGGATAAGATTGAAGAAGAGAAAATTACTACGATGCTTGCTTTCCCAGCCGTTTATAGTTACATGCTTGATGAACTAAATAAAAAAGAACGTAACATTTCAACCTTTAAAGTAGCACAAAGCGGTGGTACAAAAGTGCCAGAAACACTCATTCAAAAATATATGGAAAAAGGCATATATATGGTGCAAGGCTATGGTAGTACAGAAGGTTGGGTTGTAACCTCATGGCATCCAATGATGGGAAAAGAAAAGATGTCTTCTGTAGGAAAGACCTTGAAAAATGTAGAGGTGAAAATTGTTCATCCGGAAACAGGACATGAACTAACAACAAATGAAGTTGGAGAGATTCATGTGAAAAGTCCATACATGTTTAAAGGATATTGGAATAATGAAAAGGCGACAAAGAAGGTAGTAAAAGATAACTGGTTTAACATGGGTGATGCTGGCATGATAGATGATGATGGATTCCTGCATATTATGGGAAGATATAAAGACGTTATTATACGCGGTGGTGACAACGTATATCCAGATCAAGTAGAAGATGTTATTCATGAAATACATGGTGTTTTAGAAGTTGCAGTAGTTGGAGTTCCAGATGACTTTTGGGGAGAGGTTCCAAGAGCTTACATTGTGAAGGATGGCGAAACAACATTAACAGAAGAAAGTATTCTTCAGTATTGTAAAGAGAAATTAGCAAGCTATAAAATACCAGAAGTAGTATTCATAGATGAGTTACCGAAAAACGCTTTAGGAAAAGTGTTGAAGAGGGAATTACGAGATGCAGTTCTTGTGAAATAGAAAATTATGAAACGATGGAGAACCCAGTTATGTATAAAGCATGACTGGGTTTTTATGTATCAAAAACATAATGATTTACTAGATTTTGTATTTTGTGTAAGATAATAAAGAAAATTCAATTAATATTTCGAGGGATGAAATTAAATGAAGCTATCGTTATTAGAAGTAGAGACGGATAGACTCATTATCCGCCCATTTCAAAAAGCTGATTATGAAAGTTGGTTAGATCGATTTTCTTATTGATTATAAAAATAAAGAAATGGACAAATAAGGGGAAAAGAAAATGAAGACTATAAACGTATTTCATTACGACGCATTTACGAATAAACCAAATAAGGGAAATCCAGCAGGTATTGTATTAGAAGCAGATGGATTAACGGAAGAGGAAATGCAAATTATTGCTGAAAAAGTTGGATATAACGAAACAACTTTTGTTCTTTCCTCAGAAGTAGGAGATATAAGAATGCGCTATTTTACACCTGGTTTTGAAATGGATTTATGTGGTCATGGGACAGTAGGGTCGATATTTGCCTTGCGCGAAAAAGGTTTATTAGAAGAGAAAAGTAACCTTACGATTGAAACGAAGGCTGGGATTTTACCGATACAAATAGGTGTAAATGAAAATGGAGAAACCTTTATTAAAATGAGACAGGCAGCACCTCAGTTTAAAGAATTTACAGGTTCAACAGAAGAATTAGCTCATAGTATCGGTTTAGAAATAAATGATTTAGATGTAAGTTTACCGATTGTATATGGAAGTACTGGTAATTGGACTGTAATTGTACCGATTAAAAATCTTAATGCATGTGAGAGAATGAAACCTAATAATGCTGCATTTCCATCAGTATTAAAAGAAATACCTAATGCTTCTATTCACCCAATTTGTCTAGAAACTTATGATGAACTAGCACAAATGCACGGCCGTCATTTTTCATCAGCTTACGCTGGGACGATTGAAGATCCAGTGACAGGAACAGCTTCAGGTGTAATGGGAGCGTATTATGCGGAGTATTTAGAGAAAGGTTTTGAACATGAATTGAGTTTAATCGTTGAGCAAGGACAGGAAATAAATAAAGATGGTCGTGTAACTGTTTATGTAACGAAAGGGATAGAAAACGAGAAGTTACAAATAGATATTGCTGGAACAGCGGTGTATGTGAAAGAGTTTGAAGTTTCAATATAAAGTGAAACTTTAATCAGTGGGGGTCTTACTGCCCGGTGAATAGCGGGATAAAAAGAAAGCCCGGAATACATCCGGACTTTCATTATCTGTTCAATACTTCAATGTACGAAGCATTTCCAGTTGTTCTTAAAGCGGAGCGGAAATTATTATTTTCTAACGCCTTAGCAACTTGTTGTAACTGCTGTGCATCATCATGATGAATAAGTAAGCTGTCAGCACCGCTTTCCTCTATATGAATGTGTTCGACATTTCCGATTGCATCATGTACAGCTTTTAAAAATTCAGGTTTCATATTGTCCTCCTATATGTATGTAACGTTGTAATTTAGTATTTCCTTATTTATGAAATATAAAAGTAAATGAAAGGAGAAATAAAAATGAATATAAAGCAATTTAATGAACATATAACATCACTATTTGGAGAGCATCTTCATAAATATGGCGATGATGAATATGGTTTTACTTATATAAGTAAAGATGAATTTCACAAAATCGGTTACACAACAAATTTAACGTTAGAAACTATTGAAGAAGCGTATCGAAATGGAGTCGATATGATAGTTACACATCATGCGCCGTGGAGTTTTTTATTTGGTATGGAAGAGGCATGTATTGAGAAATTGAAGCAATATGAAATGAATCATTTTTGGATTCATTTGCCGTTAGATTTTGTAAAGTTTGGCACGTGTACATCGTTATTTAACGAAATTAGGATAGATACAATACTGGAATATTCAACCTATGAGGAAGAAGAACTACCAGGAATAGGAGAATATAAAGAAGCCATTCCTTTTTCAAACTTAGTTGGAAAACTTGAAGAAAAAATGGAAGAGAAAGTGAAGAGCTGGAGAAATCACGATAAACCAGTAAAACGGATTGCAATCTTAACCGGTGCAGGAAATAATACAAATTTGATTGAACGTGCATTAAAAAAAGGATGTGACACGTACATAACAGGTGAAAAAACATTATATACAGTGCAACATGCGAAATTTAAAGGAATTAATTTAATTGTAGGTAGTCATACGTTTACAGAAGTGTTTGGTGTAGAAAGTTTGGCTCATAAATTACAAGACAGAGACCCTGCAATAGAAATTATTAGAGTATATGAAGAGCATTTAGAGTGATAAAATCACGTTATCATAAATGGAATATTGAAGAAAGTCATTGTAATAAAATAAAATTGTTGTTTGTTATATCAGGGCGATTGAAAGGATTTTACTTTTGTTTGTCAAATGATAGTAAAGTTGTCTTTTGAATTAAGGAAATATTCGGAGTTGAAGGGTGAGAGAATGGACATTTCAATAATCACTGCACAACTAGTTAAGGAAAAAGTTATTTCACATTATCCAAATAGCGTAAAAGCATTAAACGGGGGAACGACAAGTACTATATATTTGTTAGATGAACAATACGTTATAAAGTTGAATGAATCGGATGTCATACGTGAAGAAGCTTATTTTCTTCAGTTTTATAAAAAGGACGAATTATTTCCAAAGCTTTTATATAAGGAACCTTTAAATCGCTATATTGTTTACTCATTCCTTGAGGGCACAACTTCTTGCAAACTAGGCCATAAACGGAGTGTTCTTAGTAAACTTGTAAAGGAAGTTATCAATAAGTATGAAGTAGCTACAGAGGTTGATGGCTGGGGATGGAAAGAAAGCCCAGTTCAATCTTGGAATGAATTTTTAACGACAAATGTGATGGAAGCTCATGAAAATGTAAGACGTTACATAAGTGAGGAAGAGTATAGAACGGTTTTTAAGTTAGCAAATAGTCCAAGTAGGGGGACTGGAATAAATCAGCCATTTTTATTGCATGGTGATCTTGGATTTCATAATTTTATATTTCAAGAGAATAAACTGCACGGTGTAATTGATCCTTTACCAGTGTTAGGAGATCCTATATATGATTTAATTTATGCGTTCTGTTCAACTCCGGAAGATTTAACAAAAGAAACGATTGGTTATGCGATGAAACAATGTGTATTTCATAAAAATGACCGTGATTTATATGAAGAAATAGTCATAGGATTATATTTGCGTATAGATACATGTTTACGGCGCCACCCGAAAGATTTAGAAGATTATTTAGAAGCTTGGCGTTATTGGATGGGTGAGGTTGAGGTGACTTTTTAGTACAAATATTTTGGGGGAGATAGTGAGATGAATGTTGCAGAAGCGAAAAAGGATTTACTGTAATTCCATTATCGGTTACAGTTGCCTATTTACTTACTTTTATAAGTTTATTAATTGAAAATAAAAAAGTAGATCATTATCAACAAAAATCAGCTTAATAAAAATATAGGGATAGGGGAAATTATGATGAAAAATTTCGTTTGTACAACGTGTGGCGTGCAGTATGCAGCGAGTGTAGATGAACCGGTGAGTTGTCATATTTGTGATGAAGAAAGGCAGTATGTGAATCCGAAAGGGCAGTCTTGGACGACTTTAGAAAATTTGCAAACAGATGATACATATAAAAATGAAATAATAGAAGAGGAAAATGGACTTTATAGTATTACGACAAAACCAGGATTTGCGATCGGTCAAACGGCATTTATAGTGAAAACAGAGTCATATCGTTTACTATGGGACTGTATTACGTATTTAGATGAAACGACAATTGCGAAAATAAAAGAGCTTGGTGGATTAGATGCGATTGCATTGTCTCATCCTCATTATTATTCAACGCAAGTAGAATGGGCAGAGACATTTGATGTACCAATTTATATACACGAAGATGATAAAGAATGGGTGATGCGCCCAAGTAGTCGTATTATTTATTGGTCTGGTGAGTCTTTACAATTAGCGGATGGGATTACTGTACATCGTCTTGGAGGACATTTTAGTGGTGGTTCTGTATTGCATTGGGAAGAAGGTAATGATGGAAAAGGGATTTTGTTAACAGGTGATATTATTCAAGTTGTAGCGGATGAGCGGTGGGTAAGTTTTATGTATAGCTATCCAAACTTAATTCCATTACCAGCGAGAAAAGTGGAAGAAATGGTGAACCGAGTGAAGCCGTTACAGTTTAATCGTTTATACAATGCTTTTCATCGAGTAGTAAAAGAAAATGCAGATGAGGCAGTTGAACGTTCTGCTGAAAGATATATAAAAGCAATAGAAGGAAAGTTGTTTCATACGTAAAAGGAGAGTAGCTTAATGAAAACGTTAGTATGCTTTGGAGATAGTATTACAGCTGATGAAACATTTTTTGATGGAATGCTGAGATTAACACCACGTTTGCAAGAGATGTTTCCGAAGTGGAAAGTAGTGAATGCAGGTGTTCCAGGGGATAATACATTCGATGCGTTAAATAGGATTGAAGAAGATGTAATATCATATAAACCAGATTTCGTAACAGTTTTTTTTGGTACGAATGATGCAGTTTCTTTTTCTCAAGTGTCATTACAAGCATATAAAGAAAACTTAGAGAAGATTGTGAACCATATTTCATCAGATAAAGTACTACTGATTAGTCCTGCACCAGTTGATGAAGAAAGACAGCGTAATAGAACAAATAGAGTGCTTGGTCAGTATGCAGACGTGGTGGAGAAAGTGGCGAGGGAAACAGGAAGTTATTTTCTAAACGTATTCGCTGAAATGATTCAAGAACGGGATTATAAAAGATTTGTAGAAAATGGTGAAAAAGATGGATTACACTTTGGACCAGAAGGCTATGAGTATGTAGCGAGGTTAATTGGTGAAAAGTTAAAAGGAATTTTATAAGGAGCAAAGCACTTAGTGTTTTGCTTTTTCTTGTTTTTTTGCAGTCTATAAACTTATTCACCGCTGTAATTTGCACAGATATTTTGTTTTTTTATATGCGTAAAAGGTTAGCTCTGTTTTAAAGTAATATAAATTTATTTTTAAAAATTTATATTTCGTAGTTGAAAATCAATAAAGGTGTAACTATAATGGTTACGGTGAGTTTGTTATTTTGAAATATACACATTGAATTACAAGAATGAAAGGAGTTTTTATGTAAAACAAAAAGTTATAAAAATCTATTAATTTTTATAATAAGATAAAAAGCTTTTCGGTTCATACACATTATTAAATATGTTAATTCTAATAGAAAACTAGAGGTGGAAAGATGAAAAATTTTAAAGGTATGTTGATATCATCACTTGCAATTACAACTTTTGCTGGGGTAGGTACGACATTTGTAACAAATACAGTATATGCTGCTAATGACAATTCTAGTAAAATACTAGTTCGTTCTAATAAGAGTATAAATACAACAACTAGCTCGAGATTGCCTGTATTATCAGTCAATCCTTATGATGAACCTAGATTTTCGAGACAGGGATATCTTGAAGAGGCACCTTTAGGAATTAATGCTCCTTATGCTTGGGGAATTAAAGGAGGAGATGGTCAAGGAGCAACTTTTGTAGATTTGGAAGAAGGCTGGTTATTAAATCATGAAGATTTAGTCGGTCAAAATATTGAATTTATGTCTGGAAAAATGAGTAATGATCTTTCTCATGGTACTTCAGTTCTAGGTGTTGTTTCTGCAGCTGACAATAGGATTGGGAACATTGGGATTGCACCAAAAGCAAAGGCAAAAGTAATTTCAGTGATCCGAGATAATGGGAGAATCGATGTAAGAGATGCTATTTTAAGTGCCGTAGATTCTTTACAGGCTGGAGATGTTTTATTAATAGAGGAATCCTTTAAATATGATGGATATGGAGATGACCCTTTACCAGTAGAAGTATACCCGAGTATATTTAACGCAATTCGCAAAGGTACAGATAAAGGCATTATTATTGTAGAAGCAGCTGGTAATGGTGGGATTGATTTAGATGAATTTAAAGACCGTAATGGTAAACAGATTTTAAATCGAAATAGTCCAGACTTTAAAGACTCAGGAGCTATTATAGTTGGAGCATCTACTGCAAGAGTTCCTCATAAACGTTTAGGTTTCTCTAACTATGGTAGTAGAATTGATGTATATGGTTGGGGAGAGTATGTTGACACATTAGATACATATCAAAATCAAAATAGTAAAGGACAAAAAGTTACAGATCAGAGTATAATGAATCGTTATACTTCTAATTTCCGTGGTACTTCTAGCGCTTCGCCTATAATCGCTGGGGCTGCTGTATCAATTCAAGGGATTGCTAAAGAACATTTAGGTAAGGCATATACACCAAAAGAATTGAGAGCAATTTTAAGTAATCCTAATACAGGCACAAAGTCTAATGACCCATCATCTGATAAAATAGGGGTTTTACCAGATTTAAAAGCGATTTTGTCTAACCTTGGTTTTCATAGTGATTTAACTACCAATGATTCTATGGTATTTCCAGATAACGTAGAAAAAAATGAAGGAAAAGAAAATTCAACTTTCGTATTTCCAGGTGAAGAAACAAAAAAAACAGGGGATAAAAATTCAACTGTAACATTCCCAGAAGAAGATTTAAAACAGCAAGAAAAAGAAGAGGGATTAATTGTTTTTCCTGATTAATAAAAAAATACTACCTTCCATTTGGAGGTAGTATTTTTTATTTCTTGTCATTAACAAGCAGGCATGAAATTTGTATTTGTTTATCTTTCATAATGAACTTAACCACAAAGTCGAATGTTTGACTGTTAATTAACTTTTTCGTCTCAATCAATTACATGAATCAATCTAGAAATGCTTGCTGCAATGCTTTCAGTCCATCGCTGTATATACCATGAACCAGATTTATTGCCTCTTCATCACTAACTGCAACAGGAGTGAACGTACCAGACCACTCTACTAACGATGTGTTACTTTCAGTACCTTCTTTAACTTGGATTGTAGATAAATAATTAGTGACCGGGAACGGTGCATTCATGATTGAATACGTGTAGTAGCGTTCCTTATCATTGAATACTTCTAAGCGTTCTATAATTGTTTCACCATCTGGATTAGCTAGATGACGTACACGACCGCCTTCAGTTAATTTACTGCTAGGTATATAAGGTAACCAGTCTGGAAGGGAGTTGAAACCTCCGATTAATTGCCATACTTGTTCAGTTGATCCGAAAATTTCCATAGATATAGTAGTATATGCCATGTTCATTACGCTCCTTTTCATCCCGGTATTTACGGGTAAATAATCAGTAGAGAATAAATCGCCCCACTGATTAAAGTTTCACTTTATAGGTCCATAACTTATAGTGAGAACGAATTTTATCGTGGATTTTTTATTTAATATATAATTATAAAGTTAAAACTATATACTTTTAATAATTAAATTATATAATAAATATAGAAACGAAAATTTATGAGCAAGGAAGTTGAAAAATATGACATTAACAATGGGCTTTATTGGATTTGGAAAGTCAGCTAACCGCTATCACTTACCTTATGTAAACACGCGTAATAATATAAAAATAAAAACGATTTTTGTACGTCAAATAAATGAAAAATTAGCGGCTCCATATAAGGAAAAAGGTGTTTACTTCACTACTGATTTGGACGAATTGTTGAATGACAAGGAAATTCAAGTGGTGACGGTCTGTACGCCAGCACATACGCATTACGAATTAGCGAAAAAAGTTATACTTGCTGGAAAGTCAGTTATCGTTGAAAAACCATTTTGCGATACAGTGGAACATGCGAAAGAATTATTAGCTTTAGGACGAGAAAAAGGTGTAGTAGTTATGCCTTATCAAAACCGCCGTTTTGATGGTGATTTTTTAGCTGTGAAGCAAGTAGTTGAACAAGGATTCCTTGGTGATATTATTGAGATTGAATCACATATTGATTATTTCCGTCCTGGTTCAATCACTCATGAAGCTCCAAAAGAAGAAGGTTCATTTTATAGTTTAGGTATTCATACGATGGACCGTATGATTTCACTATTCGGCCGTCCAGATACGGTGACATACGATATTCGTAATAATGAAATGGAAGGTGCGGTTGATAATTATTTCGATGTTGGTTTACATTACGGAAATCAGTTGAAGATTAAGCTGAAAACGAACCATGTCGTAGCAAAAGATTATCCACGCTTTATCGTCCATGGAACAAATGGATCATTTATTAAATATGGTGAAGATCAGCAGGAAAATGATTTGAAAGCGGGGATTATGCCTGAGAGTGCAGGGTTTGGTGAAGATTCACCGATGTACTATGGAGTTGCTAAGTATCGTAATGCAAATGGTGACTGGATTGAAAAACAAATTAAAACGCCACTTGGTGATTACGGTCGTTTCTATGATGCCGCGTATGAAACAATTATAAATGGTGCACCAAAACTTGTGAAAGACGAAGAAGCGGTAACGAATATTGAAATCTTAGAAAATGGATTTGCTGCCCCATCACCTTCAGTTTACAAACTTGAGGCTTTACATTTGAATGAATAGAAGAGAGTTTGCAGTATAAAGGAGGTATGGAAATGGCAAGCGGATCAACACAAGTAAAATACCTCGGCATTTATCAAAAGATTAAACAGCAAATTTTAGACGGTGAATATAAAATCAACGAAAAAATTCCGAGTAGCCCCGTCCTTGCTGAAGAATTTGGTGTTTCAGCCCTTACTATTAAGAAAGCGCTGGATCTATTAGTTAGAGATGGCTATATCATCCGCCGGCGCGGAAGTGGAACAGTGGTGCAAGATTGGCGTCAACAGGAAAAGGCACGAATGATTCAAACTTTAACGGGTACGAAAGCTGTATACGGCAGTGAGGTAGAAAGTAAAATTATCGAGTTTGCGATTGTTGGGGCTGATGAAGTAGTTGCTGAGAAATTGGGAGTTTCAATCGGTGATTTCGTCTATAAAATCATTCGCCTCCGCATCATTCACAGCATTCCGACGATTATGGAGCATACATGGATGCCAATTTCGGTTATCCCAGGTGTTGAGGCTTCTGTTTTAGAGGAGTCGATATACTCACATATTCAAAATAAACTTGGTCTTGAAGTAGGGACATCTGTTGTCAGGGTTAAAGGAATTCGCCCAGATGATAGGGAAAAGCAGTTTATGAACTTAACAAATCAGGATTTCCTAATGCGAGTTGAACAAGTAGCTTATTTAACGGATGGACGAACTTTTGAATATTCTTATGCAGATCATCTACCCGAAACCTTTGAGTTTGAAACAGTCATTACTGCAAAAAATTATAAAGAGATATAAAAATCGGTTGAGGCAAGTATTGTCTCAACTGCTCCTATTATACGTTAATAGAATGAATCCAAGACTTAACATTTGATTTGTAGAACTGTAAAGTTTAAAATTACAGTATAGTTTTTAGAAGTGAGTTGTTATCGTCTGTAAAATGTAGATAAATTAAATATTCTCGAATAAATAATATTGCTTGCATTTGATTCTAAACTGTAATTTTTTTTAATACATTTCAATAACCGATGTTTAAAATGTACGTTTCATAACATTAAAGGAGTGAGTTAAATATGGTAATTCTATATACAACAGCAAGCTGTTCCTCATGCCGAAAAGCGAAAGCATGGCTTGAAGAGCATCAAATTGATTATATTGAAAAAAACATCGTATCAAATTCTATGACAGTTGATGAGCTTAAATCGATTCTTCGTTTAACTGAAGAGGGGGCTACTGAAATTATTTCAACTAGATCCAAAACTTTTCAGGACTTAAATATAAATATTGAGGAGCTCTCGCTCAATGAATTTTATACATTAATAATTGAGCATCCACTAATGTTACGACGCCCAATTATGCTGGACGAGAAAAGATTGCAGATTGGTTTTAATGAGGAAGAAATTCGTAAATTTTTACCACGTAGCGTTCGAACGTTTTTAAACATTGAATTGCAAAAATTGGCCAATTAATAAGTAATATTTTTTAGGGAAAGTGGTATGAAAGGAGGAAGCAGAAGATGATTGAAGTATGTGTTACAGTTAATTATAATGATAGAAATTATCAAACAAATGTTATTGTGAGTAAAGATACGATTTGGACAAAAATTAAACAGTTGGCAGAAGAACAAGTGAAGAAACAGTGGAGTGTTTAATTTTATTTTCAACTTAAAAAGCTAAATGAAGTTATCAGATATAGGTGGGACCGGATAGAATATAAGAGAATTAATTTTTTATGGCAAGAAGTATTCTATATGTTTTAACGTTCTAACCTATCTGTAATATTTATGGCTACAGTTAATATATGAGAAACAATATTTTTGATCGTAGGAGGAAAATCATGAACAGCGACTTTACCTTGGCCATACACAGTTTAACTTATTTAGCTTTACAGCCAGATCGGATGTCAACAAGTAATGCTATTTCAGAAAGTGCAGGTGTACATCCAGTACGCATTCGCAAAGTACTAAGTTTGTTAAAAAAACATAAGTTTATACAATCGAAAGAGGGGACTGGTGGCGGTTTTATTTTCGCTCGCGATTTAGATGAAATTAATCTTTGGCATATTTATCAGATAACCTCTGAAGGTGCTTTGCAGCCGAAGTGTCCAGAATCAAACAATCAGTGTGTTGTAGGTTCGAACATGCGAAAAGTTCTTTTCGCTATTTTCTTAGGTGCTGAAGAGCATCTAGGTGAATACTTAAAGAATTATACAATGAAAGAAGTTGTTGACCTTATCAATCAAGAGCGTTAAGCGGCTTAATTATTATATAGCCGTGAGTTCTTAACACTTAAATGTAATGAAAAATATTACAGTATAATTGTTTTTATATCTTTTTTATTGTCACAAAAAATATTTATAGGAAGGTGAAACGGTATGATGTCAAATAATAATCATGTTTTAAAAGTAGGAGATTGGGTTCGTGGAATATCAAATGAAGGTGAATTAATAGTTGGTTATATTGTATCACTTGATGATGTAGAGGATATAGTTACAGTTAGTATTGTGAAACGTGACGGCCAGTACACAATAAACGAAGCGATTTTACTCTTTAGTAAACACGTTAACAAACTCCCTGAATCAAAGGTAATAAATAAGGAACAAATCCTTTATCTTATAGATCTTGCATTATTAACAGGGGATGAAGAATGGTTTATCGAGCTTTCTTCAAAATTAAACTCGATAAAAGAGCTAGTTAATAAGGGATTTTAAAATTTAAACTTTTGAGGGTGCACACAATCCGCCTTATGGAGAGGACACAATTACTTTTCACATAAAAGGAAATGATGTAAAAACGATTCATTACAAACATAGAGATATTCCTGATAACGATAATTATGTAAATGAGCTGTCCATATGGGGCAGCTTTTTTGTTTTTTACTCAGTGTATCTTTTTAAAATGTATATGAATTCAATATTAATAATATATATCCTAAAATTTGGTTTTTTTATTTTGGAATTTTTTCTTTTTACCTACATTAATTATTTATTAGAATATCTTTTATGTTTAAAATGAAATTTTTTGATAAAGGGGATATAAGTATCTTTATAATGAGTAACCTAGAAAAACAATGTATTATTGTATTTTTTTACTAACTAATTCAGCTTTAAGCGATAAAAACAATGGCTACATGCTAACTGTAAAATATTATCCATATAAAATTATTCCACTTTAATATTTCTGAAAATATAAAAATATTAATTTTATAAATATACACGTTATAATGAGGGCGTCGAGAGAAATTTTATTATCTCTGGAGAAAATATAAAAAATGCGATTACTAGTAAGAAAGGTGTGTGATTAGAGGCGAAATGTATGTAATGTGCTTCAGTGGCTTGTGTAAGCAATATCATCAGTGCTACCGAAGTTATGAAGGTAATGTATAGAATTGAGAAAGAAATGCCTCGCAAATGAAGAGAGGCCGGTTTAGCTAAAATTACTGTTAAAAGTAAAAAAGAGAAACCATTAAAGTAATACACTGTTATTAGAAATGTTGCAACGTATTTATGAAGTCTATTCTATATTGTTCTCTTAAGAGGTCTTTATATAAAGAGCGGATATTACGAGTAAACTTTTTTGTGAACGCTAACAATTATATTAGGACGCTAACTAGCGAATGTTTCAATTTGGATTCATTATGATGAAGGACATACAAAGTGGGGCAACTTGTAAGGAATTCATTTTCCGAAAAGGGAATATTTGTTAGGTGTAAAGAGAGATGCAGGAATAGATACAAGGGGGAGTTATTATATGAACGGGAATACTGCAAAGAAAATAGAAGTTCAAGCTGAAAATACCGCACGAAAAAATGAGCAATATGCAGATCCGAAAAAGTGGCATAAGCAGGATACTACATGGGCACTCAGTCTATTTGGAACTGCAATTGGAGCAGGGGTGCTCTTTTTACCGATTAATGCAGGTTCAGGTGGTTTATTATCTTTACTACTAATTACATTACTTGCATATCCAGTTATGTATTACTCACATAGGGCGCTTGCTAAAATGATATACGCTTCTAATTCTGCTGATGAGGGGATCACAGGTACAATTAGAGAGTATTTCGGAAATAAAGCGAGTATCATTTTTAACATCGTATATTTCGGTTCAATTTATACAATCGTACTAATGTATTCGGTTGCGCTTACAAACACTGCAAGTAGTTTTATCGTGCATCAATTGCACATGCCAGAACCTCCAAGAGCTATTTTATCACTTGTATTAGTTCTTGGTCTTATCGCTATACTGAATTTTGGTCAAGATATTACTGTAAAGGTAATGAGTATGTTAGTGTATCCTTTCATAGTTTCTTTACTTTTTATCGCAATATCTTTAATTCCACAGTGGAATACGTCAATGCTTAGTTTTTCAGCTGTTTCAACTGCTTCAACAGGAACAGGCTATTTTGGAACGATATTGATGATTCTACCAATCATCGTATTCTCATTTAATCATTCACCTATGATTTCATCATTTGTTGTGAAACAGAGAGCTACGTATGGAATCGAAGCCACTGATGCTAAATGTGCGCAAATACAAAAGGTTTGTTATATCATGACATTCGCTGTTGTTATGTTCTTCGTTTGGAGTAGCGCATTGAGCTTGACTCCAGATGATATAAAAATGGCAAAAGAACAAAACTTATCAATTCTTTCATATCTTGCTAATGAGCTTAATTCGCCTGTAATCACTATTGCAGCTCCAATTATTGCTTTTGTGGCTATTACAAAGTCTTTCCTTGGCCATTATATCGGAGCATTTGAAGTAATGCGTGACATGATTATTAAGTTCGGTAAATCACGTGGAAAAGATATTGAAGAAAAAACAATTAAGACAGTAATCCTTACTTTTGTTGTATTATCATGCTGGTTTGTTGCTTATACAAATCCAAGTATTCTTGGACTTATTGATTCTCTAAGCGGTCCATTAGTTGCTGCTATCTTATGTCTATTACCGATGTATGCGATTCAAAAAGTTCCAGTACTAGCTAAATACAAAGGGAAAATGAGTAACGTATTTGTTATTATTGTAGGTGTACTTACTGTCTTAGCAAGTATTAAATCATTATTCTAATTCACTATTATTGCTATTAGTGTAAAAATAGTTAACACGAAAAACTTTTTGGACAAACTTCTCACATTGGAGAGTTTGTCCTTTTTTAGTCATTCTATCAACTTGAAACAGCCACCTTCCAGGCAGAAGGTGGCTGTTTCGGTATTAATTTATTTTAACTATTCACGTCTAAATGGACCTTTTGGAGCAATTAGCTCTAAATTAGTACCATCTGAATCGGGGAAGTAGGCAACTCCTGTACCAAATCCAGTTTTCTAGCCGTCTTCTTGAAAGATAATTGGTTCGTCATCTGGGTGCTATCCTATGCCCATCAAGCTAACAAAATGGATTGCCTCTGAAACAAAAAATGATTTTTATTACTATAAAAAACGTAAAGTATCTGTTTTTAGAAAAAATTAATTTTTATAAATTGATGGAGATATAACTCAATTCTTTTATATATTTAGTTAAATATGATTGTCAGAATGAACTTAAAGTAATTATGATTTCTAGAAATGCGAACTGATGTTTTGAATTGGTTTAAAGTTGCTGGAACAAAATAAAACCAATTGAGCAAAAAAACTTGCAAAAATAAAAAGAGAGATGTATATTAATTGATATATCAATAATTGATATATCAATTAATATTTTAACAAGAAAGAAAAGGAACATTTTATGAAGGAAATGTTCGTAAATATCAGTGGAGAAGAACGCAAAATACTTATTCATGTTCTATTACAGATGCAAAAAAATGTAGAGAATATTAAAGAATAGAGAGTGTAGGGGGCAGAATAGTGTGGAAATAATCGCAGCTATTTTAGTCGGGATCGTAGCATTAGAACATTTGTTTATCATGATCCTTGAAATGTTTTTTATTGATTCAAAAGTAGCGAAACGTGCTTTCAAATTACCGAAGCATTTAGAAGGAGATCGAAACGTAGCCATTATGTTTGCAAACCAAGGTTTATATAATGGATTTTTAGCGGCTGGTCTCATTTGGGGACTTGTACTTGGGCTCAATCCAATTGGTTATATGGTCCAATTATTTTTCGTGATTTGTGTGGTGATAGCAGCTATTTTCGGAGGTTTCACATCTAATAAATCAATTATTGTGAAACAAGGACTTCCAGCTGTTTTAGCATTGGTTGCCCTTTTATGTATAATATAGAATCAAAGTTTTTCAATAAAAGAACTCATTTTTGAAAAGAATACGCCATCCTTTCTTTAGAATTATAGGAAAGGATGGCGTTTTTGTATGTCTATTTCTATATGTAGTGAATTATAACTATTCTCTCAAGGGACTCAACTGCTTTTCAGCTTTTGGATATATTTTCATCCATCTTTGTTTCCTCCTATTGTTGGATAGTGTAATAATTGATAAAAATTTTGATGAAATTGAATTATAACGATTGATCAAAAAAGTTAGTGATTAAAAATATTATTCTTTAGTACATACATTTTTAAGATGTTAAATATATTTCATAATAGTCTCTGTAAGATAGGGATAAGTAGAATAGTACTTTTTATAACTTTGAATGTCATTCATAATAGCACCAGTAAGAAGAAAACAAGCTTTACGGTACTACTAGTTACCAAAGATGTTACAGTAGTTTATTTAGAATCAGATTGATTGAAAGGTTGTACTATATGGCCTAATAATTTCGAAAAAATGTCGGTGTGGCATAAAACAATTATGGAGGTTAAAGATATGAGTACTTCAAATTTGAATGAAATAAGTAAACAAATTTTAAAAGAGGAGGAAACACTTCAATTTTCCTCTTTTACAAATGAAGATGCCTTGCAACTAGGTTTATTTATCGTTGAAACAGCAAAGCGAGAGGGGAAATTGATTGCTGTTGATATAACGAAAAATGGTGTGCAATTATTTCATTTCAAGATGACAGGGACAAATGAGGAAAATACGAAATGGATTGAGCGTAAAAAACGAGTCGTTTCCCTGCATGATCGTAGCTCGTATTATATGCAGATACAAAGTGAAATAACTGGGGTCTCCTATAATGAAAAATATCTTTTAGATACTTCAGAATACGCTGCGTTTGGTGGATGTTTTCCTATCAGAATAAAAAACGTAGGGGTTATTGGAATGATAACAGTTTCAGGATTACCACCAGAAGAAGATCACGAATTGGTAATAAGGGCAGTTAAAAATCATTTGAAGCAATAGTAAAAATAAATGTGATGGTTAAGTAAAAGCCAAGAATGAACATATTATTGTTCGTTTTTGGCTTTTTATTATTTTTTCTTATAGTCGGCTAAGAGGGTTCTTTTACAGGTAGTACTTAATTTTGCAATGTTCTTTAAACTGCATCGTTTTGTTCGAGTGAGCGAAATTGCTGTAATTGAAGATGCTCTAAATTAATGTGAAATTTGGTGATTAAAGTAGCTACATTTCATATTTGTGTAAATATGAAACAAGCAGGATACATGAATAGAGAATGGGTAAAATAGTACCGAATGATGATTAGATTTTATGAATGATGTTATAAGGCTTTTTTTAGGAAAACTGAAGGAAGCAGTGTGTTTAGATTTAGAATGACTGGCAATGGGTGCTAGGAAGTTCAATGATTCAAAAATGAACTCATTTAAACGCATATTATCTTCGAGATGTATCATTTTGAAGAATATTAAAACTTAGGAGGAACGGAATTATGACAAAAGATTTCTATACTGCACTGAAAGAAAGACGTACTTACTATGGGATTAATAAAGAGGTACAAGTATCGGATGAAAAAATTAAAGAAATCGTGGAGTTTGCTGTGAAATATACTCCATCCGCTTTCAATTCTCAAACTGCACGATTAGTTGTATTATTTGGTGAAGCTCATGATAAATTATGGGATATTACCACTGAAACATTAAGAAAAGTAGTTGGAGATGGAGATTTTTCAGGAACGCAACAAAAAATGGATTCTTTTAAAGCTGGTTATGGAACAGTATTATTCTTTGAAGATGAGGCTATCGTTAAATCGCTTCAAGAAAAATTTGCTGCATATGCTGAAAACTTCCCAATTTGGTCACACCAAGCATCAGGTATGCACCAATTAGTCGTGTGGACAGGTTTAGAAGCAGAGGGGTTAGGGGCATCATTACAACATTATAATCCATTAATTGACGATGAGGTAAAACAAGAATGGAATGTCCCTGCTAATTGGAAACTAATTGCACAAATGCCATTTGGTAATCCAACAGCTGCACCAGGTGAAAAAGAATTCCAACCACTTGAAGAGCGTGTGAAATTTCATAAGTAATATTCGAATGTAATAAAATAGAAATTTAATCAGTGGTGGTCTTACTGTCCGCAAATAGCAGGGGAAGCTAACTGTATTGTAAAAATAAAACTGTTTATTAATAAAAAAGCTTATTCGTTTTTTTTATTAATCGAGTATGTATGAATAAAAGATTTTAAAACACTATTTTAATCTGTAAGGGAACAAGGTGATCGTTTTGATCACCTTGCTTTATTTCTTACATTTTATTTATTAAAAAACGCTAGCTTTTCATAAATGCTTGAAAAATTAGCGTTTTAATAATAGGTATCTGTAATTTGATTACTTAAAACTATATACGAAAAAGCTTTTATGTTATTCCTCAAGTTCTATCCATTCCTGTGACCATTCTTCTATTCCGCGAATAATAGCTTCTAAAGCAAATCCTTTTTGAGTTAAAGAATATTCTATACGAACTGGTGTCTCAGGAAAGACTTTACGTTCGACAATTCCTTCTAGTTCTAATTCTTTCAATCTTTCTGAAAGTAATCTTCCGCTAACAGGAAGAGAAGATTCAAGTGTACAAAAGCGCTGAGATCCAGAAAAAAGTTGGTAAATAATTAGTGCTGTCCATCGTTGACTAAAAAATTTCATTCCTTTTTCAAAGCGAGGGCATAATGTAGAATCATTCATTTTCCTTCACCTCCTAAAATAAATTATATAACATCTTACTATTAGTAACAAATGTTTTTATAATTAATTACTTGACGTAAATTGATTACGAATGTATACTCACTTACATAAAGTAACTAAGTTGTTTTATGTAACTAAAACTCTTTTCTTTAAATGGCCAAAGTTGTAATG
The DNA here is from genome assembly GCF_011800505.1 of Bacillus sp. EKM501B. Taxonomy (NCBI): domain Bacteria; kingdom Bacillati; phylum Bacillota; class Bacilli; order Caryophanales; family Bacillaceae; genus Bacillus; species Bacillus sp. EKM501B. The sequence goes on along the minus strand of NZ_JAALFZ010000005.1, from coordinate 211,564 downwards.
ATACATATTGCATATAAGCTGAGAGAAAAAAGAATAGCATCTGTAAAAACACTTACGTTGTGTAAGTTAAACAATAAAAAATATAACAATGGAAGAGAATTTTAGAGATTCTCTATACTAGGAGGTACCTAATGGTTACAACAGATACAATTCATATGTTAGAAGATAAAATTCAATTTATACATCAAGATGGAAAGGATATTTATTTAGTAGGCCCTATCAAATTGCCAATTAATTTATATGGGGAGACTAAAGTTTTTCAATGGTATTCTTGGTTACAATGTAGTGAGGTTACAAATAGTGTAGAAGGAATTATCGAAAAACTCTCATCTATTAATTTAGCTGATATGCAGCAATCTAGTGTACTTGTATATGGTGATTTTGAGAATTCTGAAGATGCCCTAATTCGTATGCATAGTATTTGTCACACCGGTGATATCTTTGGTAGTAAACGTTGTGACTGTGGATTCCAATTAAAGCAGTCTTTACAAATGATTACAGAACATGGTTCAGGTGCTTTATTTTACTTAGCGAATCATGAAGGAAGAGGAATTGGCTTGTTTAGTAAAGCTATGACGTACCTCTTGCAAGAAAATGGGTTAGATACAGTAGAAGCTAATCTGAACCTAGGTTTTGAAGATGATGTTCGAAACTATGATGATACAATTGAAGTATTAAAAGCGCTACGCTCAAAACCTGTAAAACTTATTACAAATAATCCGAAAAAATTAGAAGCGTTACAAAAAGCTGGATTAAATGTTACGAGTCGTGAACCGTTATGGGGTGATGTCTCAGAGTTTAATGAGAAATATTTGCAAACGAAGATTCAGCGTTCTGGACATTTTGAAGGGGGACACTTACATGCTTGAGCATGAATTGTATATGAAGCTAGCACTAGAAAATGCCAAGGCTATGAAGGGACAAACGACTCCAAATCCATTGGTTGGATCTGTAATTGTAAATGATAATCGAATTGTAGGGGTCGGAGCACATATGAAGGCCGGAGAACCACATGCCGAAATACATGCGATACGTATGGCTGGAGAACAGGCACGTGGTGGTACAATTTATGTAACTCTTGAACCTTGTTCTCATCATGGTAGAACAGGGCCTTGTGCTGAAGCAATTGTACAAGCAGGAATTAAGAAGGTAGTAGTTGCTACACTTGATCCAAACCCGCTTGTTTCTGGACGTGGAATTAAAATTCTACAAGATGCAGGTATTGAAGTACTTGTAGGAGTGTGTGAAGAAGAATCTAAAAAAATGAATGAAGTCTTTAATAAATATATTTTGACAAAGCGCCCATTTGTAACGATTAAATCAGGAGTTACATTAGATGGGAAAATCGCTACGTCTTTATCGGATAGTAAGTGGATTACATCTACAGAAGCAAGACAAGAAGTACACCAAATACGAAACGAAAATGCGGCTATTTTAGTAGGAGCGAATACTGTTCAAAAGGATAATCCATCATTGACAACGCGTATTCCAAATGGCCGAAATCCAATTCGAGTAATATTGGACTCGACATTACGCATACCGATGGAAGCTAACGTTGTTACAGATAGAGAAGCTCCTACCTGGATATTTACAACAAGTAATCATGCAGAGGAAAAAAAGAAAGCATTAGAAAATGCAGGAGTTAAAGTATTTGTTACTAGCGGAGAAAAGCATATAAACTTACATGAAATGCTTGATGTTTTAGGACAAAAAGGAGTTTCCTCCCTGCTTATTGAAGGTGGTGGAGAAGTAAATGCTTCGTTTATTGAAAATAAACTAATGGATAAAATTATTTTATATTTCGCACCTAAAATTATTGGAGGTAGATTGGCGCCTAGTTTTGTAGAGGGGACTGGTATTACTAAAATGAAAGATGCAATTGAATTTAAGGATATATCATTTACCCAGATTGGAAAAGATTATAGATTTATTGGCTATCCAGCATATCGGAAAGATGAGCAATAAGGGGAATAAAAACTACTTATATGTTCCGATAAATGGATTGCAGAAAGGAGCGATGAAGAGTGAAGTTTGGATTTGATATCGATGATACACTAATTGATTTAAGGCAGCATGCTTTTCATTTATATAATAAGAAATTAAACAAAAAAGTAGGGTTGGATGTATTCCATTCTTTAAAAACAATTGAAATTCATGAAGCATTTGGCATGACTTCCGAGGAAGGCGGTCATATGTGGAATAGTTTGCTGGATGAGATTTATTATACTTCTTGTTCACCGTTTCCGTATGCTGTAGAGACATTGCAAGAATTAGAAAGACAGGGACATGAAATTTACTATATAACGGCGCGACCTAAAGAGCATGGAGAGCAAACAAAAAAATGGTTAATAGAAAAAGGATTTCCGGTACATGAAGATCGCTTTTTCTATGGAATGAAGGATGAAGAAAAAATACACTTTATACAAGAAATAAAATTAAACTATTTCTTTGATGATAAGCCGGCTGTTTTAGAAACGTTAATAGGAAAACCGATAAATGTATATGCAAAAACTACTTCTTACAATCAATATCTCAATATCCCGCGTATTACAAATTGGATGGAGTTAGGAGATATTATAAAGAAAGATATGTGAGGATTTAAATGGAAAATCAAATAGAGCCAAGAGCATATTGAGTATTACAATTTTAGAGGAAAGACATACGTATTATGTCTTTCCTTATTTTTTAATATTATCGTTTTTATTAGTGTGATGTGCTAGGAGTACTTCTAATAGAGGGGGAATAGAAAAATGAGCAATAAGAAAAATATTTTTAAGCTAGTCTTGTATGGAAGCGTAATTTATATATCATACCAGTGATGGTTTTCCCTGGTGCCACAGTATATGCGGATATTTTGGGTAAGAAGTTCAAGAATTAATGAGATGTGTTCATGATCATGAATTTTTGGAAAACGAAAATTACAATGTTAGGTTATTTTGAATCAGTAGTGGACGATATGCAAAATTACATATTACAAAATAAACATCGTAATTTTTGGATTCTTGGTATAAAATACATTACTTAAACTATATATTAGAATGGAGAAAGTGAATTGGAATTATTAAGAAACAGTAAGATTGGTACAAAACTAAACATATTAATAACTATATCAAGTATTGCATGTATAGTATTATCCCTAATAGGGTTTTGGGGGTTAGAAAGAGGGAAAAGTACTTCCTCTAATATGTATGAGGATAATTTACTGCCAATTGAGTGGATTGGAATTGTAGAATCTAATTTTTATCACGTTAATATGAACTTTATGGAAATAATGTTATCAAAAGATGAAAAAAGAATGAACGAATTAATAAGAGAAATGGATGGGATTCGTAAGGAAAATGATCATCTTTTAAAGCAGTTTGAGGCTAAACTTATTTCTACTAAAGAAAAAGAATTATATAACACGTTTCATGAAACATTTAATGAATTAAGGACTCAAATGAAGAAAGCACAAGAATTAGGGAAGTCTAATAATGAGGAAGCATATGCATATTATCTAAAAGAGATTGAACCTAATATGCAAAAATCAATAAAATCAATTCGTGAATTGATTTTATATAATAGTAATAATGCAGAGCTTTTACAGAAGGAAAATAATAATAGTGCTCAAAATACAATGATAATGTTTGTTAGTATTTCGATTTTAGCAATTTTAATAATTATATTAATTGGATATGTTATTAAATTAACTATCCGAAAACCACTTGCATTACTACAAAATGATATGGAAAAAGTAGCAGCTGGAGATTTAACAACACGTACTCCTTATAAAGCAAATAATGAATTAGGGCATATTGTTCAGTCTTTTAATAGTATGTTAGATAACCTTCAACAATTAATTGCGAATGTTAAGATGACAACACAAGAGGTTATTTTTACTACGGAGGGTGTATTACAAGATACAAATCGAGCGTCTAGTATTTCAAATGAGGTTGTACAGACTGTTTTAGAAGTAAAAACAAAAATAGAAGGACAGGTAACTAGTATTCAGGAGAGCTCATCCTCAATGGAAGAAATTACAACCGGGGTGCAAACTGTAGCTGAATCTTCAGCAGTAGTCGCTGAGGTAGCAGTAACGACTACAGAACGAATAAATATCGGTAGTGAAGTGATAAATCACTCTATTCTTCAAATGAATAGTGTGCATGATGTTGTCGAGGAAACATCAAAAGTAATAAATAAACTTGTTACACGTACACAACAGATTGATACAGCTCTCGCTGCAATTACTAATATTGCCGAACAAACGAATCTTCTTGCCTTAAATGCCGCTATTGAAGCGGCACGTGCTGGAGAGAATGGGAAAGGATTTGCAGTGGTTGCCGCAGAAGTTCGAGACTTGGCTGAGCAATCTAAAGAATCTGCAAAAGAAGTTAATCATTTAATAAAATCCATTCAAAAAGATACCCAAGATACAGTTAATGTCATGCAAAAAGGACAACAAAAGGCAGTAGAAGGAAAAGAAGCTGCTTACAAAGCGAATCAAACCTTCTTGTCTATTATGAGAGATATTGATAAGATTACAGGTCAAATTCAAGAAGTATCCGCAGCGACAGAAGAGATGTCTGCTGGTACAGAAGAAGTAAATGCTTCTCTTTCGCTAGTTTCTGAAACTGCAACGGATGTGAAAAAGGAGACTCTTCAAACTGTAAATTCAATTCAATCACAGGCCGTATCAATTGAACAAATATCAATCCAATCCAACAAAATGAAAGAAAAGGTGGAAGAATTAACGGAATTGGTTTCAAAATTTAATATTACAGAACAAAAAGAATAAGTAAATTGTAAAAGATTAGGTACGGCTATCAGCCTAAAAATAATTGATTTTTTACGATTAAAAAGATTTTAGTAATTAATTCAATCACAAGTGTAATAACATGTATAAAAAACATGAAGACTTAAGAGTCTTCGTGTTTTTTTTATTGAATAATGTCTGAAAAAATATTGATAATTATACGATATTTTGGAATTTATCACAAAATATTCATATATACAAAATTACATACATTTAATGATTGATAATCACGAGTTAATGTAACTATAATAATTACACTGATAAGTAACTTATTGACGACAATTATAAGTGAAGAAGGAGGGCTTTATTGTATTTTGTATATAAAAAAATAGAGAAGGAGATATGCAAATGAAAAGGTTACTTGTTATAGGCCTAATGTATACAATGTTTTTCCTCATAGGAAATATACACTTACATGCTGATGAACGAATAAATGCAAAAAAAATTACTAGTTTAGAAGAGCCTACTTGGATATTTCAGGCGGGCATAAGTAAGGGGAAATATCATGATCGACAAGATTTAGGATTTATTTTGAAGAGAAATACACCATTAAAGGTAAGACAAACAAATCCTAATTTTAAAGACAAATTAACATTACGTTTATTGTCTAATGACTCAAAAAATGAAAAATCCATACAAGTAGGAAATGAATGGGTTACTATCCAAGGTGATACGTCTTTAGTTCCTTTCATAGATACTCCGTATGGTGAAGAGCACGCTGTACTTGAGTACCAAGTAGGGAATGAAAGTGCTACTAAACCCCTTCCCATTTATAAACAACAAGGAAGTGTATCTCAATTTTTTAGTACATGGGATCAATTTGATGGAGAGTATGCGTTACTTCAAGGGGAGAGTTTTCAATTATTTGTACCTAAAAAAGATAAAGAGTTAGTAAGATCTTTAAAAGATTTTCAATCATTGGATGAGTTAATTGCGTATTATGAAGATATTTTTGTGATGTATGATTCAATTATTGGTTTAGATGGCTCAACGTTTGAAAATAAAAAAAGTCAAAATCGTTATTTCTTAAAAGCAGATATATCTGGTGCTGGCGGTGCCTATTATGGCACAAATTGGACAGCGAATAGTACAGATAGTACAAAGATGTGGTTAGATAAACTAAGTTGGGGAACTTTACATGAAATCGCTCATGGATACCAAGCTGGTTTTGATAATCAAGGAATATTTACAGGAGAAGTTTCTAATAATCTATTTGGTGTTCAATATCAATATAGTAAATACGGCAAAAAAGCAGATCAACTTGGTTGGTTGTTTAATTTCGGGAAAAAGGAACAGGTAGAACGGAATTTATATAATGCTTTAATGAAAGAAAATAAAAATTATGATGATTTAGATTTACGACAAAAACTTATTCTTTTAACGATGGCGAAACAAAAAGCTGGCGATGAAGCATTTGCAAAAATGTATCAAGGTTATCGAAAACTAGCTAGCAATGCTGCTTTCAAAAAAGGTGACCATTCTTTACCAGATTTAATGAATCAGTATTATAGTGAGAATGGACAAGTTGATTTTACACCTGTTTTTGAAAGGTGGGGCTTTAAGCTTAATCATAAACAAATAGAGATGAATAGGGCGAAAGGTTTTCCGGCTGTTACTTCTTTAGCTTATATAGTGCCTGAATCACAATTAGCGAAAGCAAGAGCTATAGTTGATTCTGATATTCCGATAAACTCCAACTTCGAAATAGTTACGAATCAGCAAATTGCTCCACTTGGGCTAAAAGGGAATTTGCATATCCATTTAAATACAAATGAAATAGATACATTAAAAGGAGGAAAAATTAAATTAAAAGAAGGGAATACAGTTATTCAAGAGAAAACAATTGAAACAACAGATATCAATTTACAAGACGTACCAAATGGAGTGTATACGGTTGAAATTTCAGGTGGGAAAACGAATAGTATGTACCATTTCAGTTCGTATTATGCCTATGTAAAAGAAAAAGATAATAGTCTAAAGATTGATATTAACGAAATGAAAGTGAGTAAGTTGGTAAATGAAACGATTCAATTCCTAGGATTAGGAGATGACCAGTTTGCCGTATTAAATACAGACTTAGAGCAAAATCGAGCTATTTTTACGATTACTACTAAAACGCCTCATAGCTATTATGCAGGTGAAAAATATGCATCGATAGAGGTCTTTAATGAAAAAGGTGAAAAAATTTATACGAAGGAAATGGAAGGAACAAATGTAACAATTGTAAAAGATATCATTCCACTAAAAGAGGGATATAGAATTAAAATCTATCATGATGAAATAAAAAAACGATTAACTAGTAAAGCTACTATTATTAATCCTATGAATAAAACGAATGAATTTATAATAACAAAATGGGGATTGAAAAATACTTCTTTGCAAAATAATCCAGAAGAAAATCTTATACAAAGAATTGATGAAGAAATGGAAGCGATTATAGGTAATCAGTTTTTAAAAGAGATACCAATGCAAAAATTAGAAATGAAAAAGAATGTGTGGATGGCAATAAATATGTTATCAGAACCACAAAAAATAACGTATATGAATAAATATAAAGATAGCTTATATAATGAATAATTTTTGAGAAATGAATTGAATCTAAAAAAGTAGCAAACCAATCTATTAACCTATGTATGTAGAGGTATGTAAAAACGATTGGCTATAGTTAAAATTTTTTATCTATGCTTAAAATTCTAAAATACATTTATTTAATTTAATAATACGATTATAAAGGGGTAAAAATATGAATAATTTCGTAAAGGTAGGTTTAACTACAGGAGTGGTGTTATCGGCGATTATGCCTTATGGAGGAGTACATGCGGAAACAGAAGATTTAAAAGTGGAAACAAAGGAAGATACGTTCCGAACAGGTAATTTAACAGCACCTTCTCAAAATTCGGCAGAAAATGTAGCAAAGGATGCACTAAAAGGAAAAACAGAACAAGCATTATCATCAAAGCAAGTTAATACGGAATCCAAAGTTAATTATAATGTTACGCAAAGTCGTAAATCTTATGATGGTACTACATTGGTACGTCTTCAACAAACGTATGAAGGACGTGATGTATACGGATATCAACTAACAGCACATATTAATGATGATGGTGTACTTACGAGCGTTTCGGGAGATAGTGCCCAAAATTTACAACAACAGGAAGATTTGAAACAACCTATTACTCTATCAGAAGAGGATGCAAAGAAACAGCTTTTCAACATCTATGGAAATGATCTCACATTTATCGAAGAACCAGAAATTAAACAAGTGGTATATGTAGATGAAAATACAAATAAAGCTACAAACGCATATCAAATTACTTTTAGTGCATCTACACCTGAATATGTATCCGGTACAGTATTAATTGATGCTTTTGGTGGTAATCTATTAAAAGAACTCGTTCAAAAATTGGGTATACAAGTAGAGAGTAGTATTGTCCAATCTGCGACATCAAATAAATCAACAGATCCTTCAAAATTAACAGGTACAGGAAAAGATGACTTAGGTATTAATCGTACGTTTGGAATTACACAAAGAAGTGATGGAACGTACATGCTTGCAGATTATTCTCGTGGTAAGGGAATTGAAACATATACTGCTAATTATAAAGATTATAATAATTATAGAAGAAATGTATGGGGTTATCTCGATGATTTAGTAACAAGTAATTCTACAAATTTTACAGATCCTAAAGCAGTTAGTGCCCATTATTTAGCAACGAAAGTATATGATTTTTATCAAGAAAAATATGGCCGTAACAGCTTTGATAATAACGGACAAAAAGTAATTTCTGTCGTTCATGGTTGGAACACAAATGGTACGAATAAAGGAAATCCTAAGCAGTGGTTTAATGCATTTAGTAATGGAGCTATGCTAGTATACGGAGATCCAATTGTTAGAGCATTTGATGTGGCAGGACATGAATTTACACACGCGGTTACAAGAAATGAGTCTGGACTTGAGTACGCAGGAGAAGCTGGTGCAATTAATGAAGCGTTATCTGATATTTTAGGAGTAGCAGTTGAAAAGTATGCCAATAACGGAAAGTTCAATTGGACAATGGGAGAACAATCAGGTCGTATTTTTAGAGATATGAAAAACCCATCATCTATCTCTTCTAGATATCCAGAGGATTATAGGCATTATAATAACTTACCTATTGATGCTGACCACGATCATGGTGGTGTACACACGAACTCTAGCATTATTAATAAAGTAGCTTACTTGATTGCTAGTGGTGGAAGCCATAATGGAGTAAACGTACATGGCATTGGAGAAGATAAAATGTTTGATATTTTCTATTATGCAAATACGGATGAATTAAATATGACTTCTGATTTTAAAGAATTAAAAGAAGCTTGTATTCGTGTAGCAACGAACTTATATGGTAAAGACTCATTAGAAGTACAAGCTGTCCAACAAGCCTTTAAAGCAGCGTATATTTAATATTATTGTGATGAATTACAAACTCTATCATTTTAATATAGTGATTAATTTGTATTTATAGAAAAAAACCTTGTAGAATTTTTCTGCAAGGTTTTTTTGAATGTTATCCCGCTATTTGCTGGGCAGTAAGACCCCCACCTCAAAATTTAGCTGTTATTTTTTTACTTGTTGTAAAGGATGGAAAGCTTTTAAGGTTGTGGCACGCCTCTTAAGAAAAAGATAAGGCGAAGCGATCTCGCTGTTATTTCCCAACAACAAACATTTTATTTAGTGAAAGTTACCAAACGTTTTTCAAAACTATTTTACCTATTGCTTTATTTGACTCCAAATATTCATGTGCTTGTGCAACTTCATCAAACGTAAAAGATTTAGAATCTAGCAATGGACGAAGTTTTCCTTCTTCTACAATTTGCGTTATTTTCGTTAAGATTTCTCCGCAATCATTACGCTTATCTGTATGTAATATTTTTAATGCCATAAAAGTAACGTGCAGAGAGAGTCCTTTTGCGTGTAAAGGAGAGAGGTCATGGGTTGAACGAGCTGCAATAGTTACGACAGTTCCATTGACCGCAGCAGCTTCAAAAGAATGATCAAGATTCTTGCCGCCTACTGTATCAAATATAACTTCAAATCCGTTTCCGTTCGTATGTTTTTGTACATATTCTTGAACAGATTCTTCTTTATAATTAATAGCTATATCGGCTCCTAAACGATGGGCTATTTCCATTTTGTTTTGCTGAGAAGCTGTTGTAAAAACTTTAGCGCCTGCCCATTTAGCTAGTTGAATGGCTACGTGTCCTACGCCACCAGTAGCTCCATGAATGAGAACATTTTGACCAGGTTTAATATTTGCACGATCAAATAAAGATTCCCAAGCTGTAATTGCAACTAATGGTAGAGCAGCAGCTTCTTCCATTGTTAAATTATTAGGTTTGTGAGCAATTAATCGTGCATCAGCAAGCATAAATTCTGCAAGTGCACCTCCAGTTTCTTTAAAACCTCCGGCACATCCGTATACTTTATCCCCTGATTTGAATTTCGAAACACCTTCTCCTACTTCAATAACAATACCAGCTACATCGCCGTGTAATATAGCTGGAAACTCAGGAGCGACGGCTGAAACGGCACCACTACGCATTTTTGTATCGATTGGATTTACACTTGTTGCTTTTACATCGATTAGAACATGACCTGGTAAAAGTTTCGGTTTTGAAACTTCTTCTAATTGAAATACAGATGAATCCCCAAAAGAATGGATAATTTGTGCTTTCATAGTTTATACCTCCTGTTTGTGGTTATAGCATAGCAAAGTACGAAAAATAAGTATAATATTTTGAATTTGGTTAGTGAGAATTTTATATAAAGAAGAGGAAAGTGCATGAAATGAAATAATGTAACGTACTTCTAAAAACTACTGTAAAGCTTTTTGAAGAAAGGGTAGATGTTATTTTTGCAGCATGATTTATTCATTATGTTTATTATTACTCACTTAGTATAGGTATTTTAAAGTGCCTACATCACTTTAAAGTACGTACTGCTATTCATGTTATGGCCGATTTATAATAACACTCGTAGCACAAAGAAAGTTATAACGGTTACAATAGGCAACAATGTGGTGTTACAGTATTGCCTATCAATTTTGAGTAGAAATATGAAAAGTATAGATTTATATGAATGAATGAAGGAAAGAAAGTGGATTGTGAGCTACAAAAGGATTAAATCGTCTTATTATAGAGAAGCCTTTTGGTTATAATGTAACGTCTGATCGTGAGTTTAGGGATGAATTAATTGAATGTTTTGATAAAAATGATATTTATTATAACGATCATTATCTTTGAAAATGAATGGTAACTAGGAATACACTTAGAAAAGTATTACGAAATAAATCGTATGTAATTCAAGACATTTTTATTGACGATAATAATTTATGTGGTTAATATATTAGACATAAGATTATTTAATTACTAAAAGTAATCAGATATAAAATGTTTCGTTAAATTCTATAAATAAGTAAGTTGTGGTAGAAATGCTTTGAATTGCCACTATTAATATTGGGGACAATTAAAAAGCGAAAGGTATAAAAAGAATTGGGATTTGATAACTCTTTGTTTTTATAAAACATGAGCTTCTGTACAATTCATTTTTAAAATATTGACAAGGATTATACAACAAGAGGGGGACTGAAATTGGAATCAATGACCTTTGTTTTATTTGGAGCGACAGGGGACTTAGCGAAACGCAAAATTTACCCAGCACTATATAATTTATATAGAGATCAAAAGCTTCCAAAGCAAATATCCGTTATCGGGCTTGGGAGACGTCAAGTATCTCATGTAGATTTTCAAGAAAGAATAAAAGAATCAATAGAGACGTTTTCCCGTCATAGAGAAGAAGGTACTCCGGAACTGGAAGGTTTTTTAGATAATTTTCGCTATTGTCCATTAGATGTGAGTAAGCCGGAAGACTATGAGAGGTTATTACAAGTCGTTCGTGAAAGGGAAGAAGAATTACATATAAAAGGAAATAGAATGTTTTATCTTTCCGTTGCTCCTGAATTTTTCGAGACCATTGCTTTAAATATTAAGGAAAGCGGACTTGATAAAACGGATGGATGGAAACGTCTGATGATTGAGAAACCATTCGGGCACGACCTTACATCTGCTCGTGAGCTTAACGATAAGCTTAGTCGCACGTTTGAAGAAGACGAGATATACCGTATCGATCATTATTTAGGTAAACCGATGATTCAAAATCTTGAAGCATTAGAATTTGCAAATCCTGTTCTCCAATCAATTTGGAATAAAGAACATATAGCGAATGTACAAATCACAGCGAGTGAAACAGTTGGGGTTGAAGAAAGGGCAGGATATTATGACCAGGCAGGGGCCATTCGAGATATGGTTCAAAATCATATGTTACAAATATTAATGATGACTGCTATGAATCTGCCGGAAAAGGTTAATGCATGTGAAATTCGAGAGGAAAAGCGAAAGGTAATGGAAACGCTTCGTAAAGTGAAAAAAGAAGACGTTCAAAGCCATATCATTCGCGGACAATACGCTGCAGGTGAGATAAAAGGCGGGCAAGTTGTAGCATACAAAGAGGAGCCAGGAGTAAATCCTTCTTCTAACATAGACACATTTGTTGCTGCTCGCCTGTGGATCGATAATCCATTTTGGACTGGCGTTCCCTTCTATATACGAACAGGCAAACGAATGAAAGAAAAGTCTACTCGTATTGTAATCGAGTTTAAAAATACGTTAAAACAGCAATATCAAGATAATAATCCAAATGCAGCACCTAACTTATTAATAATTGAAATTAGCCCAGGTGAGAACGTTTCATTACAGTTAAACAGTAAAAATCCATTGAAAAATGGAGAAATTGAACCGATGCGTATTAACTTTACTTGTGAGCAAGCGGATGTGGGAGTACCTGAAGCGTATGAAAGACTCATTCATGATGCTGTGAGTGGAGACGCTACATTCTTTGCACATTGGAGAGAAGTTGAATTGTCATGGGAATGGGTACAACCAATTCTTGAAGCGTTCGAGGAAAACTTATTGCCGCTTTATGAATATGAGTCTGGTTCATATGGTCCAGAAGCGTCTAATGAACTGTTGCAAGAAAGTGGATTTAAATGGTGGTTAGATCAAGAGACGGAAAAATAAGTACTTTCTTTAATGAAAGCATTTAGGGGGACGATTACTATGACACAAAACATAAATCAATTAGCAGTGAATACACTTCGTACGTTATCGATTGATGCTATTAATGCGGCAAACTCAGGTCATCCAGGTCTTCCGATGGGAGCAGCACCAATGGCTTATGCATTATGGGCGAATCATTTAAATTACAATCCTAATCACCCAGAATGGTTTAACCGTGATCGTTTCGTTTTATCGGCGGGACATGGATCTAGTCTGTTATATAGCCTACTTCATTTAGCTGGATATGACGTTTCAATTGATGACTTGAAAAATTTCAGAAAGTTAAATAGTAAAACACCTGGACATCCTGAGTTTGGGCATACTCCTGGAGTTGAAGCGACTACAGGCCCGTTAGGACAAGGGATTGCTAATGCTGTCGGAATGGCAATGGCAGAAGCTCATTTAGCAGCGAAGTTTAATAAGGATGGTCACTCTATTATAGATCACAATACGTATGCTTTAGTCGGAGATGGTGACTTAATGGAGGGTGTCGCTTATGAAGCGATGTCAATGGCAGGACATATGAAACTTGGCAAGTTAATTGTACTGTATGATTCAAATGAAATTTCACTTGATGGTGAATTAGGCATTGCTTTCTCTGAAGATATTCAGAAAAGGGCAGAATCTGTACATTGGCAATATGTAAGAGTTGAAGATGGAAACGATGTTGATGCGATTACAAAAGCTATTCAATCAGCGAAAGAAAATACGGATCAACCCACTCTTATAGAAATTAGAACCATTATAGGTTATGGAAGTCCAAAAGTTGCTGGAACGAACAAGGCACATGGTAATCCGCTTGGAGTAGAAGAAGCGACAGCGACAAAACAAGTGTATGGTTGGGATTATGAGGAAGATTTCTTTGTACCTGAAGAAGTAAAAGCTCATTTTAATGAACTAAAACAAAAAGGTATTGAAAAAGACAATGACTGGAATGAGCAGTTCAACTTATACAGAGAAGCGAATCCTACACTGGCAGATGAATTAGAAAAAGCGATTACAGGTGAGGTTTTAATTGAAGCAAAAGACATTCTATCTTTTGATACTGAAAAAACGATTTCCACTCGTGTTGCAAGTGGGGAAGCTATTAATCATTATGTGAAATCGATTCCTTCTATTTTCGGTGGAAGTGCGGATCTTTCTCATTCTACGATGACAGATATAAAAGGTGAAGCAGTATATGCAGTAGAATCATATGCTGGACGAAATATATATTTCGGTGTACGTGAACATGCAATGGGCGCTGCAGCGAATGGATTGGCGCTTCATGGAGGAGTAAAACCTTTCGTAAGTACATTCTTTGTATTTAATGATTATCTTCGTCCGTCCATTCGACTGGCTGCACTGCAAAAGTTACCTGTTACTTACGTATTTACACATGATTCGATTGCTGTAGGAGAAGATGGTCCAACGCATGAACCAATTGAACAATTGGCAGCTCTTCGAGCAATTCCTGGTTTAACAGTTATCCGCCCGTCAGATGCAAATGAAACAGCAAGTGCTTGGGCGTATGCTTTACAGCAAACGGATGGTCCAGTCGTTTTAGTACTGAGTCGTCAAAATTTACCGGTGTTTAATGAAACGAAAGCGAACATAGAGAATTTCTCTAAAGGAGCTTACGTATTAACACAAACAAATGAAAATCCGGATGTAATTTTAATTGCGACAGGTTCTGAAGTATCCTTAGCTGCTAGTGCGAAAGCAAAATTAGAAGAAGATCAAGTTTCTGTTCGCATCGTTGCAATGCCGAGCTGGGAGTTATTCGATCGCCAATCGAACGAATATAAAGAATCCGTTCTTCCGTCTTCTATAACGAAACGAGTATCTCTTGAGATGGGTGTATCTCTCGGTTGGGAACGTTATGTAGGACAAGAAGGAAAAGTACTATCAATTGAAACATTTGGAGCTTCAGGAACTGGAGCTGAAGTCATGAATCTATTTGGATTTACGACAGAAAATGTTGTTCAAATTACAAAAAATGTGTTGAATTCTTAAGCTATGACTGTGAATACCTTTCTGTACATACTAACATTTCAGTGCTGAAAGGTATTCCAGATTGTAGTGATATGGATTTTTAATAAAAGATGATTTGAGGAGGAATTATATTATGCAAGTAGGATTAATTGGGTTAGGTAAAATGGGATTAAATTTAGGGAAAAATTTAATGGATCATAAACATGAAGTAGTAGCGTTTGATTTAAATACGAGCGCAGTAGAAGAAATGAAAGAGTACGGGGCAACAGGTACATCTAGTTTAAGTGAACTTGTTCAGTCATTACAATCACCAAGAATTCTTTGGGTAATGGTACCACACGCTGTTGTTGATTCTGTTATTGATGAGGTTACACCACTTTTATCAAAAGGAGATATTTTAATTGAAGCTGGTAATTCACATTATAAAGAGTCTATCCGCCGATATGAGCAATTAAAGAAAGATGGCATTCACTTTATGGATGCAGGAACTTCTGGCGGAATGGAAGGCGCTCGTAATGGTGCTTGTTACATGATCGGAGGAGATCAAGAAGCTTGGGACATCGTTGAACCTATCTTCCGCGATACTGCTGTAGAAAATGGATTCTTATATGCTGGAAAAGCTGGTAGTGGTCACTTCTTAAAAATGGTTCATAACGGAATTGAATACGGTATGATGGCTGCTATTGGTGAAGGATTTGAGATTCTAGAGAAAAGTGAATTTGACTACGATTATGAAAAAGTATCAAGAGTATGGAACAACGGTTCAGTAATTCGTTCTTGGTTAATGGAATTAACAGAAAATGCATTTTCTAAAGATGCAAAACTGGATGAAATTAAGGGTGTTATGCATTCTTCTGGTGAAGGAAAATGGACAGTAGAAACAGCATTAGACCTTCAAACAGCAACTCCTGTTATCGCAATGTCTCTATTAATGCGCTACCGCTCATTAGACAATGATACATTTACAGGAAAAGTTGTAGCAGCTCTGCGCAATGAATTTGGCGGACATGCAGTAGAAAAGAAATAAAGTGAAACTTTAATAAGTAGGGGCTTCATTCCACACCAATCGGGCTTTTACGGGATAAGCATATTAAACATGTAACTCATCAACGTTTAAAAACTGGAGGGAATTAATCATGAAATTTTTTATTGATACTGCAAATCTTGAGGATATAAAAAAAGCATATAAACTTGGAGTTTTAGCTGGTGTTACAACGAATCCTTCTTTAGTAGCAAAAGAGGGCATTAAATTTGAAGACCGTATTGCAGAAATTTGTCAGGCAGTTCCTAAAGTTGAATCTGTTTCGGCAGAAGTAACGCCAGATGCTGTTACAGCTGAAGAGATGATCGCCCAAGCAGAAGAACTGATTAAAATTAACGGTGGCGATGAAAAAGTTACAATTAAACTTCCGATGACGTTAGCAGGATTAGAAGCTTGTCGCTACCTTACTGAAAAAGGTGTGAAAACGAATGTTACACTTATTTTCACGGTGAACCAAGCACTTTTAGCTGCTCGAGCAGGTGCAACGTACGTTTCTCCATTTTTAGGACGTTTAGATGATATTTCTGAAGATGGTGTACTATTAGTTGCTAAAATTGCTGAATTATTCGATGTTCATCAACTAGATACACAAATTATTGCGGCTTCTGTTAGACATCCAGATCATGTAACTCGTGTAGCGATGGCAGGTGCTCACATTGCAACAATCCCTTATAAAGTAATTGAACAACTTGCTATGCACCCATTAACAGACCAAGGTATTGAGAAATTTGCTGCTGATTGGGCGAAAGCGCCTAAATTATAATGTTATGAAAGTGAAGGTGCTTTCCGAAAGTTGTTTTTCATGAGAAGACAAATCCTAAGTAACTTCATCGTTTAAAGTGGATACTGAGTTTGTAGTCTTACTACGTGAAAACAGCAAGAGAAGAAAGTGTCATTCACTTTTAAAAAAGGGAAAATTGATCGCGCGAAGCGTTTATCACAATAACATTATAATTATGGAAGAGAAATCCCCTTATCAGAGAGGTGAGTTAACATGTATCTCTGATAAGGGAGATTCTTTTTGTATAAATTATTATTTTGTGAAGATGATTTGTATATCGATATATAAATTCTTACTCATGAAAGAACTATATAGGTTCTCTTAATTGTATAGCAATTTTGAAAGGGTTTACATAAAGGGGTGGAACTGCGTATGAATATGTACCTTTTAATGATTACATTATTATCAATCGTAATTGTTATTTTAGGGGTATCGTGGTGGAGATGGCATGCATTTATTAGTTTAACGATTGCAAGTTTGTTTTTAGCAATTATGTCTGGGATGCCAATGGATAAAATAGTGAGTGCTTATGAAACGGGAGTCGGCAGTGTTCTCGGGCATTTAGTAGGTATTTTAGTATTAGGTACAATTTTAGGGAAAATGATGGCAGAGTCAGGTGCTGGAATGCAAGTGGCAGAGTTCTTTATTAAATCCTTTGGGATAAAAAACTTACCATGGGCGATGTTAATTGCAGGTTTTATTATTGGAATCCCGGTGTTTTTTGAAGTAGGCATTTTAATATTACTGCCGTTAGTAATTTCAATTCATAAAACAACGAAACAAAATATTTTATTGATAGCATTACCAGCAATTGCTGGGCTATCTGTCGTACACGGCCTTGTTCCTCCACATCCAGGGGCCATAGTTGCAATTGGTATTTATAAAGCGAATCTTGGGAAGGTACTAATGTATTCACTCATTATTACATTTTTTGCAGCGATTATTGCAGGTCCTATATTTGCGAAATGGATTCACAAACGTGTAATTCCTGAAAATGAGCCGGAATTGATTCGTGTAAATACAAAATCAACGAAATTACCAGGAATAGGAGTTTCATTTTTAGTTATATTGTTACCTGTTATGTTAATGGTTTTAGCTGCAGCAGCTCCTTATGTGCCTCTTTCTAATACTTTGATGAAGATTGTCACATTAATCGGTAGTCCTATAATTGCACTATTGATTGCATGTTTTGCGGCGTTCTATTTTCTTGGATTTCGTCAAGGTATCGATAAAAAAGCTATTAAGAAGATAACAGAAGATAGCTTATTACCAATTGGTTCAATTGTTGCGATTATTGGTGCTGGTGGGGGATTTAAGCAAATTCTCATCGATAGTGGGGTAGGGAATGCTATTGCTCAAATGTCTGAGCATTTAGCTCTATCTCCAATTGTATTAGCATTTATAGTAGCTGGGTTAATTCGAATTGCGACAGGGTCAGCGACAGTCGCTTTAACAACAGCAGCCGGTATCGTTTCGCCAATCGTTGAAAATACGACAGGTGTGAACTTAGAGTTACTCGTTATTGCAACAGGTGCAGGAGCGTTAATGTTTTCTCACGTAAACGATGCTGGGTTCTGGATGGTAAAAGAATACCTAGGCTTAACAGTGAAAGAAACATTTAAAACATGGACAGTATTAGAAACGTTACTTTCATTTATCGCTTTTGGAGGCGTTTTACTACTCGATATGTTTGTTTAAGATAAAGATGTTTCTATTTAGATAATTGTGGCTTACAACGTTATCAATAGATAAAAGGAATGTATTTTTATGGTGGGATACTGTAGCAATTTTTTGTTAGGAGGAAGAAATGGTGAGCTCAAAATATATGATTGGTGTAGATATTGGGACAACTAGTACAAAATCAGTTCTATTTTCTACTGATGGATCTGTTATTGCTAGTCATGGAATTGAATATCCTTTATATTCTCCTACACCTGAAACAGCAGAACAAGACCCAGAAGAAATCTTTCATGCAGTAATAAATACGATTAAAGAAACTGTACGAATAAGTAGTGTACAGCCGAATGATATTCTTTGTGTCTCTTTTAGTTCGGCAATGCATAGTATCATTGCTGTAGATGAAAAAGGAGAGCTATTAACGAGATGTATCACTTGGGCAGATAATAGAAGTGCAAGCTGGGCGGAGAAAATAAAGAATGATATGAATGGTCATGAAATTTACCTTCGTACTGGGACACCAATTCATCCGATGTCACCACTTTCGAAATTAGTTTGGCTACAGAATGAGCAGGCAGAGTTATTCGCAAAAAGTTATAAATTCATTTCTATTAAAGAATATGTTTTTTACAAGTTATATAAAGAATATGTAATTGATTATTCTATAGCATCAGCGACAGGAATGTTCAATTTAAAATCTTTAAAGTGGGATGAAGAGGCTTTACATGTAGCAGGAATTACAGATGAAAAGCTTTCAAAGCTTGTTCCAACAACGCACAGTTTAACAGGATTAGATGAAGAGTTTGCCAAAGAGATGAATGTACTTGTTTCTACGCCTTTTGTAGTAGGAGCGAGTGATGGAGTACTATCTAATTTAGGTGTAAATGCAATAGATCCTGGCGTTGTGGCTGTTACAATTGGTACAAGCGGTGCGATACGTGCTGTAACAAATCGTCCTGTAACAGATCCAAAAGGTAGAATTTTTTGTTATGCGTTAACTGAAGACCATTGGGTAATCGGTGGACCAGTTAATAACGGCGGTATGATTTTCAGGTGGGCTCGTGACCAATTGGGCACTTCAGAGATTGAACTTGCAAAGCGCTTAGGAAAAGATCCATATGAGGTGCTTACTGAAATAGCAGCAAAAGTGAATCCGGGATCTGACGGTTTATTATTTCACCCGTATTTAGCGGGGGAAAGGGCTCCTTTATGGAATGCAAATGCGCGAGGATCTTTCTTTGGACTCGGATTGCATCATAAGAAAGAACATCTGATACGTGCTGTTTTAGAAGGAGTAATTTATAACTTATATACAGTTCTTCTCGCTTTAAAAGAACTAATTGGCGAACCGAAAAAAATTCAAGCGACAGGCGGTTTTGCAAGGTCGGAACTTTGGAGACAGATGATGGCGGATATTTTCCATCAAGACGTATATGTTCCGGAAAGTTTCGAAAGCTCTTGCTTAGGAGCTGCAATCCTCGGTTTATATAGTTTAGGTGAAATAGATACATTATCCGTAGTTTCTGAAATGGTAGGTGCAGATTTTCATCATGAGCCAAACATGGAAAGTGTGGAAAAATATAAAGATTTAACGCCAATCTATATCCGTTTGTCCCGTCAATTGGAAGAAGAATATGAAAGTATAGCAGCGTATCAAAAAAAGTGGGTTTAAAAGCTATTTACCAAGAAAATATGGTAACGTATAAAGAGGTACTCCGATTTTTTAGGATACTCTTTCAACATAAAATATTTTAAAAAGTATGATGAACGAAAAATATAGGGAGAGAGGGTTATGAAAATGAAGGATAACAAAGAGTTTATCGGATATGTTGGGACTTACACGAAAGAAAATAGCGAAGGAATATATAAGTTTATTTTAGACACGGAAGCAAAAAAAATTGGTAATGTAACACTTGCTGCTAAGCTGGATAACCCTACATATGTAACGATTAACCGAAATAATGAATATCTCTATTCTGTTGTTAAGGAAGGCGAATCTGGCGGTGTAGCTGCTTATTCCATTGATAGTCATACTGGAGAACTAAAAGCGAAAAATAGACAAGTAGTAGAAGGGGCTTCTCCTTGTCATATTAGTGTTGATAGTGGAAATCATACAGTAGTTACAGCAAATTACCATAAAGGAACGATTGAGTCTTTTGAAATAAATGAAGAAAATGGAACTGTAAATCCTGCTTCATCTATTATGGCACATGAAGGTTCAGGTCCGAATAAAGAAAGACAAGAAAAACCACATGCACATTACGCGGGGTACACTCCTGATGAAAAATATGTAGTGGGCGTTGATTTAGGGATAGATAAAATAATTACGTATGAAGTAAAAGATAGTACATTAATAGAAGTGAATAGCCTGTCTGTGAATCCGGGAAGTGGACCAAGACACATTGCTTTTCATCCAAATGGAAAATACGCTTATGTAATGACGGAGCTTAGTTCAGAGGTTATTGCGCTAACATATAACTCGGAAGAAGGATCCTTTACAGAATTACAGTATATTTCTACTCTTCCAGAACAATTTGATGAAAATAGTCAAGGCAGTGCTATCCATATTTCTTCTGACGGCCGCTTTGTATATGCAGGTAATCGTGGTCATAATAGTATCGCTGTTTATAGCGTAGATCAAAACTCAGGTGAGCTTGCATTTGTGGAACATACATCTACAGAAGGAAATTGGCCAAGAGACTTTGTATTAGACCCTTCTGAAAAGTTTCTTGTTGCTACAAATGAAAAGTCACATAATCTTGTGCTATTTTCAAGAGATGAATCTACAGGGAAGTTAACACTTTTACAATCTGATGTTGCTGTGCCAGAGCCTGTTTGTGTGAAGTTTTTAAATATATAATTTCAGATGCCTAAACAAAAGCAAAGCGATATCGCTTTGCTTTTTATTATTTCTTTTTCGGTCTACGTACTAATTCGCCGCCGCAGTTTGGACAAACGTTTTGTCTTTCTTCTGTACATGGTGCGCAAAATGTACATTCATATACACAAATGTATGCTTCAGAATCTTGTTCGAGCGATTGATCGCAAATTTGACAGTTTGTTTTCATTTCTAGTGCCATAATAAGTCTCCTTTTTAGTTAGAAAATTTATAATTTAATTATAATTCATTGAATAGAAATAGTCCTTTTCAATTGAAAGGAAATCGAATGATAAAGTTATGAATTGGAACGAAAGATGCCGGTTTATTTTAAAATTGATTATTTATTACAGTTGGAATATTATGAAATAGTCAAAAGACAACAGGGGGTATAGATTTTGACTAATCATAATGATCATTTAAAAGCAAACTGCGAAAAATGCTTCGGTCTATGTTGCGTTGCATTACCGTTCGCAGCATCGGTAGATTTTGCAGTGAATAAAGATGGTGGTAAACCATGTTCCAACTTACAATCAGATTTTAAATGTAGTATACATAAAAATCTTAGAGGAAAAGGTTATAAAGGTTGTACAGTATTTGAGTGTTTCGGTGCTGGACAGAAGATTTCTCAGGGTACGTTTAAAGGGATTGATTGGCGGAAAGATGCAAAGCATGCAAGAAAAATGTACGATGCTTTTCCGGTTATGCATCAACTTCATGAAATGCTTTGGTATTTAAATGAAGCGATTCTTTTAAAGGCAACACAGCCAATTCATAAAGAGCTGGAGACCGCAATTGAGGAGACAGAGCGACTTTCGAATTTAAATCCAGATGAGTTAATGAAAATAAATGTTCCAATGCATAGGGCAGAGGTGAACATTCTTCTTTTAGAAACGAGCGAATTAGTATGGAAGGAAATGAATACTGCACGTAAGAAACGAATCATTCACCGCGGAGCAGATCTTATGGGAGCAAATTTGAAAAAGAAAAATTTACAAGGTGCAAATTTAAGGGGTGCTTACTTAATTGCGGCTAACTTAAATGGAGCAAATTTAAGAGGAGCAGATCTTATCGGAGCAGATTTAAGAGATGCAGATATTCGCGGGGCTGATTTTACAAATAGTATTTTTCTGACGCAAGTTCAAATTAACGCAGCGAAAGGGGATAAGCATACGAAATTACCGAAAATGTTATCCCGTCCATCGCATTGGAGTGCGTAAAGAGTGAGGAGTGTTTAGTGTGGATATATTTCAGTATTTAGAAGAGATGCAAGAGGATGTCTTTTCGTTAGCAGTAGAGCAAATAGAAGCGAAGTATTTTGAAATTTGTAGCATGTTAGCGTCTGCAGAATATGCAGAACGAATTAAAGCAATTGATTTAGAGTCATATAAGGAAAGTATTCGAGTAGGTTTGGATTCAGCTGTAGAAATGGCTACTAATGAAGAATCAAAAGCGATTTATTTTGAGTATGACCTTGATAACGAATGGGATAGTCAGTTTTATATTTGTGAGGAATATATTCCACTTGAAGAAGAGGACGATGATTGGGCATCTGAATGGACATATAATATTGAGGGGCCGGGGTCTGTAGAATTAGCAGATATGTATAATGGAAATGGCTTTGACACAAGTGAAAAAGCAGTCGGTGTAACTTTATATTTAATTGCTAAAACGCTGTGTAGTTTTATAAGTGTACGTAGTGAAGTGCAAAGTAATATACCGATTTGTATTGGTTTTCACGATCAAGATCCAATAATGCGAACAGGCAGAGACTAAAAATCTCTGCCTGCTTTTTATTTCTTTTCAAAAGTAGTAATGAAAACGCTACATATAATAAGAATACCGCCAATAAAAAAGTTACTATTTAATGTCTCATTTAATAAGAGCCAGCCAAGTAATGATCCAACAATAGGTTGGAAGAAGAAAAATAAGGAACCGATGCTTGCATCTATTAATTCTAATCCTTTATTCCAAAGGAAAAAGGCACCTGCTGTTGAAACAATACCTAAGTATAATACGCCTAATATTACGTACGTATTTACTGTTCCGATAGAGGATGTTTGTAGTTCCCATATCATAAAGGGTGTAATAAAAAAGAGTGAAAAGAATATGGCATACGTTGTAATAACTAAGGATGAGAATTGGATTGAAGCGATCTTTACATAAATAGATAGTAAAGCCCACGTAATAGCGGCTCCAACTAAAATGATTGTTCCGATAAAATAGGAGCCAATTTCAATATCCCACCCGATTACGATAATGACGCCGATTGTCGCTATTATAGTAGATAAAAGTCTACGAGCGGTTAGTTTTTCTTTCAAAATGAGCGCTGCAAATATAACCATAAATGCAGGTGTAGCTGATGTAACTAACGAGCCTGTATGAGCGTCGGATAATTTTGTTCCGATAAATTGGCATGTGATCGAAATGAAATAGCCGATAAATCCAATCCAAGCGAATAGGAGCCAATCTTTTTTGCGAATGGTTACTTTTTTCTTTTGCTTTTTCTCAGCTAGTTTCAAAATGCCATACAAAACAACAAAAGCAATGATAAAGCGTAGCCAAACGAGTGTTAGTGGTGGGATAAAATCGAGTACGTATTTGCTAACAACATACATACCACCCCATATACTTGCTGCTAGTGATAAACATATAGCTCCTAAAATTGTTTGTTTCATGTAAAGTACCTCCGTCTATTTTTAGGGTATTATGAGTTCCCTAAGACGAGGCGTAGTGTATGTGTTATATGATTGCCCGTCTTAGTTTATAGACGGGCTACAGGTTGATCGTTTTCGAATGAAGTGTTGTAGTACATGCGTGCATTCCTCCTCTTTAAGTTATAATGATATTATAACTTAATTTTCTGATTATTGGAGGTTGTTATGAAATATATCGTTATAAAATCACATGTTAGCAATTATCCTAATCCAATTCGCTTAGAAGAGGGGGATGTAGTGAAAATGATAGAGAGTTACGCTGGTCCGGAAAACTGGATGTTTTGTCACGAAGAGAAATATGACCGGAAAGGATGGGTTCCGGAGCAAATTATAAAAAAAGATATGAATGGAACAGGAATTATTATAAAACAATATACTGCGAAAGAATTAAATGTGAGTATTGGAGAAAGAGTGATTGGATTAGAAGAATTCAATGGATGGGTTTGGGGCGAAGGAAGAGATGGTGAGAAGGGCTGGGTACCAAAGGAAAACTTACAAAAATATTAATAATAATATTTGATCAATAATTAGGAAACATATTTTTGCTTGTGAGTATATTGGTTGTAGGATAAAAAGTAGATTAATAGAGAAAGAGGAGGAGATTATTATAACTACAACCGTTATTTCGCATTTTTACAATGAAGAATATTTATTGCCATGGTGGCTTATGCATCATACGAAACTTTTTGATCATGGTATTTTAATTAATAAAGGTTCAACAGATCGTTCCGTTGAGATTTGTAAAAAATTCGCACCGCATTGGGAAGTGCGAGATTCTGTAAATCCAGAGTTTGATGCATATGCGACAGATCATGAAGTGATGAGGATAGAACAAGAAGTACAAGGATGGAAAATGATTTTAAATACGACTGAGTTTCTTTGCATGCAAGATAAAAATCAGTTTTGGAAATCACTAGATGAATTGGGAGGTAGGATGTATTGGCTAGAAGGGCTTATTATGGTCGATGATCCTAACTATAATTATCCGGAACTTAACTTTGGAATACCTTTAATGAAACAGCGATTTCATGGTTATTTACCAGAGGAGTGGAGACTATGGAGAAGGGGAAGATTTATTCATAATCATGAGCATGGAAGTTATACGGTTGGAAGACATTTATCTGCGCATGAATCGATGATTTATCCACCTCTTGCCTGTATATTATGGTTTGGGTTTAGTCCGTGGAATGATGCGATGAGAAAGAGAAAGTTACAAATTGGTCCGACTCTTTCTGAAGCTAGTAAGCATGGAGGAATGGGTACGCATCATATTGTTACGCCGGAAAGATTAGAAGAATGGTATAAGGAATTAGCGAGAGGAACGAAGGATTTACGTTTTAATGATGCATATCGTTATGTTTTTGTATAAATGATTTCCACCATAAAATTGTTTCTTCTATTCCTGTATTTAGATCGTATGTTGGTTTCCAGTTTACTTCAGTTTTTAAACGTTCTACATTAACCCCGACAAATAAAGGTTCATCTTTAGAGAAAGGGATTGCACCTAGTTTAATTAAATGTTCTTTTCCTATCTTTTTAGCAATGATAGAAGCTAACTCTTTAATTTGTACAGATTGACCAGAAGCGATATTGATGGTGCCTGTAACGCCGTGTTCTAATATTGTTACGAGAGCGTCAGCGACGTCACTCACATGGAGGAAATCTCTCGATTGTTTTCCATGTGTACATAGTGCTTCTTCGTTTTTTAATAAGGAAGTGATAATGTTAGAAACGAGCCGATTACCTTGTTCGTGAGGTCCATACATATGAAAAATGCGGCCCCAACACATGCTGAGGCCTGTTTGTTGTGCATACGTTTCTAGCCAGGAGTGCAGTGCATTTTTACATAAAGAATACGGGGTTTTATAGGAAAGGAGCGGTGAATCTTCAAATAATACGCCGTTAAACCATTCGTATTCTGCGCCAGTACCTGCAACGACAACACGCTTTCCGCCGCATGTTGTAAAGTGCTGAATCAATGAAATACTAGACTTTAGCCAATAGTAATTATTAATAGATACATAGCATGCTGGTGGTACTGCTTCCCAAGCAAGGTGAATGAGATGGCTAGGCTGAACGTCGTAAATGAATTGTTTTACTTCGTCATTGCGGAGCAAGTTTACTTTATGCCAGTGGCAAGGGAGGTGAGAGGGTTTATTTTTATTATACGTGGCGTGCACTTCGTATCCCTTTTGTATAAGTGAATGTACAACATATTTACCTATCCAGCCACTACCACCTGTTACAACAACTTTCTTCATGGCTCAATCACCTCAACTTCTGGAACTGTCACTAAAAATTTACCGCCCCATTCACGAATGAAAGAGCATTCTTTCATAATTTCGTCTTTCAAATTCCAAGGAAGTATAAGAATGTAATCTGGTTTTGTACGTTTAATTTCTGCTGGAGATTTTATTGGAATACGAGTTCCTGGTAAAAGGAGATTTTGTTTGTGAGGATTTTTATCTACTGTATACGCTAAAAATTCTTTACCTATTCCGCAATAATTCAACAGGGTGTTTCCTTTAGCCGGAGCGCCGTAGCCGATGATTTGTTTGTTTAAAGCTTTTGCTTTGATAAAAAACTTTAAAATATTTATTTTCAATTGTTCCACTCGTTTAGAAAAAAGGAGATAGCAATCTAATGTATCGAGTCCGTGATTGACTTCTTTTTGGAGTAAGTTTGTAACGTTGGAATGGATAGTGGATTGGGAACTTAGATGGTTTACAAAAATACGTAATGAACCACCATGTGTTGAAAGCTCTTCTACATCAACAATTTGTAAATGATGATGAGCTAAAATTTTTTGAAGGCTTATAAGTGAGAAGTAGGAGAAGTGTTCATGGTAGATGGTATCAAATTGGTTAAAGGATATAAGGTTTAATAAGTGCGGGAATTCGATTGTTATCGTGCCATCACGTTTTAATAGTGTTTTTAAACCAGCAACAAAATCATGCAAGTTTGGAACATGTGCTAATACGTTATTTGCGACGATTAAATCAGCTTGTGGCAATTTTTTTGCTAAGTCATTACTGAAAAAATTCACATGAGTAGGAATTCCTTTTTTGATAGCAATTTCTGCTACGTTTTTCGCGGGTTCAATTCCCAATGTCTCGATATTTTCTTTTTTAAAGTATTGTAATAAGTACCCATCGTTACTTGCGATTTCAATCACTTTTGAATGTTTCGTTAAGTTGAAACGCTTAATCGCCATTTCTACATATTGTTTAGCGTGTAGTAGCCAACTTGAGGAGTAAGAGCTGAAGTATAAATAGTTATGAAAAATATTTTGCGGGGATTCAAATTCATCTAGCTGTACGAGTAAACAAGAGTGACAAACAAATGTGTGCAGCGGATAAAAAGGTTCCATTTTATATGAGCTTTCAGGAGCTACAAATGAATTAGCGAGAGGGGAAACGCCCAAATCTAAAAAAGTGTTGGTTAGTAATGAGTGGCAAAAACGGCATTTTTTCTGTTCCATTTTATAGCCCCTTTATAAATTTTTGAATGCATCGATTTGTTGTCGTGTGAAAGATTCTATATTTTCACCAGATGCATATTTTTTGTACCAATCAACAGTCCAAGCGATAGAATCATCTGTTGATAACTTAGGAGTCCAGCCGAGTTTGTTTACTGCTTTTGTACTATCGAGTGTTAAAACAGGTGATTCATAAGGAGTATTTGTAGAGGAGGAAATGATTGTTAGTGGGTTATTCCATAATTTTATTACAGATTCAATGACATCATGAACGGTTCTGTTAGGTTCATTCATTGGGCCGAAATTCCACGCTTCTGCATATTTAGCATCATTCCAAAGTTTCTTAGCTAAAAGGATATAGCCATGTAGAGGATCTAAAACATGTTGCCACGGACGGACGGCATATTTGTTTCGAATACACAAAGTATGATTGTGCAAATATGCCCGAATGATATCAGGGAATAATCGATCTTCTGCCCAATCACCACCGCCGATGACGTTACCAGCTCTGACTGAGGCGAGTTTCTGGGTATTAGTGCGGAAGAATGATTTTTGATAGGATGTTGCCACTATTTCAGCGCAAGCTTTACTAGCGCTATAAGGGTCGAAACCTCCTAGTCGGTCATTTTCCACGAACGCTCGGTCGCCACTACCGTCATTCTCATAACATTTATCGCTTGTCACATTAATAATGGCACGTACGCTTTCGACGGACTTTGCTGCTTCTAGCACGTGAACAGTACCTAAAACATTCGTTTTGAATGTATCGATAGGGTTTTTGTATGAAGCGGTTACGATTGGCTGAGCTGCTAAATGAAATATTATGTCAGGTTTATGCTGCTTCATGGCATGAAATAAAGAATGGTAATCTGTAATATTGCCTTTCATTGTCGTGCACTCTTTTGCTACGTTACCTTGTTCAAAAATGTTAGGAATGGATGGGGGATGAGAAGAAAAGCCTACTACTTCTGCACCTAAAGAACTTAAGAAAAGGGTGAGCCAGGAGCCTTTAAATCCAGTATGTCCCGTAATAAATACTTTTTTCTTATTCCAAAAAGATGATGAAGCCATATTACCAAACCTTCCACGGAGCGTTATTACTTTCCCATAGCTCGACTAATTTATTTTTATCGCGCAATGTATCCATCGGATGCCAAAAACCAGAATGTTGATATGCGGCCAATTCATTTTTATTTACTAACTGAACTAAAGAGTCTGTTTCAAAAACAGACTTATCTCCACTAATGTAATTGAAAACTTCAGGATTTAAAATGAAAAATCCACCGTTAACCCATCCGCCATCACCTAATGGTTTTTCTTGAAAAGATGTTACAGACTGTTTATCTAATATGAGAGAACCGAATCTACCAGGAGGTTGTACGGCAGTAACAGTAGCCATTTTTCCATGTTTTTTATGGAATGTAATAAGTTCTTTTATATTTACATTACTTAATCCATCACCATAAGTGAGGCAGAAAGGTTCGTCTCCGACATAATTTTGAATCTTTTTCACTCGGCCACCCGTTTCGGTATTTACACCAGTATCGATTAGTGTAACTTTCCATGGTTCTACACGATGAGAATGGGTAGTAATTGTATTATCGTTTAACTGTATTGTGAAATCAGACATGTGTAAGTTGTAATTTAGAAAGAACTCTTTAATTGCATATCCTTTATAGCCTAAGCAAATAATAAACTCAGTAATCCCGTAATGACTATACAAACTCATAATGTGCCATAGAATGGGTTTTGTTCCAATTTCAATCATAGGTTTCGGTTTTAAATGTGTTTCTTCCCCAATTCTTGTACCGTACCCACCAGCAAGAATAACAGCTTTCATTTTTTCCTCCTAAAATAAAAATTTATTATTTATACAGTATTCATGTTTTATGCAAATGAGATTGTTTTTGATTAAGTGAATGAAAATGTTTGAGGTGATGACGATGCAGAAAATATTACGGTTTGAATTTTGGAAATAATTTTTGATATTCAGGGTTATGACGGAGGTCTTGTGTTAGGTTACTAAGCTCTAAAAAACGTATGTCCAGTACTTCAGGAGATTGACCGTAATGTGTTTGAAGTCCCATTTGAACACCCCTTTTTGAAAGGGTAGGTGTAATTTGTAATTTTCTTGCCTTTGATTGTTCATTCCAAGGGCTAAAATAAAATTTTAAAATAAATGAAGGATAGTCATAAATTATATATCCGTGCCGCGAATGATGTCTACCAGGTAAATATGCACCGTCTAGATGATTGTGAATAAATCTCCAAGCACATCCGAGATTTGGGTTATAAGGGAAGACACCGTGGTATCGCTGTTCTACTAAGGGGATAGAATATCTAGGCTTTGAATAATTATAATTATGATTATCTATCATTAAAATCATTCTAATCGCATACATGTTTTGGCCTAGTGTATGAAGAGATGAAAAAAATTCTTCAGTATTATTACAACAAAAGAATTCAGTAGTATTTAAAACGATTTTCCAACCTGAAACTTCTCTTTCAATTTCCATCACTTCAATATCAGTATTAGTTGGATCAAACTCAAGAAATCTTGAATTTCGTACTTCCCAGTGGGGTGCTAATAGTTTACAAATCTCTACGGAACGATCTGTAGACCCTCTATTAATTAAAATGCCGTGATCGAATATTTTCGTGTGATGCATAAGCCACCATGGAAGTAGGTATTCTTCATTATAAAAATGAGAAATGATTGTCTTTTTCATATTAATTCCCTCCTATACAAGCAATCATTATTAGTAGGATATGCTTTTAAATAAGAAAGGTTAAAAGTGGCAGACAATGTAGTGATTAGGTAGTAGTTTAGTAATTTTATTGTATAAGTGTAGATTACTCGTATTGAATCATCATAGGAGGAGATTGGAATTTTGTATAAATTGTGAATAATAAACCGTCACGTTTGACTGTACAGTTTATGTGTTGTATGATGTAAGTAATATAAACAAGGGGGGAAGATCGTTGGGAAGGTGTATCGAATCGGACAGTTGGCTCTCATGGCTCACGTGTCGAAACGAACGATTGATTATTATACGAATCTAGGTATCTTAAAAGCGGAGCGATCTCAATCTAATTATCGCTATTACGACGAAACAGCATTTGAGACATTACAATTTATTGAGAAGTGCAAAGAAATGCATATGCCGCTTTGTGAGATTAAAGAGAAAATCGAGGAGAAGAAGAAGCTGCTCGGTATCAATGAACACGTTTCGAAACAAGTGAATGAAGTGACAGACCATATTCATCAATTAGAAGTGGAGCTTACTGAGTTAAAGCCGCTTTTAGATGGATTGACTGATTCACAACGTGAAAAAATATCGAAATCTTTATCTGGTCAAACGACAGCTTTAATACAGACACTTGCTCTATTATTATAGAGTAAGTGAAATCCGACCTCTTTAATTTTTGTATCGGGCTATGTTTTCTAACAAACAAATAAGAAAACATTATAGTATACAGGAGGTGGACACCTTAGTTTTTTAACTAAGGGGATTCATTGGAAATATTTAATTTAGTCATGGTTGCGATTTTAATCGCATTTACTGGATTTTTCGTAGCAGCAGAGTTTGCGATTGTAAAGATACGTTCAAGCCGTATCGATCAGCTTGTTGCGGAAGGAAAACGCGGTGCTTTAGCAGCGAAAAAGGTAACAACAAATTTAGATGAATATTTATCTGCTTGTCAATTAGGTATTACAGTTACAGCTATGGGATTAGGTTGGTTAGGTGAACCGACAATTGAAAAGTTATTACACCCGTTATTTGAGAAATGGAACTTAAATCCTTCTATTTCATCAGTATTAACATTTGGTCTTGCTTTTATGATTATGACGTATTTACACGTTGTAGTAGGGGAATTAGCTCCGAAAACGATGGCAATTCAAAAGGCTGAAAGGGTAACGTTATTATTGGCAGGTCCATTAATGATGTTCTATAAAGTAATGTATCCATTTATTTGGGTATTGAACGGTTCAGCTCGTGTGATAACTGGTTTATTCGGTTTAAAGCCAGCTTCAGAACATGAAGTAGCTCATACAGAAGAAGAATTACGTCTTATCCTTTCAGATAGCTATGAAAGTGGCGAAATTAATCAAGCTGAATACAAGTATGTAAATAACATTTTTGAATTTGATAATCGTATTGCAAAAGAGATTATGGTACCGCGAACAGAAATCGTTGGTTTCTACCTGGAAGATTCAGTAGAAGAACACATGAAAGTAATCCAAAATGAGCGATACACACGTTATCCGATTTTTGGAGAAGATAAAGATGATATTATCGGTATGGTCAACGTAAAAGATTTCTTTATTCGATATATGACCGAGGATCAAAAAGATTTATCATCTATTCGCTCGTATATGCGTCCGATTATTGAAGTGATGGAAACGACTCCAATTCACGATTTATTACTTCAAATGCAGAAGAAGCGAATTCCGATGGCTGTTTTATATGATGAGTACGGAGGAACAGCCGGAATTGTAACGCTTGAAGATATCTTGGAGGAAATCGTCGGCGAAATTCGTGACGAATATGATGAAGATGAGGCACCGCCAATTCAACATGTGAACGAGCAACATATCATTGTTGATGGAAAAGTGCTTATTTCAGAAGTGAAAGATTTATTTGGATTACACATCGAAGAAGATGATGTGGATACAATCGGTGGATGGATTATGATGCAAAATCATGAAATCGAAGAAGGACAACACGTTGACGCGGAAGGTTATGAATTTAAAGTGTTAGAAAAAGACGCTTACCAAATTAAACGTGTTGAAATTCGTAAGATGGAACAAGAACAAGAACAAGAAGAAGAGAAAGCAGCAACTGTGTAAGTTGCTGCTTTTCTTCTAAAAGTACAAAAAATGAGAACTTAGGAGCGGATATTTTGATTCAAGAAGCCTTACGTGTATATCGATTACAATTGTATGTGATCTTTAGTGGTTTACTACTTATGTGGACGATTACTCCGTTTGGAAAACAAGTGACAGGGTTCGGTATTGGATTAGCAGTAAGCGCCTATTGCCTTTGGTTATTAGCTCGCAGAGTGGAGAAACTCGGAAAAAGTATCGTAATGAAGGAAAAGGCTCCTGGATTAGGAGTTTTAAACCGATTTGCAGCTGCCATTTTAGGAGCTATCATCATGTATGAAATTGAGCATGAGATGGAAATGTGGGCATTCGGTACAGGTATTTTAGGTGGCCACTTTTTAATGATTGCAAATTTAGCGTATGCAAATATGCAGTTAGTGAAAGAAGAAGAGAAGCAAAGGGAACATGCTTCGAAAAACATAGAGCTATGATGAAAGGGACCTAATCGGGTTCCTTTTTTATTTTAGTAATTTGATACAAGTAAACAAATTAACGACAAATATAATACGCTTCTTTTTTGTGTTTTTCAATACTATGAAAAATAATAAAAATTTTTTAAAAAACCCATCGATTTCTAAAGGTTATGTATGTTATTATGACAAAAGACTTTTTGAAAGAGGTGGATACCAATGTTACAAGCGCTACTTATTTTTGTGCTACAAATTATTTACGTTCCAATTTTAACAATCCGTACGATTTTGCTTGTAAAGAATCAAACAAGATCCGCTGCTGGTGTTGGATTGTTAGAAGGAGCTATTTACATTGTCAGTTTAGGTATTGTGTTTCAAGATTTATCAAATTGGATGAACATCGTTGCCTATGTCATTGGCTTTAGTGCGGGACTGTTATTAGGCGGTTATATAGAGAATAAATTAGCAATTGGTTATATTACGTATCAAGTTAGTTTACTAGACCGTTGTAATGAATTAGTAGATGAGTTACGTCACTCTGGATTTGGTGTTACAGTATTTGAAGGCGAAGGTATTAATTCTATACGTTATCGCTTAGATATCGTCGCAAAGCGTTCTAGAGAGAAAGAGCTTTTAGAAATCATTAATGAAATTGCACCGAAAGCGTTTATGTCTTCGTA
This sequence comes from Bacillus sp. EKM501B, assembly GCF_011800505.1. Classification (NCBI taxonomy): domain Bacteria; kingdom Bacillati; phylum Bacillota; class Bacilli; order Caryophanales; family Bacillaceae; genus Bacillus; species Bacillus sp. EKM501B. Next base: position 178,093 of record NZ_JAALFZ010000005.1, on the reverse strand, counting down.
TGAAATTCGCTCGTTTAAGGGTGGATATTTAACGAAGGCGATGAAGAAAAGAGCGTTAATGAAGAAGAAAGATGAACATGCATCGTAAAAAAGAGGAGTAGTGCTGCAGTAAAAGTGCAGTATAAGTCCAAATGTAAAAGGAGGAATCTATTTTGATGTAGATTCCTCTCTTTTTTTATGAAAAATATTGATCTGTTAATTCAAAAAAACTAAATCGTATAATTATTTTTTTTACTCATTCTCAAATTAATGATTAGCCATATAATTTGAAAAAATACCGGTATGATAAACGCAATTAATAAAACGATAAGTGATATTGATTTAATTTCAGGTGTTTGAATAACACCAGCCCCATCAACATCTCGTAGCCAAATAATAGCGGCCCATATTCCAAAAACGATAATCCAAAATATGTTACCAATCCACCAAGAAATCCATCGTTTTTTCATGTTAGCACCCCCTACATTTATCTACTGTTAAAAGTATATTTTCGTTCGTTACATTTATAATGAAACAACTTTAAAATCAGTTTTTAACTGTATATCTAACTTGTTTGAAGGTTACCATTTCTCCATCATCATTATCATCTTTCGTTTGGAAAAGTTGAACTTTTGGTTTGTAGTCTGTCCTATGAGCGTGTTCGATATCTTTAATGTTAAGCTTGTAGGATTCACCATTTTTTAGTTTTTGTTCCAACACTTTTTTATTAGCAACATAAATAAAAGTTACTTTATTTTCATCAATGCCTTTAGTTTTAATTTCTAATTCATTATCTTTTGCTGTGATCGTTGGTGTTAATAATTCCATACTGCCTTTCCCGCTTTCTAAAGAATTCTCTGCTATAGTTGAACATCCTGATAATATGATTCCAGTGAATAGAAGAACAGCTAATTTCTGTTTCATAACATCCCTCAATTCCATGTGAATTTTGATTTTGGTATTGCTAGATTACTAGTGTGGAGCGTAAATGTTTAGTTAGTACTCTTTTTATTGTACCATAATATGTAAATTAAAAAAGGCTGTATATCCAATGTAAGAGAGACTGAAAAATTTACTTATTGTTGTAAATTCGTGTGTTTTAGCTTCTATTTCAATCGAAATGTAGACAGGATAAAGAAATTTTTTATAGAAATTTCAATTTTTACATCTTAAAATAATGATAAAGCGTAGATGAATTTATTCACTTCGGAGGTAGTTATTTGAACATTAACGAGAAGGCAATTGAAATGTTTGAACAAAATAAATATGAGGAAGCAATGGAACTGTTTCAACAAGCAGTACATGAATCTAGAGACGTACAATCTCTCAATAATCTTGCTTGGATGTACTTCTATGAGGAAGAGAATGATGATAAAGCTCTTGAATTAATAAGAGAAGTTGTTAAGTTGAATCCTTCTTCATACTTTCCTTATAACATCTTAGGGGACATTTACATGAAACAAGAAAAATGGACAGAAGCGAAAGAAGTATTACAAAAATCTATTTCGATTCAACCATCGGATGAAGCATATCATAATGTAGCTGTAGCTCATTATAACCTTGGAGAGCTGGAAAAAGCTTCGGAATTTTTTTTACGAGTTGCAGGGGATTCGGACTATATCATGTATAGCTATGTAAAATGTTTAATTGATTTAGAACGAACGACAGAAGCAAAAGAGAAGTTAGATACTTTTAACAGGGAATCTGATAATTTTTTAGGGGAAATTAATGTAGCAGATTTATATGTTGAATTGAATTGCTATAAAGAAGCAATTGAATGGTTCGAAAAGGGATATAAAGAATGCTGGAAAAGTCCTAATTGGATTGGTAGATTTGTGTATGCTCTATATAAAACGAATAATTTCTCCCGTATAAATGAAGTTATACGGGAATCTATCGAAGTGAAAACAGCAGAAATAGAAGATGTTCAGAGTGAAGAAGTAGAAGAAAACTGGACAGAAAATGATAAGAAAGAGTTAATTGAGGAATATACAGAAGAGAATAATTGTTATAAAACAATGGTAGAACGTATCAAATCTGGATACGTTCCAGGATTAGAGTTTGAAACTGATCATATAGGGGCTTGCTATTTATTTGGTTGTAAAAGACATAATCACCTTGAATATGAAAAATAAAAAGATTCGACTGTCACATATGATGGTCGAATCTTTTTCGTTATAGGTCGCTTGTATTACATAGGTGTATATCCTCTTTAGAGGCCACTTTTTTTATATTCAAAATATGTAGTGAAATAAAACCAATAAGTCCTATTCCGCCAAAAATAAGCCATGGTGTATACATTCTGCTTAAGTTGGATGTAAAAGATGTACCGGTATAATTACCAATGATAAAACCAAATGCGAGTGATAGTTGATAAAATCCGAAGAAAGTGGCTGTATATGATTCATTACTGTAATTTGCAATAGCAATATCAGCGTTAGGTAATACGAGTGTTTCACCGATTGTAAATAAAATTACACAAATAAAGAGCCAATATGGGTGTTGAAATAAAGGAATGAGTAAAAAGGAAATACTCATTAATAAAACACCGTATTTAATAATCGAAAGTGTGTTGTATTTGTGGAATAATTTTCGGAATAATACCATAAATATGACGCCTGTTATCGCATTTATCGTAATAACGAGTGTAGCAAGTTGATTGCTATTACTAATGTTTTTCATATGAAGTGGAAGTGCGACAGTAAGCTGAGTAAACATAATATAGAAGAAAATCATGATAAAGGAAAACAGAAGGAAAGATTTGTTTTGTAAGATGACCTGTATTCCTAATGTAATAGACGTGTTTTCAGTAGTGACTTGGAAGTGATTTTTAAGTAAGTAAAAAATAAAAGCAAATAACAGCATAAGAGATCCTGTTAGAGAGAAAGCGTAGAGTGGATCGAGTAAGAGTAAGAATCCTCCTGCAATTGGTCCGATTATTGCACCGCAATTAAAGCTAAGGTTTAAATATGTAAATAAATTTTTTCTCAAATGAGCTGGCTGTGAGCCAAATATAGCGCGAGCGGCAGGTTCGTAAAATGCAGTTCCGAAGCCAATAAGTGCAGAAGAAATAGAAATTGTATAGAAATCAGAGCATATTCCTAAAGCGATAAATCCGACTCCTCTTAAAAATAATCCGGATATCATCATAATGATATAGCCTATTTTGTCAGCAATTAACCCTGAGAATAATGGGATAACTCGTGATGTAATTGTCATAATCGTCAACACTGTTCCTACTTGGACAGCAGAAAAATGAAGAAAGGTTAATAGATAAATAGCTAAAAATGCGTATACTGCAAAATACCCAAAAGACATAAAAAATGAAGAAATAAGCATGAAACGTATCGGTGTTGAGAAACCTTTCATAGAAATCCTCCTAATTATGTAACCAGTAAAATTATTTGATGGTTAACTATTTTATACTATAATTATACATAAAGTCAGAAAAAAGTAAATTTTAAGAAGAAGGTGGATCGAATTGAATCAAAACGCTCCAAATGAACTAGAATATATTCGGGAATTTTTAAATACATGGAGAATACCAAACGATACGAGAGAGCCAATTGATTTGCTGCAAACAAAAGAAGATATAAAGCTCTTTATGAAAGAATATTTTGATGAAGAGTTTCCATTTCATACGATAGAGGAATTAAGAGGTTTTCGAGAAGATATTCGGATGACAATTGAAGGCGAAGGATCATTACAAAAATGGTTAGAGAAATACCCATTTCATGTACATATAAAGGATGATATGAAAGGTATTACATATGAACCAGTATATGAAGAGAATGTGTATACAAAAGTGTTAAGCATTGTGTTAATGTCAATTCAAGAAAATGTGTGGGGAAGGTTAAAAGCATGTCCAGATTGTCGCTGGGTATTTTATGATTATTCGCGAAATGGAAGTAAAAGATGGTGCGGTATGTATGCTGGAGAAGAAGGAGGAAGAGCATGCGGTACGATTGCGAAAGTGAAAAACTACCGGGCGAAGAGAAAAGGGCGATCTGGTTATGATATGTAAGTAATATTAGAGAAAGAAAAATGGATGGGGGAATGAATAATATGAAAGGCACACAAATGCTAGCTACAAATAAAAAGTGTTGGGATACAGTTGCACCTTATTTCTTTCAAGTGGATTGTTTACCTAAATATGGTCCGTATACAGCGTCTGAAGATGAGATTCAATCAGAAATAAAAAAGTTCTTGATATTGGGGATGCGGAAGTGGACATTCATTGCAATATATGGGGGCTTGATCTTTCAAGTGCACAAATTGAAGTGGCGAATGAAACGTTAAAGAGTTGGAATCCAAAGTTAGTATGCGGAGAAATGGAAGAGGAATTGAATATTCCGAAAGGGTATTTTGATATTGTATATTCTATTTATGCATTAAATTGGACTTCGGATTTAAGAAAAACGTTGGAATTGATTTATTCGTATGTAAAGCCAGGAGGAAGTTTTATTTTTAGCTGGGAGCATCCCATATATTCAAACTTACAGTATGGTACAGAAGAAGTTGCTATAAAGTCTTCTTATCATGAGGAAACGCCCATTACGTTTGAAACATTTAAAGGAGAAAATGTACAAGCGACATTATATAAGAGAAAAATAAGTACATACATAAATGAGTTAAATAGTGCGGGATTTAAAATTGAGAGAATAGAAGAGCCTGAACCATCAAGCTCGTTTGATGGAGAACTAGCTGAGCCGTCTACGAAGTATTATTCTTTATATAAAGCTAGAATGGTGCCGACTACTTTTATTATTAAAGCTAGAAAGTAAAGTGTTTTTATAAAAGAAGCCTATGATTTCAAATAGATGAAATGATAGGCTTCTTTATTTTAAAAAAATGAGGTCAAAGGTGTACTTTTCTTATAAAAATGCATTTCATATAAAAGGTGTAATATTTCCAATGGGATGCAAATGGTGGGAATGAGACAGTATCTGTTAGATTGCTATTAAATGGAACGCAACTAACAGGGAGTTTTATACAAAACGTAACGACATCAACTGTAGTAATCGAACCAGCCATTTCAAATACACTTCTTGTGAATGTGACGAGTGCCAATTCAACATTAATATTACAAAATGGCCCGTTAGGTGTAGGGCATGTGACTACTATAGCAGGTGCGATTACAGCAAGCTTAAATGTAGTGAGAATTTTATAAAGAATATAAAAAACACAAGGAATGTCTTTGTAAGACACACCTTGTGTTTTTTAATATTAAATAAACATTTTCTTTATCTTTTCGGTTGAAAAATATGCTGAAAGAAGTATTTGTGATGTAAGTTATCTACAACCTTATTTGCTTGATATGTGCGTTGTTTTTCAATTCGAAGTCTTTGCTCCATCATTTTAATTGCGTGATCAGATAAACGTAACATAATACATTCTCCTTTTCTATAAATATAGGTGACTATTTGATATCGATCCCATATTTATAATTAAGGAGGCAAAATGTGTAACATAGGCAAAAAGCACCTTCCTCTCCCATTACGCTTACGAGGTTAGCTGTCGGACTCGGGAAGTGAGAGTTTCCCTACTTAAAAAAGATTCGCCCCAAGTAGCATAGCTACAAAAATGGTTCCCCCGCTCCAAAATTTGGACTCAGCAAAAGGTTTTATAAAGTAAAAAATAACATAAAGGAGCGAACAAGTCAAATTATTTTGTGTATTCTGTCTTTTTTAATTGCGTAAGAATCATACCGTCAGGAAGTATTGTATCTGATACTGTAATGAATCCGTGTTTTTTATATAAAGTAATAGCAGGGGTATTCGCTTTACCTGTTTGTACAATGTATGTCATTGAAGAGGGAAACATGTTAAATATATAAATTAGGAGTTTCGTTGCGATTCCTTTTTGAAAAAAATCGGGGGATACAACTAACCTGTGGATATCGATTAGTTTTTCTTCTTGTACAAAAGAAATAAAACCGACAAGTTTATTTTCAGAAAAATATCCATAGAATGTTTCAACACAACTTTGAATATCGTTTACAGTATCATATAAACGAGGTATGGCAGTGCTATTTAAGTAGTCTGCTTCAACTTTATAAGCTGGAATTTGAACCTGTAAAATGGATGTTGCTACTTCAAAAGAACTGGAATTTAACTTAAGAATCATAGATAATGAAGCCTCCTTTAAATATGGTATATGAATATAATTGCTTTATGGGTGAGTTTGACAATATTTTTCTTTTTTGCATATAATATATGTATCTCCATATGTAAAATAGTAGTAAATATATTTCTATAGTGAAATATGATTAGCAATGATAAATACATATGTTTGTATTAAATCATACAAACTATAATAGAAATGGAGGGCTAAAAATGGGATGGATTATCACATTAATAGTTGGTGCTATTATAGGTGCAATTGCTAGTTCTATAACGGGTAAAAATTTCCCGGGTGGTATGTTCGGAAATATTATCGCAGGTTTATTAGGTGCTTCGTTAGGTGGTAGATTATTTGGATCCTTTGGGCCATCATTTGGTGGGATTCATGTCGTGCCAGCATTATTAGGTGCAATCGTGTTAATTTTTATTGTATCATTTGTAGTGAAAGCTGCAAAGAAATAGATATATAGATTATGATGAAGAGCCCTGAATAAGGGCTTTTCATCATTCGAAGAGGTGGTTTCATTGGAGAAAATAAATATAAGAAAAAGAGATAAGTTAAGAAAGTTTTTTAGAGAACAAAATTATTTGGCGGTATTACTTGGATTTGCGTTATTGTTCATTAATATTTTATTGCTAACAAAAATATCATTTGTTTTTACACCGTTTATCGTATTTTTAAAAACAATTTTCTTCCCAGTACTATTAGCAGGCGTACTATTCTATATTTTACATCCATTCGTTTCGCTTTTAGAAAAGAAAGGTGTTTCAAGAATCGTATCGATAGCTTCTATATATTTAATCGTACTAGGATTATTTGTATTTTTAGTTGTAACGGTTATCCCTATTATTAAAGATCAAATTGATGCATTAATTGATAACTTACCGTATTTTGGCCATGAGATTGAACAAGCAGCACGTAGATTCGGGGAAAGTAATTTACTCGGTAAAATTCAGGAGAATTTAAATATTAATGTTGCGAATATGGTAAAAGACTATACAGTTGATTTTACAAAGTCATTATCATCAGTAACTGGGAATGTAACTGGATTTTTGAGTACTATTACAGAGGTTGTTTTAACATTTGTAATGGTTCCATTTATATTGTTCTATCTTTTAAAAGATGGCGAACAATTGCCGAATCACTTCTTAAAGTTTATTTCAGAGCAAAGACAACCAGCAGCAATGAGAATACTAGATGATATGCATTATGCAATTAGCTCATATATTAGAGGGCAAATTATCGTTAGCTTGTTTATCGGTATTATGCTATTAATTGGTTACCTTATTATCGGTATTAAATATGCGGTACTACTTGCAATTTTAGCGATGATTGTAAATATCGTTCCGTACGTAGGACCAATTATCGCCATTACACCAGCGTTAATTATCGCATTTATCGACTCGCCAGCAATGGTGTTAAAAGTAATTATCGTTATGATGGTTGTACAATTAGCAGAAGGTAAATTTATTTCTCCGCAAGTTATGGGGAAAAAGTTAGACATTCATCCGATTACTATCATCTTTATCATTTTAACTGCCGGAAACTTATTCGGGATTATGGGCATTATTTTAGCCATTCCAGGATATGCGATATTGAAAGTATTAGTTACGCACGGTTATAGATTTGTTAAGTTGAATACGTGAAAAAAGCGCTAAAACAGTATTATCTGTTTTAGCGCTTTTTTATTAACAATTCATTTGCATATTGGCGTGCCCATTGATCCGCCTCTAATATAGCATCTAGTGAAGGATCTTTTACGTTATGATGAGCTTCAACTGTTTTGTAAATTGTTTTTTCAATATCGAAAAAGGCAATTTCATTTTTTAAGAATAGTGCATTCGCAATTTCATTTGCTGCATTTAATACAGCGGGAGTAGTACCACCGATTTTGCCACATTCATATGCGTATTGTAGACAAGGGAACTTCTCTAAATTTGGTTTTTCAAAATGTAAACTACCGATTTCTAATAAATTTAGTTTTTCATAGGAAGAAGGTAGCCGAGTAGGATAGTGAAACGCATATTGAATCGGCATTCTCATATCAGGAGCACCGAGCTGTGCCATAACTGATCCATCAATAAATTCTACTAAAGAATGAATGATACTTTCTTTATGAATCATTACATCAATTTTTTCATATGGAATATCAAATAGCCATCTCGCTTCCATTACTTCGAACCCTTTATTCATTAATGTGGCAGAATCAATCGTTAGTTTTGCGCCCATTAACCAGTTTGGGTGCTTTAAAGCATCTTTTGCTTGTAATGTTTGCATTTCATCACGTGTTTTATCACGGAATGCACCGCCAGAAGCTGTAACGATTAATTTCTCAATTTCTTTATTATTTTCTCCGTTTAAACATTGGAAAATAGCTGAATGTTCGCTATCTACTGGAATTAAGCGACATCCGTTTTGTTTCGCTAGTTCAGTTACGATATGTCCAGCTGCAACTAACGTTTCTTTATTAGCGATGGCAATATCTTTCTTCGCCTTTAATGCTTCAATCGTTGGAAGTAGTCCGGAAACTCCGACAACAGAACTTAATACAAGATTTGAATCAGGGTGAGTAGCTACCGCAATTAAGCCATCAGTTCCGTATGTGATTTTTGTATTCGCTGAAATACGCGTACGAAGCGTGTCTGCTAAGTCTTTTGTTGCAACGCTTACAATACGAGGTTGAAACGTTTTGATTTGTTGCTCAAGAAGATCGATATTATAATTTGCGCTTAAACCGACGATTTTGAAATGTTCAGGATGAGCTGAAACGACATCTAATGCAGATGTGCCGATGGATCCTGTGGAGCCTAAAATGGATATATATTTTACCATGAAAAAACCTCCAAAGTTGTTTCGAATATTTCTGCAAACCTATATAACATTAGACAATTGAAGTGAAAATTCCTGCTATATAAAATAGAAAATTCGGGTTTGTTTGGAAGTGAAATGTGATAAACTGTAAAAAATAACGAAAAAGCAATGAAAGAGAAGAGTACATATTCGAAACTTTTCAGAGAGCTGATATGTGGTGAGAATCAGTAAGGGATGAATATGGAATGGACTCTGGAGCTTCTAACTGAAATGAGTAGGTTAAAGACGGTTACTTCACGTTATTGAAGTATGAAGTGAGCTAATGATAGCTAATTAAGGTGGTACCGCGGGAGTCTCTCGTCCTTTTTTAAGGATGAGGGGCTCTTTTTATTTTGAGAAAGGAGGAGTTAGTGTGAGTGAAAAAATAATGTTAACAGGAATTAAGCCGACAGGTTATCCGCATTTAGGAAATTATATTGGCGCGATTAAACCTGCATTACAAATGTCAAAGAATAATGAAGGAAAAGCATTGTACTTTATAGCTGATTATCATGCATTAAATGCTGTGCATGATTCAGAAAAGTTCAGCAGTTATACGAAAGAGGTAGCAGCTACTTGGTTATCACTTGGACTTGGAGAAGATGTTATTTTTTATCGACAAACAGAAGTGCCGGAGATTCTAGAATTAGCTTGGATTTTAGCTTGCCTAACGCCGAAAGGTCTTATGAACCGTGCTCATGCGTATAAAGCGAAGGTGGAGCAAAATAAAGAAGCAGGGTTAGAGGTCGATGCGGGAGTGAACATGGGGTTATATACGTACCCGATCTTAATGGCAGCTGACATATTATTATTTCAAGCTACCCATGTACCAGTTGGAAAAGACCAAATTCAGCATATTGAAATCGCACGTGATATTGCGACGTATTTTAATCATACATTTGGCACGACATTTACACTTCCGGAGTATGTCATACAAGAAGAAGGAGCTATTTTACCTGGTCTTGATGGAAGGAAAATGAGTAAAAGTTACGGAAATGTAATCCCATTATTTGCAGAGCAAGAAAAACTACGAAAATTAATATTTAAAATCAAAACAGATTCTTCACTTCCAAATGAACCGAAAGAACTAGAAACCTTATTTACAATTTATAAAGAATTTGCGACAGAAGACGAAGTACAGTCATTACGTGAAAAATATGAGACTGGAATCGGATGGGGCGATGTGAAAAAAGAGTTGTTTCGCGTTGTAGATCGTGAGTTAGCTGGACCTCGTGAAAAGTACGCAATGTATATGAATGAGCCGAATTTATTATATGAGGCGTTAGAAAACGGTGCTGAGAAGGCACGCGCTATTGCAAAGGTAAATTTAGCGGAAATTAAAAAACGGATTGGATTTGAGAGGGAACGTTAAGCGTTCCCTTATTTTTTTTGATAATCTGTAATAATCCTCTCAATAACAGAGGGAAGATTATTAGGTAATTCATCAAGTGAAAAGAAGCGTAGTTCTTTTGATTCACTTTGATCGCATACAAGTTCACCATGAAATTCTCGGCAAATATAAACAACGAGTACACCGTGTACTTGATCGCCGTTTGGATAGATTTGAAAGAAATCTGGCCCTGAGTATGTACGGAATAGTTCTGGATTTTTAATAATAAGTCCAGTTTCTTCAAACACTTCTCGTTTTAAAGCATCTTCTAACGTTTCGTTATATTCTAGGGCACCACCAATAATGCTCCAACGGTTAAAATCTGTACGGAGCTGCAGCAATATTTCATCTTTTTCATTTAATATAATGGCGTGTGATCCTATTAGAATAAGTGGATGATTTCCTACTAGATTTCTCATATCTTCAATATAACCCATGTCATTGCTCCTTGTATTTAATAATAGCTAGGAATTTCTTTTAACATTCTTTCTGTTTTACGTGCTGTAAAGGCTAAGTTATGGTCGTCTTTCGTTCTGAAAAATAATGTGCGTAAAAAGGTTTTAATATTGGCACATAAAATACAATACTCATTAAGCGAAAGGCGTTTTCTAATTTGAGGAAGCCTTTTTATTTTTTTATGAATAATAGAAATTAACTCGTTTTGAGGAAAATCATGATACAGCATTGCTAGTAATGGAGTAACAATGCGTTCATCTTCGTTATTATGAAAAAGGTCAGATGGAATAAAGATTTTATTTAATAAACAATGAATTAATTCTTCGTACCATTCAAAAGTTGTATACGTATTATGAACAATTTCAGTAAAGGCATCAGATACGTGAGCAAGACAATGAGCCCATCCTTTATTTTCGATATAGCCCCGAAAATCCGTTTCTAAGTTTGTGTATGTAATGAGTTTATTTTTTATTTCTTCGATATCCTCCTCTGTACAAAAGTAGTGCGAATTAGCGAATTGGAGTATTAACGCAATTAACGAAACAGTGTAAGAACGTGTGAAAACCCCATCTGTATGTGGGGAGTAAATGTCACAATATAAATACTCATCACTTAAACAAGTTTGCAGAAGTAATTTCAGCTGATCGTCCATAAGGAATTCATGATGAATGAAATGCGCAAAACATTTATATATAAGTTGGTAACGAACGTAGCTATCAGTCGTTCCGATATACTGAAGCATGTTCAAAGTTAACTCATTTACGTCTATATGCTGTAGTTGCGTATAGTCATTTTGTTGTATAAGCTCTAACTGTTGTTGCAATGCTGTAATATCCACTGGAGAACCTCCTCCGCACTTTAAAGATGCGATCTTTTCTAGTATTCTATATATTCAAGGACAATCCTGCTCATGCAAGGAGAACGATTAGAAATTCGAGTATGATATAGATGAGGGAAGAATATGACGACGATAGAACAGTTAGAAAAACATTTTAAAATAAGAAGAAGTGCTTCTTCTATTATGATAAAAGAAAATAATGCAGAGATTTTTACAGAAGAGCAATTAGAGGAAATGATGCAATATTGCGTTGCTGAAGCTAAAAAAGGTGAATTAGAAAAACTACATTTTGAAATCTCTTCAAAAAGTCCAAATTATGATGTGTATAAAAAATGTTTTGAAACGTATTCATTTGAATATGTTACGGAAAACATGATTGTATTTAAAGATATATATGAAGTAGAAGATGTAGAAAGTGAAATGGATTTTAAGCTTATTGAAGAAGTTGGAGAAGAGGCTTTTTATTCACTGTGGAATGAAGCGACGGGAGAACCAGTCGCTCATGATCAATTTGTGCATATGATGGTACAAGAAATTGGTGAGCAATGGAAAGAACATTGCTTAACAGCGAGTATCGATGAAGAGCTGATAGGAATTGTAATCCCGCATATTGAAAGAGGTACGTTAGAAGAAGGGAAACTTATGTACTTCGCAGTTATTCCAAATATGCGTAATAAGGGATATGAAGCGGCATTATTTGCAGGTGCGATGTTTGTCTTAAAGGAAATAGGTGCATCTTATTATATTGGTGAGACAAATATACAAAATGAATGGATGAAGGATGTTTTTGAAAAGAATGGATGTCAGCTGCTGAGTTGTACTGAGCGGTATGTAAGGAAGTTTTAGGATATAATCTGGGACACATCTAGTGAGAACCCTTGTACAAATTTTGAACAAGTAAAAGAACTTTTCGCCTGTTTGTAAGATAAAAAGAAAAATGAGAACGACAAAGTAGATATTTGTATAATACAATAGAGTGAGATTCGATTATATGAGAAAGCGTTGGTGAAAGAATGGGACAGCAAAGAAATTGGTTACAAGCAACTGTAGAAAGAAATAAAGATAATACGTTACAAATAAAGTGGGAAAATAATATAGAAGAAGTTCGTATTTATTGGAGTACTTCACCAGATCATATTGAAGAAAATGGAGAATTACTTGCAACAGTAAATGGGGAATTATCATATACAATTGAAAACCCCAGTGAAAATGAACGTCCATATTTTAGATTAGTAGGAAGTAATGGACAAGCAGTAACAGTAGCCGAGCGTAGATTGCCATTACAAGGTGCGTTTAACTTCCGTGATATGGGAGGATATGAAACGACTGAAGGCTGTAAAGTAAAATGGGGCAAATTATACCGCTCTGAAGAATTAGCAGGGCTAACTGAATGGGATATTGCCTATTTACAAAAGTCTGGTTTAAAGTTAATTTGCGATTACCGTACAGACTTTGAAGTGAAGCATAAGCCGAATCCAGAAATTACGGGTGCTCGTCAAGTGTGCTTACCAGTTATGCAAGACTTAGCGAAAGACTTAAATATAAATGAGTTTTTCCAAGTTGGTGACCTTTCTATGTTAGGAAAACCAGGTGAGTATCTTGTGAAAATGAATCAAGATTTCGTAAGTGGTAACGAGGCATTCGTGAGCTTCTTAAACTTAGCGCAAAACCCGGAAAACTTACCGTTAGTAAACCACTGTACAGCTGGAAAAGATCGTACTGGATTTGGTTCAGCATTATTACTACTTTTACTAGGTGTACCAGAAAAAACAGTAATGGAAGACTACTTACTAAGTAACGGATTCCGTGAAAAGCTAAATGAAAAAATGATGGCCTTTTTAGGTGCGAAATTACAAAACGATGAGAGCAGAGCGATATTAGGTGCAATGTTTGAAGCACGTGCTGAATACTTGCAAGCTGCGATTGGTGAAATTCAAAAGCAATACGGATCAGTTGAAACATACGCTGAAAAAGCTCTTGGCTTTACGAAAGAGTCGTTAGAGGAAATGAAAGAGTTATTGCTAGAAGATTAATAATGAGAAGGAGGCTGAGCGGATTAGCCTCCTTTTACTATTGTTGCTATAATTTTGTTAATGAGGATGTTGTGCACAGAGGAGAAAATGGATGAAAAGAACTTAAGAATCGGGGGATAAAATGATTCATACACGTGTAAAAGCAGAGGGGTTAAGAGAGAAGCTGGCAACAATACTAAGTCAAGAGTATAAGGAACTAGCTATTCAAGATTTAAAGGTGATTGGAACGGGAGTGCAAAATATTGTTTTTCAAGGAGATTCAGAAAAGGGGTCTTTGGCATTTCGAGTACCGTGGGAAAGAGAAGTGGAAAATATAAATGAAGACTTATTTAACAGTCGGATTTCGTTGCAAAAGGAAGCGGAGCTGTCTAAGTATTGTCATTCAAAAGGTATTCCAGTACCAAGGATACACGGATTGCATCTTTCAACCGAACTTGATTTTTTAATTTCGGATTGTGTGTATGCTGATCATATGCCAATTTCCGCATGCAAAATAGGGGAGTTAGTGAGCAATCTTCATAGTATGCCAATTGATGGTTTGTATTACAAACAAAATATTAGAGAGCCTATTAGTAAGTATATAGCAGAACGAATTGTGAAACGGATAGAAGGGTTTAATACAATCACGAACTGCAAAATTAATCTTCCGGATACAAAAACAATTGAATATATTCTTAGTACAGCAGATCATGTAAAATGTTTATTACATATGGACATTCGACCAGCCAATTTAATCGGGTATAATGGAGAAGTTAAAGCAATAGTTGATTGGGATAATGCTTTAATTGGTCATCCATTGCTGGAGCTTATGAGAATAGCTGAAACAAATGAGGTTAGTTGGGATGAATTTAAAGATGGATATAAGAATGATAGTATCTTTAATGTTACTCCTCATATTGTTAGTTTATTTTATAGACTAGATACAGCAGTCATGCTAGCAAATTTATTTATAGCACATTTGAAAATAAAAGATAAAGGTGTATTCTATAAAGAGCGGGTTAAAGCGCTTCATCACGACATATATAAAAACTTATAAGCAATGAGAACGAAGCTTTTAAAATAGGAATTGAGGAGAACATCATGAAATACAAATTTATATTATTCGACGTAGACGATACATTATTAGATTTCCCTGAAACGGAAAGACACGCATTACATAATGCGTTTGTACAGTTTGGCATGCCTACAGGGTATAATGATCATCTTGCAAGTTATAAAGAGATTAGTAATGGATTATGGAGAGATTTAGAAAATAAAATGATTACGCTAAGTGAATTAGCCGTAGAGCGATTTAGACAATTATTTGCACTTCATAATATAGCCGTAGATGCGCAGCAATTTAGTGATGTATACCTTGAAAATTTAGGGAAGGAAGTACATCTTATAGAAGGCGCAGTACAATTATGTGAAAATCTTCAAGATTGCAAGTTAGGTATTATTACGAATGGATATACGAAGGTGCAACAATCAAGAATCGGAAATTCGCCTTTATGTAATTTCTTTGATCACATTATTATTTCTGAAGAAGTTGGTCATCAAAAACCAGCGCGTGAGATTTTTGATTATGCATTTGAGAAATTTGGAATTACGGATAAATCAAGTGTACTAATGGTCGGAGATTCGCTAACTTCTGATATGAAAGGCGGAGAAGACTTCGGCATTGATACGTGTTGGTATAATCCGAGTTTGAAAGAGAATAAGACGAGTGTTAATCCGACTTATGAAGTGGAGAGTCTGCTACAAATTTTAGAAATTGTAGAAGTGGCTGAAGAAAAGGTAGCTTCATTTTAATTGTGCTGATATTTGTCGAAAAATCGATATATTTGAAAAATCGTTGATATATTGTAAGTTGTGATAGATATATTTGAAAAATCGCTCATATAAATTCATATACTAAGATATAGAACAAAAAATAGCGCTACTATACAAGATCATTCACGTGTTATAATGCGTGAATTAAATATGCGTATATAAATAGTCTCTCAGAGTGATGCGATGTCATGTATGATTAGTGTAACAACTAGAGGTGAATAAAGGATGTTAACGTTTTTATTTGAGTTAGATAAGAGTATCCCGCAGAAGGATGAGCCACGGTATGATGCTTATTCAAAGGGCTTTATCGAAGGAGATGTAACGATTTGCGCGAGTGACAGCGTATTTTTTCAAAAATCATGTATGAAGGTTGCAGAGCTGGGCATTTATTTAGGTCAGTGGATGGAACAAGTTCAACATGGGCAGAACGTGCCTATGAAATATGAAACGGCTGACCGTGAAGAGGTAATTCTTGGTTTCTTCTATGAAGAGGATCATAATCAATGGAATGTTTTTTCCAGCTGGCAAGAATTTGAACTTCAAGAGCGTATAGCTACTACAACATTAATAGAGAGTGTTCAACGCTATTTGTATGAGCTAAATAAAGAACTGCGCATGATAGAATATCCTGTGACGTTTGATCAGTACTTAAGAGGAGAGCGAATGATGCAGCTCTCTTACAAACGACCGTGTGATAGCAAAGCAGATACGACACCGATAGAGGTTTATAATGGAAGTGAGCAAGTAGGCGTAGTAAGGGGCTATTATAAAAATACGCTGATGAGAGTGCTGGATTTCATTCCAAAAATTGGTAGTAATATTATTTATGAAATAAAGGATAGTAAGGACAATATTCGCGTCATTGCAAAGGATGTAAGTAGGCAGCGCCAAAGAAGGATTTTAGTAACGTACAAAGATAATCATGATGCAGAGCATGAAATACTTGTATGTGACGGAAAGTTATTGGATGCAAATTTCTTATTTACCTTTACATATAAGGCAGAAGAATATGTTGTTCATAAAACTTCATTTGGAATGGGAAAGTTATTACGAAAGGGCTATGTAATTGCAGATTGGAATATTCGTCTTGAGGAAGATATGTATTACATTGAGATGAATGTATATGATGAAGATTACATGCAGGATCAATACTTGCTATTAGGCGTATTTCATGCGGTTTTATATGGATAATCAATGAGAAATACCGTCATTCTTCTTGGAAAGAATGACGGTATTTTTTTATGTGATTCTTGTGACTGGACGTCTTTAATCAATCCTCAAAAATAAAAATCTCATCAATCGTACTATGTAATGCCTTCGCTATATCGTGAGCAAGTTGTAAGGAAGGATTGTATTTACCTTTTTCGAGATGACTAATTGTTTCACGTCGCACACCAACGCTCTTCGCTAAATCTTCTTGTGTCATGTTCAATTTGGCACGGTATTCTTTTATTCTCGTTACGAACGCCATGGTGCATCTTCCATTTCATCAATTGGTTTATCGAAAAAGAACATAGAAAAGCCGAATGTAAGAATGAGTGTGCCGAAAATAAGAGCGATATCAATCTCTTGTAGCGTAGGGTTTGGAAATAACATTTCAATAAACATAATGATTGTGGTAGTTAGTAACGTAACGATAAATGCATTGCGACACGATTTATTGACAATTTGTTCAAACAGTTCATCGTGTTGAACTGTTCTATACGATGTGAAAAAGGAGAAGAAACAGAACATAGTAAACAATCCTTTTTCATAAAAAAATCCGAGGAAACCGAAGAAACCGAGAAATCCTAAATATTTTATCCAAGTTGTTTTCATGATAGGTCCTCCTTATGTTGTTAGAAATAAGTCACGTTATGTTATAAATATATCGCAATTGGATAGGAATGGTAATAATGGTTTTCCAGTTTGCTTCATAATAATAGTAAAAAGAGGAAATATGCTGCGAAATAAAGAGGATAATATTGTAAAATGGTTGTAAGGAGGGGGAGGAAGAAATGCTAACTTGGATCATGATCGTTGTATTACTTGTAGTGATTACTGTCATTGCGACGGTGTTAATTGGGCGGAATGGTGATGCAAATTATAGCAAAGCGACAAAGGGGAATATTAAACGCTTAACAATGATTTATATTATACTAGCTGTCGTTTTAGTTGTTGGATTAGGGGTGTATATTTATTTTAAAGGTTAAATAAACTGAAAAATGTAAAAATCTTAAAATAGAAGTATGCTATAATATCAATATAGTTATTTGGTAATTAAGGAAAGGATTGGATGGAATGATTGAAATTACGAATGTGTCAAAAAGTTATAATGGGTCTACCTATGCAGTAAAAGACTTAAGTTTATCTGTACCTAGCGGCGAAATCTTTGGATTTTTAGGACCGAATGGTGCGGGTAAATCAACGACAATTAAGATGATTACTGGCATTCACGGGGTGGACAAAGGGACTATTACGATTAACGGAAAAAATATTATGGAAGAGCCGATGGAAGCGAAGAAGACGTTTGGTTATGTACCAGATAGTCCAGATATGTTTTTACGATTAAAAGGAATTGAATATTTAAACTTTATGGCCGATATGTATGAAGTGCCGAAAGAAGTACGACAAGAACGAATAGAGTCTTTAGCGAAGAAGTTTGATCTTTATAATGCTTTATCTGATCAAATTCAAAGTTATTCGCACGGTATGAGACAAAAAATCGTTATTATTGGTGTGCTCGTGCATGAACCAGATGTATGGATTTTAGATGAACCGTTAACTGGGCTTGATCCGAAATCTGCATATATTTTAAAAGAAATGATGAGAGAACATGCGGATAAAGGAAAGATTGTATTTTTCTCTACACACGTATTAGAAGTAGCGGAAAAAATATGTGACCGGGTTGCAATTATTAATAAGGGGAATCTTCAGTTTAAAGGGAATTTAGATGAAATGAGAGATCATTTTAAATCCAATGAATCACTTGAAAAAATGTTCTTGGAGATGACGGGCAATGAGTAAAATTTGGACGTTAACGAAAGTATTATTAAAATTAAATTATGCAGATTTTATAACAGATAAGAAGAAGCGATGGGCGTATGTATTTTCATTTGCAGCCATTTTATTTGTCGGCTTTTTACTATTTGGTTCTATCACGCACGCAATGTATGAGGGAATGATACATTTAGGGCAAGATCCAGGAATGATTATCGCAATGGGACTTGCGATTGCGAGTATATGGGTATTTTTAATGAGTATAACGAACATTTTAACTGTATTTTACTACAGCAATGATATTGAAATGTTACTACCATTACCATTAAAACCAGCCCAGATTATTTCGGCAAAATTTTTAACAGTATTAATAACACAATACGTAATGAGTTCATTCATTTTATTACCAATCTTTATTACGTACGGATTAAAAAGTGGCGCATTTATTACATATTACATATACATGATTTTTATTTACTTACTCTTCCCGATTGTGCCGTTAGTACTAGCTTCGTTACTGATGACAGTTATTATGAGGTATACAAATATAGCAAAAAATAAAGACCGAGGAAATATATTTATTGGAATTGTAAGTATACTATTTATTGTAGGAATTAATGTATTTTTACAGTGGAAAAATAAAAGTTCGTTTTCTGAAGATGCAATTGCGGATTACCTTGCGAACAACCAATCTTCTCTTTTAGTACAAATGACAAACTATTTTCCAACTACATATTTCGGAGCAGTGGCATTAGTAGAAAATGCAAATTGGAAGGGTCCTTTATATGTATTAATCTTTGCAGTTATTTCATTTGTCTTCTTTGTGTTGTTTTATTACATAGCAGAGCGTACATATTTAAAAGGGGTTATTGGACTTTCAACGAGTACAGCAAAGAAACAAGTTATTTCGGCGGAAGGTTTACAGAAATCAACAGTACAAAGTTCGCATTTAAAAGCGTATGTGAAAAAAGAATTTAAAACGTTATTCCGTACACCACAATTTTTCTTAAATTGCATTGTACAAACTTTCGTTATGCCAATTATGTTGTTCTTTGTTTTATTCGTGCAAGACGGGAATTTAAAGTGGATTACAGGGTATATTGATAACCCAAAATCAGCAGGCCTTGCAATTGGCGTGGGCCTTTGTGCATCGTTATTTTTAATGGGTAGTAACGTCATTGCAACAACGTCATTTTCGCGAGATGGAAGCTCTTGGTTTGTGAATCGTTATTTACCAGTAAAGGCTTCGGATATCTTTTTTGCGAAAGCAATCACTGCTTGGTTAATTAATGTGATCATTTTAGCAGTATTCGGTATTACGATGGCAGTTGTAGCTGGGATTTCTCCAGTCTTTATGATACTGTGGTTTTTACTAAGTGCGAACGGGTTGTTATTAATTAATTTAATCGGAACACGCTGGGACGCGCAAACTGCAGATATTCATTGGGATACAGAGCAGAAATTATTTAAAAGTCGATATACAACTTTGTGGAATTTTTTAGCTAATATTTTAATAGCTTTAATTATTGTGGCGGGAGTAAGTGTATTATACTTCTTCCTTCATGTCGGACTATGGGTTATGTTTATCGTTTTATTTGTAATGTTTACGATTGTAAATTATATCTTTATTAAAATGTTAAAATTAGGTGCTGAACGTATACTGTCAAATATTCAATAAGAAGATAGATCCTCTGTATTCATGCAGGGGATCTGTGTATAGATGGAGGAGAAAAAGGTGAAGAAAATAGCAATTGTAACAGGGGCAACTCGTCTGAATGGAATTGGTGCAGCTGTATGCAAGGTGCTTGCTCAAAAGGGGATAGACATTTTTTTCACGTACTGGCCAAAGTATGATAAAGCGATGCCATGGGGAATGAGTGATCAAGAACCCTTTTTGCTGAAAAAGGAAATTGAAAGTTACGATGTTCGATGTGAAATGGCAGAAATCAATTTATCGCAGTCTTATTCGCCAAATCGTTTGTTTTATATGGTATCAGAACGGTTAGGTGATCCATCTATTCTAGTTAATAATGCAGTATATTCTACTCATACGAGGATTGAGGAATTAGATGTAGAGCAGTTGGATAAACATTATACAGTTAATGTTCGGGCTACTATGCTATTAAGTTCATTGTTTATAAAACATTATTCACTTAAAACGGGCGGGAGTATTATTAATCTTACTTCAGGACAGTCAGTAGGTCCAATGCCAGATGAACTAGCATATGCAGCAACGAAAGGGGCAATTGAAGCATTTACAAAGTCAGTGGCACCAGTAGCGATGGAGAAGGGGATTACTGTTAATGCTGTTGATCCAGGACCAACAAATACAGGGTGGATTACAGAGGAATTAAAACATTATTTAGTATGGAAATTCCCGCAAGGTAGAGTTGGAGAAACGATGGATGCTGCGCGCTTAATTTCTTTTTTAGTAAGTGAAGAAGCGAAATGGGTTACTGGGCAAGTCATTCACTCGAATGGTGGTTATTCATAAAAATATTATGTTAACAAATGCTGAGAAACAAAAAACGAAAGAAAATTTTATTTTTTTGTATAAATAAAATGTCAAGAAAGATAAAAATTTGATAGAAGAGTATATCGTCATATGAAGATAGTGATTCTTAATGTGACAATATACTCTTTTTCTTTTACTTGCGAGCAGAAAAATGAAGTAGAAGAAACTCGAATATTAAAATGAGTTTATCAGTTTTTGTCCGTATTATTATGAAGATTACTGTCGGAAAGATGGTAATTCATGTGAAAAGGGATTTTTTAAGGGGAAATCGAATCGTAAAGGGGAGGATAAATTATGTAAAACATAGGGGGATTTATATGAAAATGAAAAAGGTCGCTATCGCATCGATTACAATTGGTACAATGCTTACTATGGCAGCTTGTAGTCCTTCAGCAGATAAAGAAACGGAAAAGAAAGAGCAAGTAACTGCGCAAAAGGATGGAGAAGCAAAAACGACAAGTGCAGATGAAGCTTCAAAAACAACGAAAGATACTGAAAAAGAAACAAATACTTCTTCAAATGAAAAAACAGATAAGGATGCAAAAAATACGAAAGAATCATCAGGAACAGAAAGTAACGGCAAAACGTCAACTCAAAACGAAAATGTAAAAACAAAAGAAAAAGAAACGACAGGAAAAACGAATGATCAAACGACTAGCGGGAAAACAGCAGATCAAAGCACAAGTACAAGCACAAACAATAACGGAAAGGCAACGAAAGATCCGAAGAAAAGTGTTGCTGTGAAAACGAATGTTAAAGAAGTTGTAGCATTAATTGATAGCTTGGACAAGCAGTTAGCTGCTAATCCGAAATTGGAAACAGTGAATAAGCTTGGCAAACAAATTAACGAAAAGTGGGATGTGATTGAAAAAGAGCTAGAAGCATCACATCCGACGGATTCTAAAACAATCGGTCAAAGTATGTATCCGTTAATTGTAGGGGCGGAGAAGGAAAAGATTGATGTTAATAAAATGAAATCATTAACGACGAAAACGAAAAAAGATTTAAATCAGTTATTGACGAAACTTTCATAGTTTCAAAAGCCTACTCGTGTGAGTAGGCCTTTTTTAGGTTGTTGTAATGTGCACAGTATAACTTATTTATTTTCATTTTCAATTACGATGCGAAAGGAACTGAATGCTTGTTGACTGACATAATCTTCTTCGCTAACTTTATAAGGAAATGGAAAAGCGACGAGTTGAAAATTACTTTCTTGATCCACTGAAGGCAATGTGAAATTAAAGATTTGTCTTGTTTCAGGTGCAACCTTAGTATAAACGACTTTTCTATTGTTAAATATTTCAACTTGTTTCCAATCTTTAAAAGCCACGATTGCGTAAGTCATTTCATCATTTGTTTCATTACCGTTTGATAAAATTAATTGCTTGCCTTCCTTTTCAAAGAAGACAGTTTGTAAGTTCTCTTCACGGTTCGTAACAAATACTGGTTCGTAAAGACCATCTTTTAAAATAGCATCTGGATCTATAAGGGGGAGTTTTATTTTTTCGTTTTCTTTCTGAAGAGGATGCATTGAATATCGCATACTTAGAATATCTTCTAAAATAGCTGCTTTATTTAAGTTATTATCTTTTAATTTGTATTCAGGTTTTTTTATTATTAAAAAGGTTAATGCACTTGCATTAGGAGAAGTGTGTAAAGAGATTTTCGTAGTCATTGAACTGTTTGGTTTCATATCAAAAAAATAGTGTGATATTTCATTAGTAGTATCTTCTATTTTAAAAGGTTTTTGTTCGTAATCTTCTAGAACAATTAATCCATATTTTCGGTTTTCATTAATAGTATGTACGAATGATAATGTTACATTAATTTTATTATCCTCACTAGTAATTGTACTGCCATTGTTAATATGTTGGCCTTGATTATCCTTCAATCCGTAAGAAATAGTATTGGTTTGTTGCTCGCGTTTATTTTCTATGGAAGGTGGATGAGGTTGTATGATTGAAGTATTGAACAAAATATAAATTGTAAGTAATGAAATAAGTAAAACACCGCTAATAATATATATTTGTTTCATAAATAGCACCTCAATATATGTAAAATATTAGAGAAAAAAGATATGCAAGATGCATATCTTTTTTCTCTTTCTTACCAGAAAGCTTTTGTTTCGTGATTCACATCATTATAACCACTTAATTTATAGGTATGATTACCGATAGCGTAATCATCTCCATAATAAATGCTTGTGTTGGTCGCTGTAGCACTTACAAAGGATGATTTTTTTGCACTATTACTTTTCGTATTTACTAATGAGCCATCGCCATTGAAAGTTCTTGCTTTTGCATAAACATAGTCTTCGGTCGTAGTTGATTTCGATTTAGCAACTGCATATGGGTTACCAAAAAAGGGAGTATATACGCTAATGTTAGAGTCATTCTTAGGTGCAGCTGCAATAGTCAAACTAGGAACACTAGATGTTTTTGTTGATTGAATTGTATCAAAGTCAACTAAAACGGGCTGCTTGTCTACAGTATCGATCTCTGAAGCACTTGCGTTATTAGTAAAACCAAAACCTAAAACCGCTAACCCTAAAGTTGTCACCGATAAAGATTTTTTCATATTCACTAATTTTCCCACCTTTTTAAATTTTTGAGTTCGAACTCAATTCATACAATATATGAAAATTTCGAAACTCTCAATGGTTTATCCCATACTTAACTTTTCTTTTACTTTCGATTCAACATGTCTTCATTTGCAAAAAAGCGAATATATCTTCTAATGCTTAGCCAGCAAGGGATACAGGTTTAATTTTATGAAATTCATGTAAATTTAAATCTATTTATGTCAGAATCTCTGTTATTTTTAAGTTCATATGGGAAACTTATTAAAAAAAGGATGGTGACAAAAATGACAATCGATCGAATTTGTACAATTGGACCCGCAAGTAATAATAAAGAAACATTAGCACAGTTAATAAAGAATGGTATGAAAATTGTTCGACTGAATTTATCGCATGGCACGCATGAAAGTCATAAAGACATCATTCGTTTAGTGAAATCATTAGATGACTCTATTAAATTTTTGGGTGATGTACAAGGACCTAAAATAAGATTAGGTGAAGTGAAGGGAGAGCAAATTACACTTCAGGCAGGAGATTCTTTTATTTTACATACACAACCAGTTACAGGGAGTAATACAGAAGCAAGCGTTGATTATGAAGGAATACCGAATGATGTGAAAGTAGACAGTAGAATTTTAATTAATGATGGAGAAGTTGAATTAATTGTTGAAAAGATAAGTACGGACAAAATAGAAACGAAGGTAAAAACAGGTGGCAATATCTCATCCCATAAAGGAGTTAATTTACCAGGTGCGGCTGTTCGTTTACCAGCTATTACAGAGAAAGATAAAAAAGATATTCAGTTTCTTTTAGAGGAGAATGTTGATTTTATCGCGTGTTCTTTCGTAAGAAAACCTAGTCATATAAAAGAAATACGAGATTTTATACAACAGTATAAAGAAACGTCACCTAATGTAATTGCAAAAATAGAAACGATGGAAGCAATCGAGAATTTTCAGGATATATGTAAAGAAGCAGATGGAATTATGATTGCAAGGGGCGATTTAGGAGTAGAGTTACCGTATCAATGCATTCCGCTTTTACAGAAAATGATGATTCAGGAATGTAATCGAACGAATACATATGTCATTACAGCAACACAAATGCTTCAATCTATGGTAGATCATTCTATTCCAACAAGGGCTGAGGTGACTGATGTGTTTCAAGCTGTACTGGACGGGACGAATGCAGTTATGCTTTCAGCTGAAAGTGCATCAGGAGAACATCCAATCGAAAGTGTGAGAACATTACGTCTCGTTTCAGAATTTGCGGAGCATGTTAAAAAAGATGGACCTTTTGCGATGAAAGATGTACTGCAATTACTGCGTGAGTCTCTGGATGAGTAATAAAAAGAGGGCGGATATGCATCCGCCCTCGTGTTTTTCATTCATACTATTCTTGCTCTTGCTCATCCAAAATCTTTTCAAACGCAGCAGATACTTTATCAAACTCTTCATCATTTTCAATGTATGAAAACTCATTATCTTCTTCTACTTTTAAAAAGAAAATATCAATGTCTTCCTCAGTTTCTGTTTGGATATCTTCAACAAAGGCAACTGCAATATATTCTGCGCCTTCGACATCCATCGCTCCAAGTACTTCTACTTCTTGCTCTTCGTTATTCTCATCACTAAGAGTAAACACTTCGCCAACTTCAATATCAGACATATTCATTCTCCTCCTGTTCGACTCTAAAAAATAGAGTGCTCAAACTGCATACATACTAATATATCTTTCCATGAAAAACCAAATTCATACATAAGAAAAACGACTAATAGTTCTTTAGTATAAGTATCCAGCTATTAGGAGCATTATTTGTGTGTGCTATATTACTTAATCCATTCAACAATTGTATCCATAGTCTGTCTTGTTTTATCACGTTTTGGATCTTCTTTACGGTAACCAAAGGCAACCATAACAGATACTTCAAGATTATCGCCCTGTATAATGCCTTCTTGACGAAGTAAAGAGTCTACTTTCTCTTTATCGAATCCTTCTATCGGACAAGAATCAATACCGATTTGAGCTGCGCTCGTCATCATATTACCTAAAGCAATATAAGTTTGTTTAGATGCCCAATCAAATACAGTACGATCGGATTGTAATAAGTTAAAATCTGTTTCCTGGAACTTTTTGAAGAATTCATATCTAATTTTTTGAGTGTCTTCAGGCAATCCAATAATATCGTTCATCATATATTTAATATACTCTGCATCATAATGCATATCTTTAATGTTTCTTGAAAGAACAATGACAAAATGACTAGCTGTTGCAAGTTGCCCACCAGCGCCCCATGAATACGGTTGTAGTTTTTCTCTTAATTCTTTATTTTGTACGACAATAAATTTCCAAGGTTCATATCCAAAAGAAGAAGGAGATAATCTGCCTGTTTCTAAAATGAATTTAAAATCCTCTTCTGAAATTTTGTGCATAGGATCGAACTCTTTACATGCATGTCTGAAATGAAAAGCCTCCATAATTTTCTCTTTTGTAATTTCGTTTGTATTTGTCATAAAAGTTCCTCTTTTCGTTAATTTATTTTGTAAGTAAATTATATTTTTAAAGTAACATAGATACAAGTACGCACATTTATGTGTTATAGTATCAAAAAAGATACTATTGTTAAGGGAAGGGATTTATTATGGATTGTTCAAATGAAAATAATATAAATTACCCATTTTTAAATAAATATTCTTGTCCAGTTGAAGCTATGGTTGAGGTGATTGGTGGAAAATGGAAAGGTGTTATTTTGTATCATTTATTAGATGGGAAAAAGAGGTTTAATGAATTAAAAAGATTAAAACCTAATATCACACAAAGAATGTTAACACTGCAGCTTAGAGAACTTGAAGCAGATGGCATCATACATCGTGAAGTATACCGTGAAGTGCCACCTAAAGTAGAATATTCGTTAACCGAGCTTGGTGAATCACTTCGTCCAATGATTCTATTAATGATGGAATGGGCAACTCATAATATGGAGAAAGTTTTGGAGAGTAGGAATGCACAAAATAAAAGTTAATAGATAAAAGTGGTATAGTAGAGAAGGATATGAATTTTTCTTAAATTGGTAGTGAAATTAGAAAACCATATATTATTAAAATAGGTAATTGGATGTTAAAGTTTTGTAAGATTAAATTGAGTATAATTATTTTATGTAAACTAATTGCCCGGTTATCTATCAAATGAAAAATCTATGTATCGTTGATATAGTGTAAATTATGATAGATATATTCGGAAAATCGTTAATATAATTTCACTTATGAAGGTGTTGTTCATTAAGGGAAAAGGGCTGTCATGCGCGGACAGCCCTTTTTTGTTTACCTGATTTACATTTTGAGAATACTTCACAGTCATAACGTAGTAGGCGTAGTAAAATATTTATTCAATGTATTATTTTTCAAAGAAGTAAGCGGAACCTTCATCTCACTACCTTCCTTCATATTCCGCAGCACAACAGTGTTTGTACTAAGTTCTTCTTCACCAATAATAAGCACATAAGGGATATTCTCTTTATTGGCATAATTAAGGGCACGTTTTAATTTGCGTCCTGCTAGTTCGAGTTCGATTTTTAAGGAAGTGGTAGAACGTAATTGCTGGGCAATTTGTAAGCATTGTAATTCTGTCCCGAGCGGGATGATAAATAGATCCGCTGTAGATGAGATTGTTTCTTTCTGCGATAGTGCTGCATAAATAACGTCTAAACCGAATGAAATACCGACTGTTGGATAGTTCATACTATCACCACGGAATGCTCCGATAATGTTATCGTAACGGCCGCCGCTACCTATGCTAGATGTAATTGAGCCATCTTTTAGGAAGATTTCATATACAGTACCTGTGTACATTGTCAGTCCTCTTGCTAAAAACGGATTGAATATCGTATTTTCATTTATTCCGAGAGCGATTAAATATTGCTGTAATTGTTGCAATTCGTTTACGCCATCGGCAACGAGTTGGTTATTGAAAGCTTCTTTAAAGTCAACAATTGTAAGCTTTAGACAAGATAATACAGTATTACATATTGTATCAGCCATTTCTTCAGAAATTCCGCGCTCTAATACATCTTTTCGTACACCATCAATCCCAATCTTTTCGATTTTGTCTAATGATAAAATGACGTCATTTGTTAATTCAGTAGGGATGTTAATGGCCTGAAGAATACCATTTAACAATTTTCGGTTATTATATTGGATCGATATCTCTAAGTTTAATGTTCGGAACAGCTCAAACGCCATGCTCATGAGTTCCGCTTCAGCCATGACTGATTCTACACCGACAATATCAACGTCGCATTGTATAAATTCACGAAATCTTCCTTGTTTAATTGGCCCATCTCGAAATACTTTCCCAATTTCATAACGTTTAAAAGGGAGGCGGAGGTTCGGGTTCATTGCCACAACTTTTGCGAATGGAATAGTTAAATCGTATCGTAAGGCAATATCACGTTTTCCTTGATCTTGAAGTGTATATATTTCTTTTAATATTTCATCACCACCGCCGTACTTGTAAGACATAAGCTCATACATATTTAACGTCGGCGTTTCTAAAGGTTTGCATCCGTATCGTCCAAACGTATCTTCACAAGCTCTTTTAATTTTATTTCGCAGCACTTGCTCCTCTGGTAAATAGTCTTTCGTTCCTTTTACATTTCTCATTTCCATCATAATCACTCCTTTTTTAAATTAAAAAAAGCTATGCAGGTATAAAAATACCCACATAGCTTTATGAACGCTTCGTGGGTCAACAGGAAAAGCCCTGTACCCACGAAGAAAAATTTTTCTTCGGATACACGGCGTTACGTATGATGATGAAGTTGGAAAGAAGTATTAACATTTCGCATGACAAATCTCTCCTTAACATAAGTTTTTCCAAATTATATCAGATGATTTTTGAATTATCAATATTTTTAGTTTTGAAAAATACGTGAAGTTATGTAGGAGAAATGGAAAAGGGTGTATAATAAAACTTAATAATATGAAATAACCTTTTAAGGAGAACGTTATGAAAAAAGATAAAACAAATGCGATGCGAATATTAGATAAAGAAAAAATTGAATATTCGATGATGTCATATGATCCAGACGATGGGAAAATTGATGGCGTATCAGTAGCCGAGAAAATTGGACGAGAAGTGAGAGAAGTATATAAAACGTTAATCGCTCAAGGGAATAGTAAAAATTATCATGTGTTTATTATTCCGGTAGATGAGGAACTAAATTTAAAAGCTGCCGCAAAAGCAGTAAGTGAAAAGAAAATTGAAATGATTCCTGTTAAAGATATTACGAAAGTGTCAGGATACATTCGCGGCGGTTGTTCACCAGTTGGAATGAAAAAGCTATTTTCTACATGTATTGATGAAAGTGCCCAATCACTTGAAACGATGATAGTGAGTGGCGGGAAAATTGGTATACAAATTGAGCTTAAAGTAGAGGACTTGGCGAAAGTGACGAGAGCGCAGTTTGGTGAAGTAACGAAATAATGATACATAGGAAAAGAAGTTCTAGTTTTATCCCGCTATTCGCCGGGAAGTAAGACCCTCACCTCAAAATTCAGCGGAAGCAAAGAAATTAGATGGGGATCAACTGCCCGTAAAAGCCCGATTGGTGAGGGCTGATTAAAGTTTCACTTTATTGAATTTAGACAATAATTTATAGGATAGTTAGTCCATTATGGGGCTGATTATCCTTTTTTATTTACAGACTAGATAAAGATTGGATATTCAGTTTAATGTAGGCGTGTAATATGAAACGTTTGTTTGGCTTTAGGAGGAGGTAAAGCCTCGATGTAAGAACTTGAAATAAACAAGCAGAGTTTATTCTTAAAGATAGACAAAGAACCGGAGAGTGTTTTAATGAGGAGTCAAGAAATATCCATAAGAAAGCACAAATTGGGGGATGCCAGTATTTTTGAAAAAACACGCTAATAGTATGCAAGATTTTATACAGTTTTTTGGCTAATCCAGTAACAAACAAGAGCACTAAAACCGCGTTAGGATAGGAATGTATAAAATATGTATAGATTCATAGAACTAAAAAAGGGTTCACTTGTGAGAGCAGGGTTGTCCTTTTTCCTCGCTAACGATAATGATGGGTTATGTTAACCTCATATGTATAGAATATACAGTTAACTAAAAATGAAAAGTTTACAATTAAAAATGAACAATAAAAAACAGTAATGTAAAATCACTACTGTTTTTTATTGTTTCTTATAAGTGAATCATTTGTACTCCTGTCTATATAATTTAAACGAATAAATAGCTCCAATAAAGAATACAAAAGCTTCAAATAATATAAAGATTTGACGGAAATTCTCAATATCTTTACCAACTAAAGAAATAAATATAGCATTCATTAGAATTTGAGTAGTAAACATACGAGAAGTAATTTTTAAATAAATAGTATTTGTTCTTTCAACCGGTTTACCAATTTTTTTGTAAATAATAATAAGTGCAATTACTGAACCCAAAAATAGAAGTGCTGTAAGTCCTACAACGATATTAAAATTGGCTGTACTTTCTAACATCCATTTATTTAATAGATCAATCATTATTATCTTCCTTTCCTACATAAGAGAATATTTTGTTCTTCTTTTTCACTATAATAAAAAAAGGAAAAAGAAAACATCGAACTTTCTTACAAACATTCGTGTATTCTTACAGTTTTGTCATTTTGTAAATGTATTCATCGCCCTGTTTTTCACTATTTTCTTTGGAAAACATAGTGAATTACGAGAAAGGGCGCTACAAAATCAACTTCCGAGAACAAAAATTATGTAAATAAGCTGTTCACTGGATTCTCGTAGAAAACTGTGGTGAGATAAAATTTTTGATTTTGTAGCACTTTAAAATCTTAGCTAGAGGGCTATTTATCGGTATCCCACAATAAAAAGGCAGGAACATATCAAATATGCTCCTGCCTTTGATTTTATTAAGTTTAATATCTATGACCTAAATATAATAGAATTTGGAGCTTCTTTTTATTTTAAGTAAATTGGGTAATTAGACTATAACATTAATGTTTATCGTTGAATATCATAATAATATAATGGAGGTGATGTTATATGGCTCTTACTACAGGACCAATTGAAAACGTAGGAAATCAACCTGCTAATGCAAATAGAGTTAGGGTGAAAATCCTTAACCGTACTGCGGGCCCACTTACTGGAGTAGCTAGAGTTTTTAGACTTGACGGTTCATTAGTATTAATTGAACAGGTAAACTTCAATGTGAATTCTAATGCTTCTACTTTTGTAACTCTAAGTTTAGTTCATCCTGCTTTTGGACAAGCATTTGAATATGAAGTTCAAATTGTTCCTAATCAACCTGGTGGACTATATAGTGTTTATGGACTAACAGCTGACAGTGTTATCATTACTGCACAACGTATTGTGAACTCAGAATTGACACAGTTTCTTTAATTAAAATAGATTGGTGCCTACATGGTATCCAATCTATTTTTGTACGTATTATTCAGAGAAAGAAAGGTTTTACACAAAAATAAAGACAGTTATGGAAAAAGGAAAAGTCGAGTTATCATCTTGATTTTTATTATTTCTGTCTTAGACTGTATCTGTTTTGTTGCACGGTTTTCTTTGAATGCTTTTTATTCAAACTGTTTTTTTAAGTATTTATCAAATATGCATTATTGCATAAATAAATTAAAATTTATAAGTTAATATTAAACTACTTTTTAGTTGTAAAGAATATGTTAATAATCTTTATAAGAGAAGGATATTCCTTGTAAAAAGTGAAATTGTTTGGAATGTGAATAAATAAAAAGTTTAGAAGTGATACAGACTGGATAGAGTCTTGTATTAAATAAACAGAAAAGGGGTAGGGGTTTCTAAAAGGTTTTGGGGGTTAGAAAGCACTTTTTAGTTAATAGCTTTAAATTATATTTTAAAGGGGAATGGGTATATGAAGTTTCGAAATACAAAGATTGCTATGGTTACACTATCTTCATTTTTTATTTTAGGTTCTGCATCGCTATCATTCACAGATACTATACACGGTGAAGTAGCTCCTGCATCAGCACAAGAGAGTATTGTGAAAAATTATGACGATACATATTATAATAACGCAATAGGAAAAACGGGTTTAGAATTAAAGAAGGAACTGCATAATATTATTGATAATCATACAAAGCTATCATACAGTGCGGTTTGGGAAGCGCTAAGAGATACTGATGAGGACCCAAATAATAAAAATAATGTGATACTCTTATATACTGGTCGTTCGCAAGGGAAACTTACGAATGGATCAGGAGTAAATAACTGGAACCGAGAGCATGTTTGGGCAAAATCTCACGGTGACTTTGGAACGACTGCAGGACCTGGAACAGATCTACATCATTTAAGAGCGACGGATGTATCTGTAAATAGTTCACGTGGAAATCTAGATTTTGATAATGGTGGTGTGAATCATTCTGAAGCGACAGAGTGTAAATATGATAGTGATTCTTGGGAACCTCGTGATAGTGTAAAAGGAGATATTGCTAGAATGCTGTTTTATATGGCTGTTCGTTACGAGGGAGACAACGGCGAAATAGATTTAGAACTGAATGAAAAAGTAAACAACAATAAAGATCCATACATGGGGAAACTATCTGTCTTATTAAAATGGAATGAACAAGACCCGGTCGATGATTTAGAGCGAAAGCGTAATGAAGTGATTTTTACAAAATATCAACATAACCGCAATCCTTTTATTGATCATCCTGAATGGGTAAATAAAATCTGGAACTAAGATCTTTAAAGGTATTATATTTTGATAAAAGGGATTGATCATTATGATCAATCCCTTCTTATATTTTTACTAGAATAAATGATTTTTATAGGACTAGTGAGGGAAATAGAATAGATATTTATATGGAACGATAGTACTTATTTATCTAGTTAAGTATTTAGTAAGGTCCCCACTCAATATTTACCCCAACAATAAGAAAAACAAGTCCAATGATAAACCAAATGAGTGCAAGTGGAGCCATGAAACGAATCCATTTCCCATAAGAAATGCCGCTCGCTGCGAGAACGCCCATTAAAACACCGGAAGTTGGATTAAGGCAGTTTACTACACCCTCGCCGAGCATAACAGCCTGTACTGTAACTTGGCGTGTAATGTGCATGAAATCAGCTAATGGAGCTAATATCGGAATAAAAATAACCGATTCTCCTGTTCCGGATGAAATAAGGAAATGTAATGCGGCACTACTCACGTACATACCGATAACACCAAATACAGGGCTTTGTCCTTCAAGAGACTGTGCGAGCTGGTTAACGATAGTATCAAGTAATTTGCCTTGTTCTAAAATGACTGAAATACAGCGAGCCATTCCGACAATTAAAGCACCATAGATAAGGTTTTGGCAGCCATTTAGAAAAGTAGAAGCGATATCGTTTGCTTTCATGCCACCTATTATTCCGGCTGTAATTGCTATGAAAATAAAAGTAGCGGTCATTTCTGCGTCCGTCCAATGTAGACGAAAAGCGCCTATTAAAAATGCAATTAATGATAAAGCTGAAACGAGTAAAATTAATTTATGACGTATCGTCCAAGGAACTTCTTTTTTCTCTGCTTCCTTTTCGCTTGAAAGAGCGTTACTTGGAAACCAGTTGTCGCCAAGAATGCTTCCTTTATTCAATTTTTTCAAGCGCTTTACATACCAATTAATATAAAGGATAGTGGCAAGTAAAAAAGATATATAGATAGCTGTGCGTAAACCAATTCCCGAAAACATCGGAAGTTCTGCGATCTTTTGTGAAATGCCTAAAGGTGAGGGGGATAAAATAGTAGCGTTAAAACCAGCATAAGTGCCTAAATAAATAATTGCTACACCGACGATAGCGTCCCATTTTAATGTGCGTGCAACGATGATACCGATGGGGATAAAACCGATAACTGAATTAACGATAATGCCAGTCGTTCCGAGAATAGAAAAAAGTGCGGCAACGATACAAATGAAAAGTAATTGCTGATTACGAAATTTGTTTATAACATGATAGATTAAACCGTCAAGAGCACCTGTTTTTTCAAGAATGGCAATGGCACCGCCTGTAAATAAAATTAAAAAGATGATCGGAGCAGCAAGTGTCATTCCTTTTTCAATAGCGGTAAAAAAAGAAACAAATCCTACAGGTGATTGCGGAACAGAATGATAGCTACCTGGTATTGTCGTTGTAACGGTCCCGTTTGTAACTCTTTTAAATTCTCCAGCAGGAACGAAATACGTAGCAATGGCGCAAAGTAAGGCAATAAAAAATAGTAGTACGTACGCATCAGGCATTTTAAACTTTTGTTTACTAGGTTGTTTTTTTGCCTCAGTTTGTATTTGCATAAAATTCCTCCTTCTTCACTTTATTAATTTTAATATTCTGAATTCAATCCGTGAAATAGATTATAATAAAGGTAGCTTCTTAAGGCAATAGTTTTTGTATCCTTTTCCCGTACATACAAATTATTGCAATATTAGACAGGGAAACGATAATAAGCCAAGAATATGTTATGTAGAAAGAAAAAGGAAAAGAGGGAACAAGATGTGGAAAACTACAGATCTATGTGATGAATTTGAAAAGGAATTACAAATATGTCGCCAGTCTTTTCGGTCTTTTGGGAAGAAAGAACAATTCCACGGGAAAATTGCAACTGTAAAAGTGAAAGATGATAATGTACTAGTGAAGGAAGGATTGCAAACATTACCAGAAGGAACAGTATTAGTTGTTGATGGCGGAGCGTCTACTAATTGTGCGTTACTTGGTGATAATTTGGCAGCTATTGCGGAAGAAAGAAAGCTAGCAGGAATTATTGTGAATGGGTATGTTCGTGATTCTAGTGAACTAAAGAATATTAATATTGGTATTTTAGCGTTAGGAACGATGCCAAATAGAAGTGTGAAAGAAGGAAAAGGAGAACGAAATATTTCATTGCACTTTGGACAAGTGGATTGGAATCCAAATGAATATGTCTATGCGGATGAAGATGGCGTCATTATTAGTGAAAAGAGTTTACATAGTTAAGAGTTAATAAGTTATTATTCTTAGAAAATAAATCCGATAAAGCATGGACAAAATTCTTTGTCAATAGTAAAATAATACAGAAATTTAAAATTTACAGAATGTATAGGTTTATCGTTTTACGATAACTTAAATGGAAGTAAGTTGTGCCAAGAAAAGTGAATGTTATCACAATGATACGTTCATAAACAAAATTATTTTTCCTATACAAATATAGCCGCGAATAATGCGGGTAGGAGGTGTTGTACATTTTTGTTCGACACTTACAAAAAGAGAGTGTCAATCGCACGCCCTTGAAGGGCCTTTTTTTGTGTAAATGGTAGTAAGGGAGGAAATTTTGGGATGGCAATGTTGAAAAAGTGGCTGCTTACGTCGTTAATGGCAGTGACACTTGTATTTGTTTCTTTTGCGAATACAGTACATATTACGTTTGCTGAAGAAAATACAGCAAAACTTGCAATTATTGGGGAATCACAAAAAGGCATTATGTTATGTCCGAAAGAAGAGCAAATTAAAGATGGGGAAACAGCTTTAAGTTTGCTGCAAAAGGTCATGGGGGACAAGGTAGAATCTGAAACGATGTCGTTTGGAACATATGTAAAAGGCATCGATGGTTTAATGGCCGGGGCTACAAGTGCTTGGCTGTATGATGTAAATGATAAGTCTGCAGAAGTCGGAGCAGATAGTTATAAATTAAAATCTGGAGATGTTGTTGTCTTTCGCTTTGTTTCAGACTGGAGCAATATAAGCCAGGAAACATTGAAAGAAACGTTAGATAAGTTCGGGACGTGTAAAACAGAAGAACCTAACGGTGGCAAAACAGAAGAACCAGAACCAGAAGGTGAAAATGGTAAACCGACAGTCGATCCAAAACCGGAAGATGAAAATGGTAAACCGACAGTCGATCCAAAACCGGAAGGTGAAAATGGTAAACCGACAGTCGATCCAAAACCGGAAGGTGAAAATGGTAAACCGACAGTTGATCCAAAACCAGAAGGTCAAGATGATAAAAAAACAGAACAACCACAGCAAGAGAACATTCAAGTTCCAAGTGCACAATTAAACGAAGCCATTTCTAAAACATCAGATAAGATGTTACAAGATGGAATTGAAAGTGACTGGGTAGCTGTAGCGCTTTCTCGTTCTGGAAAGAATGTGCCAATTGAGGCAAAATTAAATTATGTTAAGTCAGTAACTGAAAAAGTAGAAAAGCGTATTAACCGTTTTTCAGCGACAGATTTAGCTAGAACAATTATTATGATGAATGCAATGAGTGCAGACCCTAAAAATGTAGGTGGACATAATTTAGTTCAAAAATTGTATGAGTCAGATAAAGTGAATTCTGTTACAGGTTATGCATTTGCTTTACTTGCATTTGATACGAAGAAGTATGAGATTCCAGTTGAATCAAAATGGAACAGAGTTGCTCTAGTGGAAGCACTGTTAAATAATCAGCATACAGACGGTGGATGGACTTATAATAGTTCAGGTAGTAAAGATAGTGCTAGTAGCGTTGATGTAACAGGTATGGTTTTATCAGCATTAGCTCCTTATCAAGAGCGATCAGATGTGAAACCAGCTATACAAAAAGCTGTTGCGTATTTATATAACGAACAGCTGCAAAATGGCGGTTTTTCAGCTGATGGACAAGAAAATTCAAATAGTACTGCGCAAGCAATTATTGGATTATCGCTTGTTAAAGATGTAGATCAAAATCGTCTTCATAAGGCAATGCAAAACCTATTATCATATCAACTTTCAAATGGTGAATTTAAATGGTTACCAAGTGATCAAAATGGTAACGGAATGGCTACAGAACAGGCTCTTTTAGCATTACTTCAATTTAAGGAAATGGGAAAATCTATTTATGATTGGTCTAATGTAGACGCTGGTGATGTAATTAAGCCAAAACCGATTGAAGAGCCAGAAAAGGTCGTTGAACCAGAAAATAATGTAGTAGAAAAAGAAGTTACTGAAGAACCGAAAGAACAAAAACAAGTACAACAAGAAACAAAAGATGAAAATCTAAAAGTAGTTGTAGATAACGAACCGGTTAAGAATAAAAAAATCGGAAACGGTAACAGTCTACCAAAAACAGGAGCATCTTCTCATAGTCCAGCAACAGAAGTAGGTATGGGTGTATTATGTATTGCTTCTGCATATGTATTATGGAGACGTAAAGCAGCTTAACAAAAAATTAGGAGCAATTATTTGCTCCTAATTTTCGTATGAAAGGTGAGAGATAGGATGAGTAAGGTGAAATGGTTCATTTCTTTACTGCTTTCGCTCGGGCTACTTGCCGGATGTGAAGAGGCAGCTGTAAAGCCTGAAAAGAAGGTAGAACCGAAGCAAGAAGAGGTAGCGAAACAAGAAGAACAAAAAGATGAAGCGAAGCCAGAAGAAAAAGCAGAAGAAAAGCAAGCTGAATCAGAGCAAAAGCAGCAAGAAGAACAGAAAGAGAAACAAGAACAAAAAGTAGAAGAGAAGCCGAAAGAGGAAAAGCCGCAGGCACAACCAGAGGTAAAGAAAGAAGAGAAACAACAGGAACAACCGAAAGAGCAACCTGCTGTAAATAAGCAACCAGAGCAGCAACAAGTACAAGAAGAGAAACAACAACCGAAAGCACCAGAAGTAAAAGAAGAAGCAAAGGTTGTGAATCAGCCGAAAGAAACACCGAAGCAGGAGCAAAAGAAAAAGCCAGAAGAGAACAATAGTGTACCAGCTCCACCAACACCGGTACCACCACCAAACCCAGTGCCACCACCAGTACCACCAGTACCTAAAGCAAAACAAGTAACAATCTCGGTAAAAGGAAATAACGGATATATAATGGGTGCGAAAAAGATGGATGTACAAGATGGCGATACTGTGTATAAAGTATTACAACGTACAGGATTAGATGTTGATGCAAGCGGATCTAGAGATAGTATTTATGTAAAAGGTATTAATGATTTATATGAAAAAGATATTGCGGATACTAGTGGATGGAAATATCGTGTGAACGGTGCTTTTCCAAACCATAGTGCTGGTGTAGCTACGGTAAAACCAGGAGATACAATTGAGTGGGTATACGTATTACAATAAGAAAGGCATTCGGTAAAGGGCTATGAAAATAAGTTTTTCTTCTTTACATCCTTTTGTGAATTTTTTCTATTATATCGGGGTGATGATACTATGTACGATGTGTCTTCATCCTCTTTTTTTAATTGGAGCAATAGTATTAATTATTATGTTAAATGTGATGCAAGGAAATAGCGAAAAGATAAGAAAGATGCTACCGAGCACAATTGTTTTCTTCTTTATGGTAATTTTATTTAATTCGTTATTAACGCATAGAGGTCGAACTACGTTATTTTGGTTAGGTGATAGCCGTATTAAGCTTGAGGCGATTATGTTTGGAATAGTAATGGGGTTATTACTAGTTGCAGTTATGTTTACGTTTGCGTCATACAATGATATTATTTCCAGTCATAAATTTTTATATTTGTTTTCAAGAATTTCACCGAAAGTTGCATTGTTAACGATGATTACAGTGAGATTTGTTCCTTTGTTTATGAGGCGATTAAAGAAAATCACACTCGTTCAAAAGACGAAAGGTGTGCAGGTAGATTCAGGTTCGATAATAGAACGCGTCAAAAATGGTATGCAATTACTGCAAGTATTATTAATTTGTTCATTAGAAGATGCACTGCAAACGGCAGATTCTATGCAAGCTCGTGGATTTGGTGTAACGAAGCGTACGACGTATATTCGCTATAGAATGGAAAGGCGCGATTGGTATACGCTCAATTATTTAATCATTCTATTTATAGCTGCTATTGTATGTAGTAATTATGGCGGAGGGAAATTGATTATTTATCCGAAAGTCGAATCTATTTTATTCCAGCAATACGATGGAATGATGTTTGTATTATTTACACTGTTTATTAGTTTACCAATTATGATGGAAGGAAGGGAATGGATATGGTGGCGCATGCAGAAATAAACAATTTATCATTTGTATATGCTGATGAAAACGAATACGCGTTACAGCATATTTCTCTTTCTGTTCAAAAAGGTGAGTTTATTGCACTTGCTGGAGGATCGGGATCTGGGAAGACGACTTTATTAAAACATTTTAAAAAGGAGTTACTTCCAATTGGTACGCGTTCTGGAGAGATATTTTATGAGGGTGTTTTAATAGAGGAAGTAGCTGATTTGTTATCTGCCCAAGAAATTGGGATGGTATTTCAAAACCCAGAAAATCAGATCGTTATGGATACAGTGATTCAAGAATTAGCATTTTCTTTAGAAAATATCGGATTACCATCACATATTATTCAAAAAAGAATAGCAGAGCTTATTAGCTTTTTAGGATTTCAAGATTTATTGCATCAATCTGTTCACACGTTATCTGGTGGGCAAAAGCAACTTGTTAATTTAGCTGCGGTATTAGTTATGCAGCCGAAATTGCTATTATTAGATGAACCGACAGCGCAGTTAGATCCAATCGCTGCAAAAGAGTTTTTAGGATTATTAAAACGGATTAATGAAGAACTTGGAATTACGATTATTTTAAGTGAACATCGTTTAGATGAAGTTATCCCGCTTGCAACACGCGTTGTTTGTATGGATAATGGCCGTATTATGTATGATGGTAGTCCTAAAATTGTTATTACGGATATGTGGGGAGTAGAATCATTCCGTCCATTTATTCCGCAAATTCCAAGGCTATTTTTAGAGTGGAATGTGAGAGATATTCCGTTTACAGTGCGAGAGGCGCAAATGAAAATGAATGATTTTGCAGCGATATCATATGTAAATGAGCCAATAGCACAAAGTGAAAAGCAAGAGGTAATTTTAAGCGCAGAGCATATTTCGTTCCAATATGAAAAAAATAGTCCGCTTATTTTACGTGATTTATCAGTTTCGATTGAAAAAGGAAAATGGGTAGCACTCGTTGGGAAGAATGGTACAGGTAAGTCTACACTGTTAACGATTTTAGCAGGATTACAAAAAGCGAGAAGAGGGAAAGTAAAGTGGAACGGAAAAGTAATACATAAAATTGATTCGAAAGAACGTTTTAAAAGTATTGGGTATGTATCGCAGCATCCGTATTACCATTTTACATTTGATACAGTATGGGACGAGGTTTATGAACGTGCGCGTGAATTATATGGAGAACAAGGAAAAGAAATAGCAGAAGATACGCTAAAACAGTTTTGGTTGTACTCGCTTAAAGAACGCCATCCGCATGATTGTAGCGGGGGAGAGCAACAACTTCTTGCATTATGTACAACGTTATTATCAAAGCCGACTTTATTATTACTTGATGAACCGACAAAGGGATTAGATCCATGGAAGAAAGAAAGAGTAGGAGAGCTATTTAGGAAGCTACAAAAAGAAGGTACAACAATTGTAATGGCAACGCATGATATTGAGTTTGCAGCGAAATACGTTGATCAATGTATGATGTTATTTGATGGAACAGTCATTATGAATGATGCACCGAAAGAATTTTTTAGCGGGAACTTCTTTTATACAACATCTATTAATCGATTCATTCGAAAAGAATTGCCATATGCATTAACGTGGGAGGATGTGTACGAAGCGTGTCCAAACGATATGTTGCATTCATAATATGTATCTTTGCAGTAATAATCGGCACATTACTTCTTACGACACTTGTCATGGACGGTTATTACATGTTAAGTAGTTTGTTTATATTAGCGGTTATTATGTTACCTTTCTATATCCGTTTTGAAAGAAAGGCGTTTGTTTCACGTGAAATTGTTCTCGTTGCTGTATTAGCGGCAATTGCAGCAGTAAGCCGGGTGCCATTTTCTATTTTACCAAGTGTACAACCAACTTCTTTTGTCATTATCGTTTCTGCAATTGTATTTGGTAGTGAAACTGGTTTTATGATTGGTGCTACAGCAGCAATTGTATCTAATATTTTTTTAGGACAAGGTCCATGGACACCGTGGCAAATGTTTTCTTGGGGTATGATTGGTTTTATAGCAGGTTTACTTCGTAATACATTTTTTATGAAAAAGCTATGGGGAAGACTTCTTTACGGAGTAATTGTTGGCTTTTTATTTGGCTGGATTATGAATTTCTGGGGCCTTCTCGGTTTTATACGAGAAGCAACGTGGGAAACTGTCATTTCGTATTATATTGCAAGTTTTTACTTTGATTTGAGCCATGCGATTTCGAATGTTATTTTCTTATTACTATTTAGTACTTCATGGATTACGATTCTTACAAGATTTAAAAAGAAATACGGTATATTAGATGAGCATAACGTGACATAGAAAAGCATACTCATATAAGGTAGGGTCGCGACTTACATATTCGTTTGCCTCTTTCATGCTTCTTACATATTGTAAGGAGCATTTTTTTGTCAAAAAATCGATTTAATATACATCCGTTATTATATAAAATTATTTGTATAATTGTAGGTGAGAACTTCTTTCAAAAGGGAGGTGTATAGTTAATGAAGTTAGTTATTCCGAAGCAACATGGTGCATGGGCTATGCTTGTTATTCCTTTTTTATTAAGTGTCATACTTGGAAAACCTACTATTTATCATATTCCATTGTTTTTAGCGTGGTTCTTTATCTATTTAGCCACGTATCCATTTCTTACGTACATAAAGCAAAGACGAAAAAAAGAGTTTTTACAAGTTGCCATTGTTTATTTCAGTATTGCGTTCCTATTTGGGATGATTTCTTTATTATATGAGTGGCGAATTCTTTTATTCGTAATAGTAATGATTCCATTATTTATAGTGAATATGTATTACGCTCGTCAAAAAAATGAAAGAGCACTATTAAATGATATTTGTGCGATTATTGTGTTTTGTATCGGTGGGTTAATTAGTTATTACTTTTCAATGAAGCAAATCGATCATACAGCTATATTCATTGCACTTATTTCATTTTTATACTTTTTAGGTAGTACGTTCTATGTGAAAACGATGATTCGTGAAAAAAATAACCCGAAGTATCGTCTTATATCTTGGGGATATCATATCGTATTAACGATAATCATATTTGTGATTAATCCGTGGTGTTCTCTTATTTTTATACCAAGTGTCATTCGAGCAATTGTGTTGTATGGCAAAAATATTTCTATTATAAAAGTAGGAATTTTAGAAATTGCTAATTCTGTATATTTTTTAATTATAACGGCAATAATTATGAAGTATGCCATTTGAAAAAACTTCCCATCAATTGATGGGAAGTTTTTAATCTTTTTCTAAAATGTGAACGGTGTACTCGCAACGTTGAATAGCTTGTTCAACAGCATAAAGTGATTGTTCAATACGAGCGCGATTAAAATCTTTTTCAACTGTTTCGAGCGCTTCTTCTAAACAATTTTTAGCTTCTTGTAATGATTGAAAAGAATCTTGTACATATCCGCGAGCATTTTGATGCATTTCATAATCCTCCTTGCGTGTTCGTATATGGGTAGTATGAACAGTAAGGAAGAAAATATAATTTGTTATATTTATTTGACAATTAAAGTGGAATTACGTATAGTAAGAATTAAGTGAATATTTTCTTATCCAGAGAGGTGGAGGGACTGGCCCGATGAAACCCAGCAACCGCGATGCAGGTGCTAATTCCAGCAGAACATATTTGTTCTGGGAGATAAGACGAAGATATATACGTAACTTCTTCTTATCGGAGAGGTTTTTTTATTGCAAAAAAACCGATTACGAAAATTTATATTAAGAAGAAAGGGGTTGCGCATTACTGTGACACTCGAAAAATACGTAAAACTGCGTAGTACAGTTTATGAATATATGATAGAGCAAGATAAGCCGATATCATTGTTAGATATTCAAGAACATATCGTTTCGCATCATGAAGGAAAATTCACGAAAAAGATGTTGCATCAATTTTATTTATCAAGATTATTAGACGAACTAAAACTGGATGGGAAAATTACATTAGCTGATGAATATCTCTATGCTGAAAAAGGGGTATTGTATAAGGCGAGAAAAGGGAGCTAAGCTCTCTTTTTTTCTTAAAATAACGGAGTATGTAGAGTAAAAGACTGCTAAAGCAGCCTGATACAGGGAATGGTGTTGAGTGTGTAGTGTCAAAAATTGAATGTGCCTGAAAGAGGCAATTCATATCGGCTGCAAATGAAAAGAGACACCTTCGCCGAATAGGTGTCAGTCGTTTTGTCATATAGACTTGCTATTTGACAGTTATTAGAATAACATACAGGATTTTTGAAGTCAAAAGGGAATTAAAGGAAGGGGTACAATTATGTACGCTTACTTATTAAAAGATATAACGAAATGGATCCCAAAGTACATTGTAGATAAGGGATATGAATATTATGAAGATGGACATGTAGAAGATGTTGAAATACATGATAAAAAAGTGTTTGCTTTCGTTACTGGAAATGCAGGAAATTATGAAGTAGTTATCGATCTCGAAGATTTTTCAGAAAGTAGCTGCGAATGTCCATATGAGAATCTTTGTAAGCATATGGCGGCAGTTGTTTATGATATTCAAGGTGCTGGTGAGAGTGCAGTTAAAGAGAAACTGAAAGATTTAGAAAAAGAAGAATTACTTATATTATTGAATCGATTATTGCAAAGTTCGAAAAACGTGCAAATTGTAGAGAAGATGTTAAAGAAGGAGAAACTTTAATGTATAGAGGGAGTTGTTATGTAGTGAACGTACTAATTGTATACGCTCATCCTAATCCTTCAAGTTTTAACG
This sequence comes from Bacillus sp. EKM501B, assembly GCF_011800505.1. Taxonomy (NCBI): domain Bacteria; kingdom Bacillati; phylum Bacillota; class Bacilli; order Caryophanales; family Bacillaceae; genus Bacillus; species Bacillus sp. EKM501B. The sequence goes on along the minus strand of NZ_JAALFZ010000005.1, from coordinate 134,808 downwards.
CGGCGATTTTCAATCATGTGCAAAAAGGACTACCGGAAACAAATCATTCAGTTACGCTGCTTGATTTATACAAAGAACAATTTGATCCAGTCCTCGTATTTAATGAAGAGAAGAAAAGACGTGATTTAGTAAATGAAGAAGAAACAGCTCGGTACAGAACGTTAGTAGAAGAAGTAGATACACTTTTATTCATCTATCCAATATGGTGGTGGGGGATGCCAGCAATTTTAAAAGGATTTATCGATCGTATTTTCGTAGCTGGATTTGCTTATAAATATGAAGGGGCTCTGCCGAAAGGATTATTGCAAGGGAAAAAAGCATGGGTTATTAATAAGTTAGACTCGCCCCTATGGTACGTCGCACTATTATATCGATCAGCAGATTGGATTATGATGAAGAGAGGTGTTTTACGTTTTTGTGGCATTCGCGATATAAAACGTTCAGTGTTTCAATCTGTGAAAACGAGTAAAGTATCAAAGCGTGAAAAATGGTTATTACAAATAGAAGAAAAGGCTCGTACATTATGAATGAAGTCGACCGTATTATAAACTGTATTCAGTATGACGGCGAACTTTTTCGGAAGTATGTTACGTGTTTACTTCAATTGAAAAAATGTAGTAAAACATTTCAGCAAATTCAAATAGAGTTAAGAAATGACTACTTGATAAGAGGAATTTGTGAAAGAGAAGTTGATGAGGTAGTACGGGGAAGTAAAGAATATGAAACATATTTTCTTCCTAAAGCGTTACAGTGGAATTTTTTGAGTGAACATCCACACTTGATCGGAAAAATTTGCGAAGATTTTTTTGCATTTGAGTCATTACATCTTACGGAGATAGAGTGGGAGAAGATTATAAATTGCATGGGAAATAAGTGATTTATTATGTAAAAAAGCTAGTATAAAACTAGCTTTTCGTTTAAATAAATAAGAAGCATAGACTAATGATAAAACCCGCATATAGTAAGTTCACAACACAAAATCCCATAATGTCACGAGCACCTAAACCAGCTATCGCTAATGCTGGTAATGCCCAGAAAGGTTGAATTAAATTCGTCCAAGCATCGCCCCATGCAATTGCCATTGCTGTTTTTGCAGCAGGTACACCAAGTTCAGCGCCAGCTGGAATCATAATTGGTGCTTGCACAGCCCATTGACCGCCGCCAGATGGAACGAAAATGTTAACAATGCCAGCACTTAAAAATGTAAAGAGCGGAAAAGTCGTTTCATTTGAAATGCTAATAAAGAAATTAGAAATAGCTCCTCCAAGTGAAAGTCCTTCACTATTTGCTCCAATCATCATGCCCATAATTCCTGCGTAAAACGGAAATTGAAGTAAAATGCCAGAAGCACTTTTCGTAGAGTCTGAAAAAGCGCGAATATACTGAATCGGAGTACTGTGGAAAATAAGACCTGCAATTAATAACATGAAAATCACGATATCGAGAGTAAGGTTAAAACCTTTCGTATAAAAGTAATTGAAAATATAAATGAGACCTAACAATCCAACGCAAAGTGTAATAATAATGCTATTTTCCATCTTTTCAGCGAATGTATTTTTTTCTACTTCTTGAGCAGCGGCTTCTTCATGGAACACGCTAGGATCTACAGTGATCGTATGTTTTTCATCTGGATGCATCGCCTTATTAATGAGAGGCATCGTAATGAGAAAAATAATAACTGGAACGAGAGCGTATGGTGAGAATAACGTTTCTGTTATTGGAATCGCCTCTTTAATACTTCCAGCAGTCGTTTTAATTAACGTTTCACCGCCTGTTGCTAACGTAAGAGGGATAGAGGCAGAAAGACCCGCATGCCAAATGAGAAATCCAGAGTAAGAAGAGGCAATTGCTAGTCTATAATCTAATCCGTCCAGCTGCCTTGCCACTTCTTTTGCGTATAAAACAGATACAACAATTCCAAAGCCCCAGTTTATGTATGCACCAAGTAAACTTACAATTGAAATGGCAATAATGCCTTGTCCATTCGTTTTTGGTAGTCTGGCAGCTTTCGTTAATCCCTTTTTAATAAGAGGAGCATTTGCTAAAGCAGATCCAGTCACGAGTACAAGTGCCATTTGCATAGAAAAGGCGAGGAGTCCCCAAATTCCATTACCCCAGTGATTAATCATTTCTACAGGGGTTTGGTGAGTCGCAAACATACCAAAGAAGATAACAAAAACAGTTAGTAAACATGATAAAATAAACGGTTCTGGCAAGAAGCGTTGCACTAAGGCGACGCAACCATTTGTAAAGGAACGAAACAAAATAGATCACCCTCCTTATGTATATGTATTACAATTATTCGAGGTTGTTTAGGAGATAACCTCCAATATAAAGAAAATTCAGATATTTATAGGGTGGTAATTTATTGATAGGTTGATATAGAGCCTTGTATCAGATTCTGCTTTTAATATACTAGAAGAAAACGGTTGGAAATGGGGTAGCACTTATAGGGATAGTATAGAGAAAGGTTACTAGCTGGCTTTAAAGCAACTGTTGCAAAGGGAGAGGAGATTCAATACAATAGTGTTGCATTACATGAGAAATATGTTTTAGCACAAATCTAGCTAAAAATGTTTATACAAATACATTTAAAATTGATGGGGGAATTATGATCAAAAGTTTTTATCTTTTAAAGCCTAAAATGTTTACGGCAGATATGTATTATAAAGTTTTTATTACAGGTGACTGTATATATTTTATAAAGATTGGCGGACAGTTTCATAGTCGACATGCTTATAAAAAACAATTACCTGGTATTTCAGAGCTATTGTTTTTGCTCTGGTTCAAAAAAATTGAGAAAAAACAATTAAACTTAGAAACTGAAATAGATACAAAAATACATACTGGCGATGTACATGAACTCTTGCAATTAAAGAATAACTTTTCAATTGAAATAAATACAATTGAAGAGGTAGTATTAAATAAACGAGGAACGTTTCATACAGGTTTTAATGATAATGGAACAATTTCCTTTATGTTAAAAAATGGTCAAAAAATAAAGTTCATCATCCCGGAAGAAACTTTATTTTCATCTATAGAAGAAATTTTCGACCAATATGAACAGACAATCTTTGTAAGGGAAGTGTTTTAACGAATTCTCCAAAAGGTGTGGATGTATTAGTTAAACACTTAATTAAACATGTAAACTGCTTATATAAATTTTGATAGGCGTGTTTTAAGCAGTTATTCTTTCAGTATCTTCTAATATGTAGGAGTATAAATAAAATATCCCAACAAGAAAAAGCTTCCACTACTGTGGAAGCTTTTCTAAATAATGTGCAATATCAACATACATATTTGAGTAAACCGAATGTATTTCATTACTTGGCGTTGCGTTAGAAGAGAAGTGGGCGATTACCATATTTGCTTTCGGATCGATGTAAAGTGTTTGTCCGTAACTACCTAACACTTCACAAGCACCTTGTTCATTGTGCGGAATCCACCATTGATTATGATAAGAAATGGAAGCTCCAGGGCCAATTGCAAGTTCACCTTCTTGGACATTTTTTATATCTTCAGTAATAGAAGAAGGGAGAATTTGTTTTCCATTATATTCCCCGTTGTTTAATAGTAATTGCCCAAATCTCGCCATATCTCTAGCAGTTGCATTTAATCCAGCACTAGCTTGTTCTACTTTTGTTTCATCTGTAACGTAATACGCGTTTTCTTCCATACCAATTTGAGACCAAATTCGTTCACTTACATTTTCAGCTAGTGATTTACCAGTAATAGTTTTAATAATCCAAGCGAGCGTTTCTGTTGATCCGTTATTGTAAGAAAAGGAAGAACCAGGCGGTGCAGTTTCTTCGGCTTCTCGTAACATATCATAAATTTTCATCGGACCGTCGTAGTTTTTGCCGCGGGGTAAAATATTGCTAGCTAAATATAATTGTGCATCTTGATTTTCTAGCCCAGGCTGCTCATATCCGTGGGTCGGGTATTCTGCTGACACTTGCATGTCCATTAATTGCTGAAGTGTGGCATTACCGAACGGTGTGTTTTTTAATTCTTTTATGTAAGTGTCAGCTGTTTTTTCTAAGTCAATACGTTTTTCTTCAGCGAGAGATTGTATAATTGCCCCGGTAAAGACTTTTGCTAATGATGCCATACCATGAGGTTCATTCTGTTTATACCCATTGAAATATCGTTCGTAAACAAGTTGTCCATTATGTACAACGACAAAAGCATCTGTTTTGTTATCGTCTAAAAGTTTTTTTAGAGGAGTTGTATTTCCGAATCTACGCTCCACAGCAAAATCGTCTAAGTTTTGCAATGCGGAAGGGAAGTGAGCAATTTGGTCAGGATTGTTTTTTACGTTATTAACTAAAGTGAATTCTTTCATATGGGTATATGACCAACGTAAGTAAGGGTCATTTAACCAGTTTTCTTTTGTCACATTATGTTTTGATGGGGTCGTTTTATTTTGTTTGAAGTAAGTAAACCCAAGCCCTGTAATTACAAATATGAATGTTAGTATAAGTAAGAGTAGGGGAGATTTTTTTAGTTTCATATATGGCCCTCCTTTTTATTTCTACTATAAGTATACGCTCGTCTTGAAAGAAATACAAAATAAGGAAAGTAAACGGGGAAGTTTACTTTCCTTATTAACGTTAAGCGGAAATTTTTCCGTCTGTAGGTTGTTTCTTGAATTTTTGTTTTCGTCCGTGTAATCCATAATATAAAAGTAAAGTGAACGCAACGATAATAGCTGCGATAAAATACATATTATGATAACTGGATTTCGCTGCGACAATACCTAAAATGAAAGAACCAAAGCCAATACCACTATCAAAGAATGAGAAATACGTAGCTGTCGCAGAACCACGTCTATGGTTTGGAGCGGCAGAAATCGCAATCGTTTGGAAACTCGGAATTAATGTTCCGTAACCTAAACCGATTAGCATACCTGCGCCAAGGAACCAAAATGAAGTTTGTGCTTGGCTTAATATGAACATTCCGATTGTGAAAATAATGATAGCAGGGTAAACGAGTACATTTTCACCGAAGCGATCAAAAATCTTTCCTGTAAATGGACGAGAAATGACAACAACAAGTGCGTATAAAATAAAGAAGTAACTTGCAATTTCACTTAAACCGAGTTCTTTCGCATAAATAGGAATAAAGGATAAAATACCACTATAAGAAAAGGCTAAAACAAATCCTGTAAGTGCAATTGGAATAGAAGATGGTTCGATTAAGTCTTTCCATTTCATTTTTTCACGTTTTTGTTTGCTAACAGGTGCTTCGTGTGGAATATCTACAAGTAGTCCTAATAAAAATGCAAGTAATGAAAATACGGAACAAACGATAAATAACACAGTAAACGAAAAATGAGAAATAATTGTTAAACCTAAAAAAGGACCAATTACCATCGGCAGACTCATAAATACGCCGAAATATGCAAGTGCTTCGCCTCGTCGATGAGCTGGCGCAACATCAGTTACGATCGTACCAGTAGCTGTCGTTGCCATCCCGAACCCAATACCGTGTAAGAAGCGAAGGGCAAGTAATAAGAATAAACTTTGCGCACCGAAATACATAACAGTAGCGGCTAAAAATAATGAAAGTGAAATAAATAATATTTTCTTTCTTCCTAAATCATCGAGCCATTTTCCTGTGAATGGTCTACATAAAACAGAAGAAATAAGAAACACAGTTGCAACTAAACCAATTTCCTCAGGTTTTCCTTTTAGGCCGTCTATTACATAGACAGGTAGAGTAGTCATAAGCATGTAAAATGTTAAGAAGAGAAATAGACTACTAAAACAAGTTCCGAGGAAATCCTTCGTCCAAAGTTTCTCACTTTGCATCGTCATCCCTCCAATTTAATCTAAATTTTTAATAATTTGTTGTAACACTTGAAATGCTTGATGTAAATCATCTTCATTAATACCTTCTAGCGTTTTTTCTTCGAAAGTATCAACTTCTTCTTGCCATATTGGAATCATCTTTATCGCTGTTTCGGATAAAGAAATGAGCTTCTCACGGCGATCTTTACCTTCTGTACGAATAATCCATCCCATCGTTTCCATACGTGTTAACGTACGAGTCATCGTTGGTGATTCAACATTTAAATACTGGCACAATTCTGTTTGCGTACAAGAACCAGTTTGATTAATGCGGAAAATAACAGCCCATTGCGCACTAAATAACCCTGTTGGAGATACACGTTCATTAAATTTCTTCGTAAACTTTCGAGAAGTCTGGCTGACGATGTGAAAAAAATGTTGTTTTTCGTCCATGTATTTTGATCCTTTCAAATTAGTTACCTAGCTAACTATATACTTTTTTATAATAATTGTCTAGTAATAGACATGTTGATTTATGTAAAAAATTCTTATAGGTTTTATGTTGCGAACGTACATTCTACGTGCTATTCTTTAATTAAGTAAAGAATTTTCTTTCTATTAAATAGAATGGGGGAACTTGTGATGATTAAGCCTGCAACAATGGAGTTTGTTTCACTATCGAACGGAGAAACGATTGCATATCAGGAAGTTGGAAGGCGAAATACAGATATTCTTGTACTCATTCACGGGAACATGACATCGTCACAACATTGGGATTTAGTTATTGAAAAGTTGCAAGATCAATACCATATTTACGCTCTTGATTTAAGAGGGTTTGGACAATCAACGTATAATCAATCGATAGATTCATTACAAGACTTTGCAGAAGATGTAAAATTATTTATCGACGAGTTAAAGCTAGAGAAATTCTCATTAATGGGCTGGTCAATGGGCGGTGGCGTTGCGATGCAATTTACAGCGAACCACCCAACTTTTGTAGAAAAGTTAATTTTAGTAGAATCAGTAGGAATGAAAGGTTACCCAATCTTTAAAAAAGATACGAATGGGCAGCCGATTGTATCAAGTTTAGTAAAGACGAAAGAAGAAATTGCACAAGATCCAGTACAAATCGCTCCAGTATTAGACGCGATAAAAAATATGAACAAACTATATTACCGTACAGTATGGAATCTATTAATATATACGCATAACCAACCTGAACCGGACCGTTATGAAAAGTATTTAGATGATATGTTAACGCAACGTAATTTCGTAGATGTGAATTATGCGCTCATTACATTTAATATTTCAGATGAATATAATGGGGTTGTAGAGGGAAGTAAGCAAATTCATCGTATTAAAGCGCCAACACTCGTCATACAAGGCGATAGAGATTATGTCGTTCCGCAAGTAGTCGGTGAGGAATTAGCGAAACATTTGCAAAATGCAGAGTTGAAGGTATTAGAAGATTGCGGACACTCGCCGTTTATTGATTGTTTAGATGTATTTATAAAACATGTAGAGAATTGGTTAGAACAGAAATAATCCCCGAAATGAACAGTATTGCATATACTATAACATTTGTATGTTAAAGGGGAGATTATCAATGCATCAACCATTTTTCATCGCTTATTCGCCATATAATCATTACGCATATACAAAAATGATGATAAAACCGCTGTATATGCAAGTTTCGCCAGCTGTAGTTCCTTTACAAATGCAATATCCGCAGCCACCAATCGCTAACGCACAGCAATACTTATATGAAACTGCTTTTTATAAACATCCATACTTTAAGCAATTTCATAACAATGTGAAAGCACAAGTTTGGGAAGGATAAGGTAACAAGCTAAAAGATTCATTCTTTTAGCTTGTTTTTTATTGCGAATATTCGTACACGCATTTGCAGAAACAGTTTATAATGAAAAGTGGAAGCGTGAGAAGGAGAGGGAAAGGGATGTCAATGCGTTTTACTTTTTGGATTATGGTTGGGATTGTAGCAATCTCGGGTTTATCACAAGGAATGCTCTTACCGGCCATTGCAATGATTTTTGAACAAGAAGGGGTTAGTTCAAGTATTAATGGTATTCATGCGACGGCATTGTACATTGGGATATTAGTCATTTCGCCGTTTCTTGAAAAACCGATGCAAAGGTTTGGAATGAAGCCGATTATTGTTATAGGTGGGTTTCTCGTTATTATTTCATTATTCTTTTTTACACAAACATTTTCGTTTTGGGTATGGTTTATCCTTAGATTTCTAGTTGGAGTCGGAGATCATATGCTTCATGTCGGAACACAAACGTGGATCACGACAACATCAGACCCAAGTAAAATAGGGAGACAAGTATCGATATACGGTGTATTCTTCGGAATTGGTTTTGCCGTTGGCCCGTATTTAGCAAGCACTGTGCAGTACGGTCTTGCAACGCCATTTATTATATCTACTTTACTTTGTTTAATAGGTTGGCTTTTACTACTTCCAACAAAAAATGCATTCCCAGCGCAAGATGAAAGAGAAGTGAAGAGTGAATCATCATTTTCTCGTTATAAACAAGTTGTTGGATTAGGATGGATTGCACTGCTAGGACCACTTGCATATGGCGTACTTGAAGCAATGTTAAACAGTAACTTACCAGTATACGCACTTCGTAAAGGGTGGTCTGTTTCAGATGTATCCTTCTTATTACCAGCATTTGCAGTTGGGGGTATTATTACACAAATTCCGCTCGGTATATTGAGTGATAAATACGGAAGGGACCGTATATTAACGTGGACGTTTAGCATAAGTACGGGCATTTTTCTACTTGCCGCCGTATTTGATCAATATTACTGGATCGTCTTTGCCTGCATGCTTTTAGCGGGTATGGTTATTGGATCGTGCTTCTCTTTAGGGCTTGGATTTATGACTGATTTATTACCGAGACATTTACTACCGGCAGGTAATATATTATCCGGAATCGCTTTTAGTTTAGGAAGTATTATGGGACCTGTATTAGGCGGCGTATTTATAGAAAAAATACAGTATACAAGCTTTTTTATTGCGGTTATGATTATAATGGGAATTCTCGCAATGTTATATATGGTCTACATGAAAAATCAATTTGCATCAAGAAAAATAGAAAGTAGGTTAGGGCATGACAAAACAACCTAATAAAAAGAAATTTGAAGTACTTGAAAATGAAACAATTACAGACTGCTTAGCACGTATGGAACAAGAAGGCTACGCTCCGTCTCGTCGTATGGAAGAGCCAATCTTTCATGAAGTAAAAAAAGACGGCAAAACAGTAGTTGAACCGTGCGGTAGGAAGATTGTTTTTGAAGGGAAATTGAAGTAATCCAATAACAAATTCTCTTTATAGTATAGAGCCATCCAATAGTTGGGTGGCTTGTTTTTTTATTAATCAATGCAGGAATTGAATAGAATGAATCTCTCGTTCATTTCTCCTAATGGGCTTCTTTATATGGGACAAAAGATTGCTACTTTTTTCGTATATTGGTAAAATAAGTTCTTGGGTCTTACTTATTGTTATCGGTATAATGTTTGTCGCTTGAATGAAAGAAATTAGTTACAAAAATTTCGTACTATGTAAAGGGGTACAGCAACGATCCCTTTTTTGGAGGCACTTTAAACATAAAGCGAGAGAAGAGGCTATATGAACGATTCTCCTATCTTGTTTAAATATTAAACGAGTTATTGCAATTGGAATAGGTATATCAAACTAGTCGACATCCTGATGGATCATCTTTTTCTAGTAACCTATCACTTCTGATGGAATCGATAGATTGCTAGAAAGCGGAAAACAATTATTAGTATATTCCGAAGCAGGTGTAACAGAGTGTCCTTCCATAATTAAGGGTAAAACCAAAATACGTTGTTTTAAAGAATGATTTGTTAGAACTGGTTATAAGGAATAAAACAGAAAAGAGGATCACATGTTAGATACTTTACAGAGAAGTAAAAAGTTTTTTTTAGTATGTCTTATTTTTTTAGTGCTTTTAACCGCTTGTGGTAATACAGATGTTAAGACATCTAAAGCTTCATTACCACCGGCTGAATCCAATATAGATACATCATTAAAAGCACCGAATTGGGTAGATAAAAGTCCTATCCAACAGTCTCCTAATTTTACGGAAGATAAAAAAGTACAATCGGTTGTGAATTTAATAGCAACGGGTGATAATTTATATCATGACGCAGTAATTAAAGATGGCAAACAAAAAGACGGTTCATATGATTATAATTATATTTATGAAAATATCAAAAAAGCTGTTAAATCAAGTGATCTTGCTATAGTGAACCAGGAGACTCCGATTGCCGGAAATAATTTAAAAGTACAGGGATATCCGACTTTCAATACACCTGAAGAAGTAGGCCAATCTTTAGTGGACACTGGATTCAATATAGTGACGCAAGCGACAAATCACGCTATGGATATGGGTATTAAAGGTGTTGCGAATACAAGAGAATACTGGAAGAAATATCCGGATGTTATCCCGGTAGGTATTAATGAGAGTAAAAACGAGCGTAATGAAATAAAAACGATTACAAAAAATGGTATTCGTTTTGCGTTACTAAATTATACATATGGTACGAATGGAATTAAAATTCCAGCTGATAAGTCTTGGGCTTTAAATTTAATTGATAAAAAAGCGATACAAAATGATGTGGAAAAGGCAAAGAGTAGCTCTGATATGGTGATTGTTATGGTGCATTGGGGAGTAGAATATACCTCAACACCTTCAAAGCAACAAAAAGAAGTTGCTCAATATTTAACAGATTTAGGTGTAGATGTAGTAATTGGAAATCATCCACATGTAATTCAACCAATTGAGTGGAAACAAAATAAAGATGGACATGAAACGCTAATCTATTATTCTCTTGGAAATCTTATTTCTGCGCAAGAAAAATTAGAAACATTAGTTGGAGGATTATCTTATGTACAATTTGTTAAGTATGAAGATAAGACTTTTGGTATACGACAAGCGGCAATCGTACCGACAGTAACCGACTATGCCGATGGTAAGAAACAATTTAAAATTCAATTTTTAAAAGATTATTCGGATGAAAATTCTAAAAAACATGGAATTAAAAAATTTGTCGGCCCCGTTTCTTTGAAGGATTTCAAGGAGATTCCTAGAGACGTGTTGGGAAATTGGTATAAAGACTAATAAACAAAAAGGGAATGAGATACAATTAAAAAATTTATAATTTTAGCATTGGTATTAGCAATGGGATGGAGTCTTGCTGCTTGTAGTGGAAAGCAAACATCTCAGGCAACTACTAATAATAACGATAAAAATAAAAATGAAATACATGCGAAGAAAAAAGATGTTTTACCTATCTCTGATGTTAATGATTGGAGAATTATCCTTGTAAATAGAGAGCATATGTTATCAAAGGAACTAGGAATTGAATTAACAAGTATCACTCAAAATGCGAAGCCAAATATGAAAATAGATAGTAGAATTGCAACTTCCTATCAGGATATGGTAGCAGCTGCAAAAAAAGAGGGAATCAATCTTTATTTAAGATCAGGTTATCGAGCTATAAAATTACAACAAACTTATTATGATGCTTCAGTTAAAAGCTATAAATCTCAAGGTTTGTCGGATAAAGAGGCTAGTGCTAAGGCATTGGAATATCTTCAGTATCCTGGTGCAAGTGAACATCATACTGGATTAGCGTTAGACATTATTTCAGTTGAATGGCAGAATACTGTAGAAGATTTAAATGCAAAATTTGAAACTACCGATGCATTCAAATGGTTAGATAAGAACGCTGCAGAATATGGGTTTACTCTCCGCTATCCAAAAGATAAAGAGAATATTACTGGCATTAAGTATGAGCCATGGCACTATCGTTATGTAGGAAAAGAAGTTGCCGTTTATCTAAAAGAAAAAGGGTTAACTTTAGAAGAATATAACGAAAAAATTAAGTCTGGTAAGTAAAAATATGCTTTAATTTTATTAAACATTATGCACTGCTACAAGAAAAGGTGAATCTGAGGATGTGTTAACCATCCACCTAGTATTGTAAAAACTGAGTATGATAATTTGAGCACGTACGAACCAGTTATCGTGTAAAAAGATGTATGTATTAAGAAATTAAAGTTAAGGATCTGATATTCATATCAGATCCTTTTTCTATTGTTCTTTTAAGAGCGACTGAGCCAAAATATTGGAATGAATATAGAAACAAAACAGCCCAAGGAATAGTAAAACGAGTCCGGGAGCCTACTCGTACGCTTCATTGGGATTATCCAGAAATAGTTGTTTATGAAATAAGAAAGAACTGGTCTTACTCTCAAGCAAGGATTTAATACGAATGAATTGGATAAAAGGTAATAAATACATAGTCATATTGATTAAAGTTTCACTTTATTGAAGAAAAATGCGAAAGCCATTCATAAAATATGGAAATGTTAAAATCCCTTTGATAAAATAGCAATATGTAAAAATAATTATTTGTTAATTCTTAATGTAATGAATATTCATGTTTAAATATACGAATTTAACTACATAGTTATTGTGCTAAAGGGGGAGAAAGATGTTAGATGAATTGTACAATGCTTTTTTAAATGCGTCTGGTTTTACAGAAAGTGCGAGGAAACGAGATCGGTATGATGATTTACATGATTATTTAAAAGATAAAGAAAGAGAGTTAAAGCAATTCATTCAAGAGGCTGAATCAGCGAAGAGAGAGTATGAGAGTAAAAGTAATGGCTTAGAAGCTAATAAAATTCCGGCAGTTGAATTTGAACAAAAACGTCATGAAAAGGATGAAGAATTACATACATTAGTATCCTATTTTAAAAGTGCATTAAGCGATGTTGGATCTGCAAAAAGTACAGCTTATGCAAAGTATTTGGAATATAAAGCGAAAGCAGAATCGGAGAAAGCGTCAGCATACGCTGCAGCGACCAAGGCTTTTGAAGAAAAGAAAAAGGAATTTGAAAAACTTATCCATTAAGCATACAAAGAATGGAGGGAACGAACATGAGTGGTAAAGAGGTTGAAATTATAGGAAGTAACACTGCAAGTGCCATTTCTTACGCACAAAACATTGAAAATGGTATGAAGGATTCTTTAAACCAAGCGAAAGACTTAAAAGCATATGTCACAGGTGCGAAATGGAATGGAAAAACGAGAGATGCATTTTTAAGTTATCTTGATTTGATCATTCAATATAATTCAGAAATGGTAGAGGCATTTGAAGGACATACGAAAGCTTTGAAAGAGTTAGATAAAAGCATTCAAACGTACGGAGATAAATCGGAAGTAAGGGAGATAAAACAACTGTGATGGAGAAACGAGGGATAAAAGAATGGGGAAAGAAATGAGTTTTGCACCTGCTGAATTATATGTTCTCGCAGGTGCAGCTGGGGTTACCGATATATTTGGATTGCCAAACCGTGACGCAATTATTTTACTTGATGCAGAATGTGTCACGAAAGCAACTACGAGTTTAAAAGAAAAAGGCCTACTTACAAGTGAAAATGGAATTACCCCTGCAGCTTTTCAAATAATTGAACTATTAAAGGAATATGAAAATTGTCATGAATACACGAGAATGAATAATGTATTAATTGGCTTTTTAAAAGAGGATAAAGACCGAGTGGCTGTATTAACAGAAATAGAACCAAATAAAAAATACGAGATCGACTACATACCAAAACCGGACGTATATTTTTCATTATTAACACGCATTCCTTTCTTATTGAGAGAACCGAGGGAAATAGAAGATACATTTTTCTCAAAGAGAATGACAGAGGCAGAACAACAAACATTTGAGGAAAAAGATTTATCAAATAAAGACGTTATAGCGATAGAAACGTATACGAGGCCTCGAAGTAATAGAGGAGGAAAATGGGAATGTTTCTTATATTTTACTGAAGGAGAAGATTTCGTTCAAATAGATGTAGATCGTAATCGATATGACTGGGTGAGCCTCTATGCGGTTAATAAGAAATTGTATGACGTGTTAAAAATGCCATATAAAAAGTTAATTGACCCGAGACAATTCTCGTTAGGAGGTATTCAATAATGCAAGTATCAATGGGAGATAGTGGTTCTGGTGGTGGAGAAGAAGTATTAGTTAATTTTCAAGAACTACTTGATATAGTAATGAAGTTAGAAAATATATATAAAATCCATGTAGACGTCATTGGAACGAATATTGAGAGTTTATTAAGCTGTGATTTTTATCAAAAAGGTGAAGCGATGAGAGTAATTGAAAAATATCCTGATATATTACACAAAACACTAGAATTGGCTGAACACTATTCTAGGTCAGCGACAGTTGTAGGAAATGTATGTGTAGAAATGCTTGAAAAGGACGAACAATTACGTGAAATATTAAGTAAGTTGTAGAAATCACCATACGGCTGGGGGGATGAAAACGAGATGGATGTGAAATATAGACCTGAACCATGGCAAAACATGGGAGATGGTATGAATCGAATTACAAAAGATGCACTCATGAAATTACGGGAAGCAAATGAATCATTAAAAAGAATTGATGGAAGAATACGAGATTTAGACTCGGATGGTAGTATACATTTTAATCCTAAAGATCAATCGCAAAAAATCGGGGAATTACTTGATAGCTATTCGACATTACAAAAATATTGCGGAGAAGCAGGGCGATTAGTCTCTGAACATATAGATAAACCTTTTTTAGTAGAAATGGATAAATTCGCTCAAAAAATGAGAGATACATCTATTCTCAGTTTTGAAACAAATAACCGAATTGGCTCTACAACAACGACAGTATTACCAGGTGCGCATGCAGGCTACGGAAGTGTACCACAAACAATACAGAAGAAGAAAGATAAAATAACAGTAGAAGATATTTTTAAAGATTCACCTGCATTTGATAACGTACTTAGGGCAGAATACAAAGAACTAAAAAAACAAAATCCAGATGCAAAATTAAATTATGAAGAATACAAGAAAGTAGTCCCATCCACACGAGGATTTGAATACAAATCGATAGAAGATGAACAGAAAAAACTAGAAATGGTGCGAGACATAGGAATAGGCGTAGGAATCATCATCACAACAATCCTTTGTCCACCACTCGGAACCGCTGCGGCAGTTGTATACGGCGCTGTACAAATAAAAAGCGGTATCGACGGAGAAGACTGGGGAACACACCGGAAATTGAGCCAAGAAGAACGAACAGGAAACATCATTTTTGGCGGATTAGATGCAATCCCAGCTGTAGGGCTATTAGGAAAAGGAGTAAAAGCATTCAAAGGCACGAGTGAATTAGCTGATTTAGCCAAATTATTAAAATTCAAAGAAGGAATGCCTGGTTTTAATCCAAATTTGGGTAAAAATGTGGTACAATCGCTTAAGGAAAATAAGACTTTAAAGAATGCACTAGATGCTATGAAAAATACTCCTATTCCAGTAGCAGTTAGGACGGTGGATACTGGAATAGGAATGAAGCTTCCTTATATAGAATCTTCAACTGTTGGAGAAGTAGCCGGAAAGTTTTCAAAGGCAAGTACGGCAGCTAAGGATGACGCTTATCAATTTGCTAAGGGTAGTGGTGGTTCAGGAGTTAGTAAGGAAGGTAGTGTGGCTAAGGGTACGGGTGAAGCTATAGGGAAAATAACTATTCCTTCTATTAGGAATGGAGAGTTCAATAAATGGTTTGACGAGTTATCTTCAAAGGAGTTTAATAAAATGTGGGAGAACCCTAAGTTAAGAAAAAGGATTGAAGATAGAATTCGAAGACCGGGAGGATATCATGAGTGGCATTTGGTGGCAAGAACTCCAAAGTTTAAAGAGTGGGGAATATCAATGAATGATATAAAAGAAATGAGAACTTTAACAAAAGATGTAAAATTTGTTAATCCACCTGGTGTTCATGGTGGCGAAGGTTCTACAGTAGCTCATAATCAAATTCTAAGAATTATAGATACATCAAAAGATTATGAAACCTTTGTAAAAAGATTAAATAATTGGGCAGAAGATAGATTGGAAAGCGGAAAGATGGGATTACCAATTGAATTAAGGAGGTAGTAAAATTATGAATGACCATGTATCAATATGGATTGGGAATTTTGAGAATGAGGAAGAGTTAATGAATTATACAAATATTGAGTATACAGAAGATGGAGACAGTATTTCTTCAACTTTCGAAAAAGACTTTAACTTAGATTATTATGATCGCGATTTAATTGAAAAGAAATGGATTAGTAAATCGACAAACAGTGTGAAGGATTTATTAGATGGATTTTCTTACTCCGATCAATTTTTAGAACAGTTTGATACTATAAGATATAGTGAAGAATTTAATGCTGCTATTCTAATTTACAATTTGGAATATGATGCTCAAAAAACAAAAGGTAAATTTAAAAATAGTGATTTGAAGTTTATCGGTGTGGCACAATATACAATTACTGTAGATGATAGATGGTAATTTTTTAACTTTATGAAAGTATATGAGTTAAATTAAGCGTATTAAAAACCTTGAGTGGCTGATTGCCTTTCAAGGTTTTTTTACTTTAGTTTAAATTAAATAAGCTAATATTTGAGTGGGACAATTTGTTAATCCAATAGGTAAACATGGTGATATAGGTTCTACTACAACACATAAAGAGTTGTTAAAAATTATTGATAGTTCTTTAGATTATAGTACATTTAAAAGAAGATTAAAAAATTGGGCACATTTTAGATTGAAAGGTGGAATAAATTCATTACCTGAAGGCTTAAGATAAGTGATGTTACTATAATTTATATATAGGGGGATTCATTATGGAAAAACCGGGCGTAATGTCTTTATAGATAGGTAATTTTAGAATTAAGCAAAGTCTAAAAGAATATGTTGAAATTAAGTTTGATGAAGTTGGGGACAGAATTCAATCTAAATTCATGAGAGACTTTAATATTGATTTTATTGATTATAACCAAGATTTATTAGAGAGTATCTTGATAGAGGGCTCCACTACATCGTTGACTACCCTTTTAAGTGGTTCCTCTTACGAAGCGGAAATTTTATCACAATTTGTGGAACATTATGGGGAAGAATTGCCAGAAACCTATGATTCTGTTATTAGATTATATGATTTTGAGTACGATGGAGATATAGATGAAGTTAAATTTAAAAGTGGAAATTTAATTTATATGGGGTCAGTTGTATATGAGGAATGGGATGAATAGTTTGTGATTTAGTGAAGGAAACCAATACAATTAGCTATAGTAACTGCCTAAGTATTTATTACAGGACTTATAGGTTATATACTAGAGTGATAAAGCATGTGGTACTAAAATTTGTATACACAGTCAGGTAAGGCATGAGAACGAAAAAGAATAGGCTGTTAAAAAGTAAAGACCTCATGATGGTTGTACCATCATAGAGTGTTATGTGCAATGATAGAATAGAAAATAAAGTACGAGCTTAGGCGAGATGACATTTTACCGGGCGATAAATATAAACACATGGAATGTATATTAAACTAACGAACTCGTACAAACTCGTAAGTTTTAACGTAGTAGTTGTCACGACATATAAAAGGTGTCATACTGTTACTACAAAACTTACAAATTTACGCGACTTAAAAACATATGAACTTAAAGCACTTGATTGTCAATTAAAGACAACAAGTGCTTTTTTGCGTTTTAGCGTAGAAATTTAAAAGAGCACTATAATTTTATAAGTGCATTAAGTGTTAAATTTTTATTGTTGTTTTATAGACTGTAGTGGCTGTGAACAGTGTACGACGATAGTAGAGGAAAAAATAAAGGGTTGTGTTACTTTTTGAAGTCATCGTAAAGTACGTTTTAACGGATGGACGTTATGCACACGTTATCCGCAAAAAACGGGTAAACGTTACAGGGACTTTAATTGCTGTAACGGGAGAGGAATCAATATGGAAGAGAAAGTAGTTGGTTATGTACGAGTTTCAACAGAAGGACAAGTGCGTGAAGGTTATAGCTTAACGTATCAAGTAGAAGAAATCGAACGTTATTGTATGGAAAATAACTTACAATTGCTTCATGTATATGAAGATAGAGGACTAAGTGGCGCAACTGTTGATGAAAATGGATTAACAGTTGAACGTGAAGGCTTACAAGAACTATTGTCAGATATGGCATATCAACAAGTGAGGCGCGTGATTGTATTAAATACATCTCGGTTATGGCGCTCTGATATGGCAAAAGTATTAATACAACGAGAGCTAAAGAAACATAAGGTTGATGTGAAAGCGATTGAACAACCCAATTATAGTATATACACGCATGACCCAAATGATTTTTTAGTAAATGGCATGTTAGAACTACTAGATCAATATCAACGTCTCGAGATTGCATTGAAGCTGAGTAGAGGCAGAAAGAAGAAAGCGGAACAAGGTGGATATGCGGGTGGCGGTGTGATGTTTGGGTACACAGTCAAGAAAGGACAAAAAGTGTTAGAAGTAGATGCAGAAAAAGCAGTGGTTGTACGTAGACTATTTGAGTTACGACACTTTTTTAGGCAGTGGTCGCTGACTCAATTGGCAGAACGACTGAATGCAGAAGGCTATCGTACAGAGAAAGGGAAACGGTTTACGAAAGTACAAGTGAAACGCATGTTAGACCGGGAGAGCTTTTATCGAGGGATATACACATATGGTCAAATACAGACAAATGGGAAACATTCAGCAATTATTTTATAAACTCACTTAAAAAATTAGCTCATTTTACTATACATACTACTAGAGTGATGAAAATGGCTAGGCTTGCGTACCTATGCGCATCGGAAGATGAACGCTCGAACTAAGGTTGCCGACATTTTTATATATGACTAAATCATTGAATAGAGGGATGAGTTATGCATCATAGGCAGAACTATTTGTATGTAGGAGTAGATTTACATAAAGAGCAGCATACGGCTGTTATTATTAATTGTTGGCAAGAGAAACTAGGAGAAATACAATTTGAGAATAAACCATCTGCATTTTCGAAGTTCTTATTAGAAGTAGAGACATATGTGTGTGATGGGATAACTGTTGTATTTGGTTTAGAAGATGTTGGTGGTTATGGAAGAGCGTTAGCGAAATATTTAGTAGACCATGAACGAGTTGTGAAAGAAGTAAATCCAGCTTTATCATTTTTAGAGCGAAAGAGCCAAGTGATGATACAAAAAAATGATAGTTGGGATGCGGAATGTGTAGCACGCATACTGATAAACAAATTTAATCAACTGCCAGATGCAAAGCCAAACGATTTATTTTGGTCGATACAACAACTAGTTTCAAGAAGGAATGCATTAGTAAAAGCACAAAGTGCATTAAAGAACCAACTACATATTCAATTAAACCATCATTATCCAAGCTATAAAAAGTTTTTTTCAGAGTTAGATGGGAAAACAGCTTATGAATTGCCGGTAGTGGAAGAAAAAGAAGTAGTTTAATAAGGTTTTACATGGTTTGCTTTTTTATTGTGAGAGTTTAAGATTACAACATAGGGTACGGGTAAAACTGGGGGACCTGTTGAAGTCAAAGCACCACCAGGAGCGACAGATGAACAGATAGCACAAGTTAAGGCTTATGTTGAGGGATCTAATAAAGCTTTAGAAGCGGGTGCTTTATCACCAACAGGAAGAGTATCAACTAAAGGTAAATTAAGACAAGAAGCTTCACGTGCGGCAAGACTAGAAGGCAAGCGTGCTGCCGATAATGGAGAAGCATACAAGGGACATGTTGGTCATGTTCCCGATACAACTTGGATAGGGAAACCGGATCCTCATAGTTGGTTAGACCTTGACCCAAAAGTTAATATGAGCATAGGTGGACAGGCTAATAAATATCCAATTGGTTATAAACCTACAAAATTTAAGTTTGTAGAGGAGGAGTAGACGGTGAATAATTGGAAAGATAAGATAGCTACAATGATTTTAGTGAAGCAGGAGCTAATGAAACAAGATGTAGAAAAAATATGGCCACACCATTTTCCAGAGGTGGGAGCAAATGAAAAATCTATTTGCACTATTGAACAAGAATTGGGATATAAACTTGATTCAATGTATCGAGAATTTCTTCAATATGCCAATGGTTGGGCAGGTTTTTATCAAACGGTGGATTTATTTGGTACGGAGCAATTAAAGGAATCTTCTATAATGGATTATGCTCAGATGCTATTAAAAGCTATAGATGATGTTGTTTTAGAGGGTAGTGGTGTTTTAAGACATGAGCTACTACCAATTGCAGTTTCGAAATTTGATAGGGATTTATTTGTTTTATGTCTACCTTCTTCTTCTAGACCAGGAGAGATTATTTGGTTTGCGGGCGAAGAAATAGATAGATTTGAGAACTTTGACGAGTACTTTTTAGCAATGATTGACTATAATAGAGAAGAAATATTAGCTTTAAAGGGGTAGTTTATACAATTATGCTTGTTTTAAGTGTATTTTACTGTACAGCTATAAAAACATAAATACTGATAAATCTATAGCAAAATATATTTGAAGTGGACAGAAAACAAAATAGATATATTGTTACTACAAAACTTACAAATTTATGCTACTTAAAAACATATGAACTTAAAGCACTTGATTGTCAATTAAAGGCAACGAGTGCTTTTTTGCGTTTTAGCGTAGAAATAATGTGGTACAATCGCTTAAGGAAAATAAGACTTTAAAGAATGCACTAGATGCTATGAAAAATACTCCTATTCCAGTAGCAGTTAGGACGGTGGATACTGGAATAGGAATGAAGCTTCCTTATATAGAATCTTCAACTGTTGGAGAAGTAGCTGGAAAGTTTTCAAAGGCAAGTACGGCAGCTAAGGATGACGCTTATCAACTTGCTAAGGGTACGGGTGAAGTAAAGAACCTAGATAACGTTCCGCGAATTGATGAAATTGAAGTAAACTTTAATTATAAAACTAAATTCGATTCAGAAGAATTTGCAAGACAGTTAAAGGATCAAGAAAAAGGTATGAATGAATTAACCGTATATGAGTATCAGCAAAATCGGAAGCGATTTATTGATGAAGGTAGAGCAATAGAAGGAAATGCAGCACAACAAGCAGCTCGTGAAAAAGCCTTAAGTAAAAAAATAGAAGAATTATTTGAAAGTGGAATGTCTTGGGAAGAAGCTGAGGGAAAAGCAGCTAGTTGGTTGAAAACACAGGCAGCACTTCATAATCCTGATCAAATAGCAGGGGGAAATCCGTTGCATATTGGTGGTCTGGGGGATAAAAGGATAAATTCTTCACTAGGTAGTCAATGGCGGTATAGAATTGATATTGTTGATGAACAAATCAAGGAATTAGAAAAGAGTTTAACCCTAGAACAACGGAAAAATACGTATTTAAATGTTAAACTTACATATTAAAGGAGGATTGTCAATTGAGTATTTATAGTGATTTTAAAAAAAATAGTAAAGTAGAAGAGTCTACAATAAATAAGTATAAAGAATACCTTCCTAAAGAATTGATTGAAGCATGGAGAATTTATGGCTATGGGACTTTTATGGATGGCTATTTAAAAGTAATAAATCCGGATGATTTTAGTTCTTTAGTAAGTGACACATACTTAAGGAGTAAAGGAACGATTCCTATTTTTACTACATCCCTAGGTGATATTATAATTTTTGAGAAAGATGAAAATCAAGAGTCGTATATAGTTATGATTAACTATCGGAAAGGTAAAACAAAAGTGTTAGCCTCAAAATTCTCCTTGTTTATTAGATTTTTAGAGGAAGAAGCATTTAAACAAAGGGCATTAGGTTGGTTACCTTATCCAGAGGCAATAAAACAATATAATGAACCAGAGTATGAAGAATGTTTTGGTTATACACCTTTACTACGGCTTGGTGGAGAAGAAAAAGTAGAGAATTTAAAAAAGGTGAAATTGAAGGAACATATTCTAATTATTACTGAGTTTATGGGCCCTGTCCAATAATAGAAGAAGCAAGTGTTTTACTCCTATGCGAATGGATATATAGGATTAGTTTTAATAACTTACACTTACTAATTCATTTGCAGATATGTCAATGTTTGTATTGCTAAAGTTAAATATACAATAATTCATAAAAAGATCAATGAAAATAAAGTATATGTGGTGTGGAGAGAAAAAAATAGAGTGTTTGAAAATACGTACTTCATGATGGTTGTACCGTCATGGAGTATTATGTGCAATGATAGAATAGAAAAAGAATTACGAGCTTAGGAGAGATGACATTTTACTGTGCGACGAATATAAAGACATGGAATGGACATGAAACTAACGGACTCGTACAAACTCGTAAGTTTTAACGTAGTAGTTGTCACGACATACAAAAGGTGTCATACTGTTACTACAAAACTTACAAACTTATGTTACTTAAAAACATATGAACTTAAAGCACTTGATTGTCAATTAAAGGCAACAAGTGCTTTTTTGCGTTTAAGCGTAGAAATTTAAAAGAGCATTATAATTTTATAAGTGTATTAAGTGTTAAATTTTTATTGTTGTTTTATAGATTGTAATGGCTATGTACAGCGTACGACGATAGTAGAGGAAAAAATAAAGGGTTGTATTATTTTTGGAAATCATCGTAAAGTACGTTTTAACGGATGGACGTTATGCACACGTTATCCGCAAAAAACGGGTAAACGTTACAGGGATTGTAATTGCTGTAACGGGAAGGGGCTCAATATGGGAGAGAAAGTAGTTGGTTATGTACGAGTTTCAACGGAAGGACAAGTGCGTGAAGGGTATAGCCTAACGTATCAAGTAGAAGAAATTGAACGGTACTGCATCGAAAATAAACTACAACTGCTTCACATATACGAAGATAAAGGAATCAGCGGAGCGAAAGTAGATGAAGATGGATTAACAGTTGAACGTGAAGGTCTACAAGAGCTATTGTCGGATATGGCATATCATCAAGTGAGCAAAGTTATTGTACTAAATACATCTCGGTTATGGCGCTCTGATATGGCAAAAGTGTTAATACAACGAGAGCTAAAGAAACACAAGGTAGATGTGAAAGCAATTGAACAACCAAATTATAGTATATACACGCATGACCCAAATGACTTTTTAGTAAATGGTATGTTAGAGCTATTAGATCAATATCAACGTCTTGAGATTGCATTAAAGCTAAGTCGAGGCAGAAAGAAGAAAGCAGAACAAGGTGGATATGCAGGTGGCGGTGTACTGTTTGGCTACAAGGCAACAAAAGGGCAAAAGGTGTTAGAAGTGGATGCTGAGAAAGCAGTGGCTGTACGGAGACTATTTGAATTAAGACATTTTTTAAAACATTGGTCACTAACTCAATTGGCAGAACTACTGAATAGGGAAGGGTATCGTACAGAGAAAGGAAAGCTGTTTACGAAAGTGCAAGTGAAACGCATGTTAGACCCTGAGAGCTTTTATCGTGGCGTGTATACATACGGACAAATACAGGCAAACGGGCAGCATCCAGCAATTATGTAACAGTCCTGCTTAAAAAAATCGCTCATTTTACTATATGTACTTATGAAAATGGATAGGCTTGCGTACCTATGCGCATCGGAAGATGAACGCTCGAACTAAGGTTGCCGACATTTTTATATATGACTAAATCATTGAATAGAGGGATGAGTTATGCATAATAGACAGAACTATTTGTATGTAGGAGTAGATTTACATAAGGAGCATCATACGGCTGTTATGATTAATTGTTGGCAAGAGAAATTAGGAGAAATACAATTTGATAATAAATCATCTGCATTTTCGAAGTTTTTATTAGAAGTAGAGACATATGTGAGTGATGGTATATCAGTTGTATTTGGTTTAGAAGATGTTGGTGGTTACGGAAGAGCATTAGCGAAATATTTAGTAGACCATGAACGAGTAGTGAAAGAAGTAAATCCAGCTTTATTATTTTTAGAACGAAAAAGCCAAGTGATGATACAAAAAAATGATAGTTGGGATGCGGAATGTGTGGCACGCATATTGGTAAACAAATTTGAGCAAACCAGATGCAAAGCCAAACGATTTATTTTGGTCGATACAACAACTAGTATCAAGAAGGAATGCATTAGTAAAAGCACAAAGTGCGTTAAAGAATCAACTACATATTCAATTAAATCACCATTATCCAAGTTATAAAAAGTTTTTCTCAGAGGTAGATGGGAAAACAGCATTAGCATTTTGGCAGCAGTATCCGTCACCCTCTTGTTTAGAGGGGACGAATATAAAGCAATTAACAGCTTTTTTATTGGATGTTAGCAACAATACATGTTCAGTAAAGAAAGCAAGCGAAATATTAAAACTTTTAAAAGAAGATGGACATACAATGAAGGAATATCAAGAAACACGAGACTTTTTAGTAAGAAGTATTGTACGGGATATTGAGTTTAAAAAGACAGAAATGAAATACATCGAGAGAGAATTAAAACAGCTAGTAAAACTACTAGATTATCAATTAGAAACGATGCCGGGAATAGAACTTGTGACGGCATCAGCATTAATTGCAGAAATTGGGGATGTAAGGCGATTTCCAAATGCCAATAAATTAGCACGATTTGCGGGGATTGCACCTGTTTACTTTAGTTCTGGTGGGAAAGGTAAGACACACAAAAGCAAACAAGGAAACAGGGCGCTACACGCTTTATTTTATAATTTAGCTGTACAACAAGTGCAAGTAGCGAAAGGAAGTAAGTTACCCAGAAACCCAGTGTTTCATGCATATTATCAAAAGAAACTTAAAGAGGGAAAAACAAAAGGACAAGCATTGGTATGTATTATGAGAAGGCTTGTAAACATTGTATATGGCATGATGAAATATAAAACAGCTTATGAATTGCCGGTAGTGGAAGAAAAAGAAGTAGTTTAATAAGGTTTTACATGGTTTGCTTTTTTATTGTGAGGGTTTAAGATTACAACATAGGGTACGGGTGAAACTACTAGACTTATTCCAGGTACCCCTGGAAAGGTTACAGGAGGTAGTTCTACAAAATTAGGGCAAAATTTATTGGAATCCATGGGGCTTCCACGTTCTGCATCATGGAAAGGATATCAGGCACAACATATAATACCTAAAAACTTAAGAAATCATCCGGTATTAAAGAAAATTGGAATGGATATGGATCATGCTGATAACGGGATATTTTTACCGATACCAGCAAAAGATCCAAGTGCTTTGTCTAGGCATAGAGGATTTCATAGTGTATATAATAATGTGGTTAAAGATCAGTTAGATAAATTAAATATCAATCAAAGTATTAAGGAGTTGGAACAACAAGTATTTGAATTGCAACAAAAATTTAAAAAAGGTACAGAAAGTGGCTTACCATTATACAAATCAAAGGTATTAGAAATTGGTATTGAGAAGTTTTATAAGACAAAATTAAATGAAGAAATAAAGATTTGGCAAAGAGGTGGCGGTGCTACTGAAGAACTTTGAGAAAGGTGGATAAATAAATGAAGTACGGAAAAAACACTCAATTAGTCGAAGAGGTTATTAATTTTATTACAAATTTACAACTTTTTCATAATGAAAACCTTCTAAATCGTGATGTTGTTATGGTTAATGAGTATGAAAGAGCACAAGAATTGGCATGGTCTCAAGATTTGGATGAGGTTGAAAACGTTTGGGAAGATATTAAATCCTCAGAAGGTGGGGAAATAATAGGACAATTATATGAGCATGATTTAAACTCTATGGAGCGCCCTATAAGGGAGATTATTCAATCATCCGAGAACTATTCAGGTGATTTTGTATTACAATATATTGATATTTTTGAAGAAATAATTGGAGATTTACATATGTGTGCACTAAATCGTTTAGTAAATGGAAAAGTTGATAATTTTTATGAAAGAATCTTTGAGGTTTATAAGCTTGGGGTATGGCCGTGTGGATGGGAAGGTGAATATCCAGAAGGGAGAATAATTGTATATTCACCAGATAAAAAATAAAGTATATTTGTAGTGGAAAGAAAAACAATAAGTGGTTTAAAAGTAGAGACCCATGATGGTTGTACCATCATGGAGTACTGTGTGCAATGATAGAATAGAAAACGAAGTACGAGCTTAGGCGAAATGACATTTTACATGGCGGTGAATATAAACACATGGAGTGAGCATGAAACTAACGAATTCGTACAAACTCGTAAGTTTTAACGTAGTAGTTGTCATGACATGTAAAGGGTGTCATGCTATTACTATAAAATTTACAAATTTATGCTACTTAAAAACATATGAACTTAAAGCACTTGATTGTCGACTACAGGCAATGAGTGCTTTTTTTATTGAAAGGTATACTATAAATTTAAAGAAATTATTTTTATGAATTAAGGCTAACAAAAGTTTCTAGTATTATATAACTAGAACTACATTAGCAAAAGGTGTGGACTCCGTATCCCTATTCGTTAAAGGTGTAGAAATACTGCCAGATGGAAGTGTCGCTAGAACTGGAACGAACTATAGCGGGAAATTCCAAGAAGCCCATGATGCCTCAAAGGCGAGTATTCAGAGTAGGATCTCGAATTTGGAGAGTGGTGGGGTTAAGGGTACGGGTAACGCTGTTCATAGATCTGAAATTGACGAAGTAATTAAAAATAATTACGATAAAGATGGGAACTTGATTAATAGATCAATTGTTCCTAAGGGATATGATAGTGTTGAAGATTTTAAAGAAGTCGTGGGACTAACAGAAACATATTTGAATACTAAAACGAAAAATAATATATTAAATAAGCCTTTAGCAGGAGGAACACATGTGAAAAAAGGAGTAGATTTTGATATTTTAGGATTCCCAATATTTAAAGGGGACGATGTTAAATTTACAATGAGACTAGATAAGAATTTACATATTAGTCCAGATGAGGCACAGTTTAAGGAATGTACAAGGAAATTAAAAGAAGCGATTGATTCAGGCAAGATTCCAAAAGAATTGTTTTCTCCAGATCAATTAGCTCAAATAAATGCTGGTAAGGCAAGAATAAAAGGATTAACTTGGCATCACCATCAAGTTCCTGGCAAGATGCAATTAGTTATTTCAAAAGTACATAAAGTAAATCACTTAGGTGGAAATAAATTATGGGGAGATGGAATTAGATGAGAAAAGTAGAGTGGCAATTTGCTGATGCAACTGTAAGTGAAGATTTTGTAGGGGAAATTGGTAATGAAATAGGTGTTAAATTTCCAAACGATTATATAAAATGTGTAGCTGTGAATAATGGTGCTAATGTGGAACCAGAAATATTTAATGTGAATAATCATGAGAGAGTTTTTGGGACTTTATTATCTTTTGATGAAAATAGTGACGAATATATAGTTGAAGTATATAATGACTTTAGTGATACATTACCTAAAGAATTAATTCCATTTGCATTTGACCCAGCAGGAAATTTAATTTGCTTTGATTATAAAAATCATGAAGAAAATCCAATTGTTGTTTTTTGGGAACATGAAGATGCATGGGAAAAGGAAGCGCTGATGGAAAGTGAAGGGATTACGGCAGAAGAAGCAGAGAAAATCGCAAGAGAAAATGTATTTTACATTGCAGATACATTTACTGATTTTTTAAGTAAATTACACGATTAAAAAATATAATGATGAATGAAAAATAAATTTTATGTGAAGTGGATAGAAAAAATAATAGGGTGTTTGAAAATAGATACTCCATGATGGTTGTACCATCATAGAGTATTATGTGCAATGATAGAATAGAAAATAAAGTACGAGCTTAGGCGAGATGACATTTTACCGGGCGATAAATATAAACACATGGAATGTATATTAAACTAACAAGCTCGTACAAACTCGTAAGTTTTAATATAGTATTTGTCATGATGTACAAAAGGCGTCATACTGTTACTACAAAACTTACAAATTTATGCTACTTAAAAACAGATGAACTTAAAGCACTTGATTGTCAATTAAAGACAACAAGTGCTTTTTTGCGTTTTAGCGTAGAAATATTGTGGTACAATCATTGCGTGATAATAAAGCTATAATGCTTGATTGTTTGAAACTAGCGAGCCTTAAAATGGAGAAATCCGGAAATGAAAAGATGTATCAATTTGGCGAAAAAATAGCCAAAAGCATAGATGATAGGACAGCCAAATCGGCAAGTTTTGAAGTTGACGGAAATGGCTTACTAATATCTAAACAAGGTGGTACAGATCTCCAAAGCTGGGTGAATAAGCATCATACAGAAAGTAATAAGATTATAGATGATAAGATTAAGGGTGTAGAGGCTTCTCTTGCTAGTAAGAGTACGGATAATATTGGTAAGGGAGCCAGTGGGGCTAATGAATTCGATGATATCTTAATTGATTCATACAAAAATCTGAGGAAAAATAAAGAAATTTCAGGTCAAGCACATCATTTGAATCAAGATGCTGCTTTTAGAGACTATATCCCAAGAAATGACGGACTTTCTGTAAAATTGGAAGGAAATATATTTAAAGATATAGATAGCCCCCATTACAATGCTCATAAAAGTTTAGAAGATTTTTGGAATATTTACAGGAAAAATGGAGATCTAGCAGGACTTAAGCCTAATTTAACAGACTATAACAATGCATTGAGAGATTCTTTAATTAATGCAGGGTTATCAGAAGCACAAGTAAACAAAGCAGTTTCAGAAGCGATTAAGCAACAAATAAATGCTGGTCTTTTGGCTGATGATTTCGTGCCTAGAATACCGGGGAGAATTAATTTACCAAAACCAAAACCTTGATGGAGGAAGTAAAGTGAGATTAGAAAATGAAGTCGTGCAGTCTTTATGTAGAATTGATTTTTTATCACACACTAGAAAATTAGAAGTTGATTTTGAGATAGTACCAACTTTAAAATTGGCTAGTAAAAGTATTAATCAATTAAAGTGGGAGAACCTTTGTTTAGATAAAATAGGGGATGTTACTTCACATTTATCAAAGAATTATAAAGAAATGTATAATAAAAATTGGAATAATTTAGCGATGGATATAAAGAAGGAAATTATTCCTATTGTTGATGAAAAATTGTCTGTTCTAATTAGTGAAGGACAACTTTTAGAAAACATGAAAAGTCAAATTTTATTTGATATAATGAATATCGCACTATATAAAAGTTATTCTTTAGTATGCGAGTCTGAATTTTATAATTGTTTATACGAAATATATATAAATGGTTATATTCCATGTGGGTGGACTGGAGAATATCCTAAAGGAAATATAAAAGTTATATGATAAGGAGTGAAGTTTTTTGGAAGAAAATAAAGATTTCCTTAATGAATGTATGAATATTATAAATACTACCATATATAAGGTTTTTAAAATAGACATCAATGATGAACAAGAAAAGCAAATCTTAGGTGCATACCTTTTTGGAATGTTTAATGGATTAGGACACGAAAAAAATATTAAACCTGTTGACATACAAGGTGCTATGATTCAGATTTTAAACGAAAAACTAAATTATTCTTTAGAGTCTGCTGTTCAATTTAGCCAGTTTCTTATTAATTCCACAGATAAAAATTTCCATCCTACTATGTTTGCTATTATTCATAGAGGATTGGAAGGGTATTTCATGTATAAAGATGGTAGAAATGAAGAATTATCACGAGATTTTCATGATATTATTGAAGTTGTTAAAACAGCAACTTAAATTAGAATTAAGATAGTATGTGCTATTTCACTAGATTCTATGAGCGAAGGAGAAAGATTTTTAAAGAATAAAGTGAAATGGCTAAAGCAAGTGATGGGTATGTTAAACTAGAAAGCGGTCGAGATAATTCAAAGCCAATTATTATAGTGAAAGTTTCTTGAGAACTTATTCGGAAACAGGGTACGATGCACATGAAAATAAAAATGACATTTATAGTGGTTACTGGAGTTTTGAAAGTGGAGCAATCGTAAAAATTTTAAAATTAGATGACTCAACTTTGAAAGATACTTCGTACTACCCTTATGATATGGTGCATTACCAAGAAAAATAAATGTAAGAATCCACAGTGATAAACTTTTACACTGTGGATTTTTTTGTCCATATATAGAATCTTCAACTGTTGGAGAAGTAGTTGGAAAGTTTTCAAAGGCAAGTACGGTAGCTAAGAATGACGCTTATCAACTTGCTAAGGGTACGGGTAATGGTAAGCATTTAAATGATGTACCTAAAATAAAAGAAATTGAAGTGAACTTTAATAGAAATGTAAAACATGATTCAGAAGAGTTTGCGAGACAATTAAAAGACCAAGAAAAAGGTATGAATGAGCTTACAGTGGATGAGTATTTAAAAAATCGTGAAAGATACATAGCACAGGGGCGAGCTATTGAAGGGAATGCTGCTCAACAAGCTGCTAGAGAAGAAGCTTATGTACAAAAGGTAAATGAACTACAAAGAGAAGGATTAACGTTATCAAATGCCAAGAAAAAAGCCAAGGAATGGCTAGATACTCAAGCTGCACTTCACAACCCTGACCAGATAGCAGGTGGAAAGGTAGAAATAATAGGAGGTATGGGAGATAAAAGGATTAATTCTTCTATAGGTAGTCAATGGCGGTATAGGATTGATATTGTTGATGAACAAATTAAGGAATTAGCCAAAAACATGACACCAGAACAACTAAAAAGTACTTATTTGAATGTAAAATTAACACATTAGAGGAGGAGTTTAGATGGAACAATATTTAAAAGATTTTAAGTTGCATAATAAAGTTCCGAGTGAAATCATTGAAAAGTATAAACATGTAGTACCTAATGAAATAATAAATTTATGGAGTAATTATGGATTTGGTACATTTATGCAAGGGTATTTTAAAAGTGTAAATCCAGAGGAATTTAAAGAGATTTTGGAGGAGAGTAGTCAAAGATATAAGGATTCAATAGTATTGTTTGCTACGGGTATGGGAGACTTGGTTATTTGGTCAGATGGATATGTTAGATTACTTAATTACAGGTATGGTATAGTAAAGACCATTATGTTTACATTTGAATTTTTCTTTCAAAATATTGCTGATTTAGAATTTAGAGATGAAGATTTATCTTGGCAACCTTATCCTGAAGCGCTTAAACAATATAATGAGTTAGATTACGAGGAGTGTTTTGGTTATACACCTCTATTAGGTTTAGGTGGAGCAGAAAAAGTAGAGAACTTAAAAAAGGTCAAATTAAAGGAACATATTCTTATTATTACTAGTTTTATGGGGGCAGTACAATAATAGAATAAATAGATATTTTATTACTAGGTAAATAGAGATATAGGATTCGTTCAAATGACTTAGACTTACTACTTAATTTATATTCTACAAGCGAATATGATAACGAAACACATTAACACATATATAAATCAATGAAAAACAAAGTTTATGTGAAGTAGATAAAAAAATAATAGGGTGTTTGAAAATACATACTCCATGATGGTTGTACCATCATGGAGTACTGTGTGCAATGATAGAATAGAAAACGAAGTACGAGCTTAGGCGAGATGACATTTTACATGGCGATGAATATAATTACATGGAATATATATTAAACTAAAGAACTCGTACAAGCTCGTAAGTTTTAGCGTAGTAGTTGTCATGGCATGTAAAAGGTGTCGTACTGTTAATACAAAACTTACAGATCTTATAAATCTTACAAATTTATGCTACTTAAAAACATATGAACTTAAAGCACTTGATTGTCTATTTGAGGCAACAAGCGCTTTTTTGTGTTTTAGCGTAGAAATAATGTGGTACAATCGCCTAGGGAAAATAAGACTTTAAAGAATGCACTAGATGCTATGAAAAATACTCCTATTCCAGTAGCGGTTAGGATGGTGGATACTGGAATAGGAGTGAAGCTTCCTTCAACTGTTGGAGAAGTAACTGGAAAGTTTTCAAAGGCAAGTACGGTAACTAAGGATGACGTTTATCAACTTGCTCATGGGCATAGTAAATTAGAAGGAAGTAATAAAACTAGCGGAGTGGGTAATAATAGCTCGCGTACTGACGAAATTGGAATCGAATTTAAACGTAATCGGAAACATAATGAAGATGAGTTTATACGACAATTAAAAAACCAAGAAGATGGACTGGGAAAATTGACAGTTTATGAGTTTATTTAGAATCGGAACTAATTTTTAAAATATGGGAGATCAAAACAAACAAATTCAGCTCAAAGATTAACACGAAAACAAGCTGTGCAAGATAAAATTGATGAATTTATGGAAGAAGGTTTTTCATTTAGGGAAGCAGAAGAGCAAGCTTTAAAGTGGATAAAGGATAAAGCTACATTACATGACCCAGATCAAATTGCGGGTGGAAATCCATTAAAAATAACTGGCATGGGTGATTCTAGAATTAATTCATCAATAGGTTCGCAGTGGAAAAGCAGGATTGGTAATGTGGATAAGGAAATTAGACGAGTTGCTGACACCGTATTAGAGGAAGAAAAAAATTGACATATCTTTATGTTAGATTGAAATCGGAGTAGGGGGATACTATGGAAAATATAAATGATTTTATATATTTCGAAAAACCATCAACAGAGGTTATTGAAAAGTATACAGGGAAAATTCCAAATCAAATAATAGATTTATGGAAATGCTATGGGTTTGGGAGTATGTTAAATGGATACTTAAGAGCAATAAACCCAGAAAAATATTTAGATATATTAAAGGAAAGTTATATCCGTTATGAAGAAGCTATCCCAATTTTTACAACAGGTATGGGAGATATTCTTGTGTGGGAAAATAACTATTTATTATTACTTAAGTATCGAAAAGGTACGGTAGATGTAGTAGCTGGAAAATTCAAGTTTTTCTTTAAAAATACGAAAGATGATTATTTTTTAGAGAAAGTATTGGATTGGAAGCATTATCAGCAGGCATTAAATACATACGGAAAGCTTGAAATAGATGAATGTTTTGGTTACACACCTTTACTTGCACTAGGTGGACCAGAAAAAGTAGAAAACTTACAAAAAGTCAAACTTATCGAGCATGTTTATTTAATTACTCAATTTATGGGGCCGATAGAATAATGAAAGAAGAAACTGGAAGGTGGATTAATCCTCTTTCAGTTTTTTTATTTAAAAGGCTATTAATGTAAATGAAGCTTTAAAAGTATGTAGAAATAAAATATGATAATGAGGGGAACAGAATCCCTTCACGTTTTATGACTGACTTTCAAATAGATTTCATTGAGTATAACCAAGACTTATTAGAATGTACATATAATCATGTTACATCTTCTTTGTCTGAATTACTACAGAATGCTTCGTATTCTGAATCAATTATAAGTGAACTTATAGAATTTTATGGTGAAAATTTAGAAGAACAATACAATACTATCATTAGGTTATATGATTTTGAATATGAAGAACTTGTTGAAGAAGCAAAACTGGATGGTAGAAGCCTGAAGTATATGGGATCGGTAATTTATGAAGATTAGAAGTTTAATGTAATAATAGGGATGGAGTAAAAATGACAATGATACAATTTAATTCTTATCATCAAAAAGTAGAGGTAAAGAGAAATTTAGAACTTATGAACTTAGAGCATAAAAAAATTAGAGAGTATGTGAATTTTGATGTATGTTCTTTTGAGCAATTAGATGAATTTCAAGTAGGATACAGCATTGACACCGACGGAAACTCCCTTGTAACCGATGAGGAAGATACTTGGGATGCAAATTGGATTGTTATTGCATATGAAACTATGTGTGGAGATCCAATTATTATTGACTTAAGTGAGGAAGGATACCCTATATCTTCACTCATGCACGGGATGGATAGTTGGAGTGGTGGCGATTTTCTTGCAGATTCCATGGAATCATTTATTAATTTTATGAAAGATATAGGTGATTTTCTAACTGAGAAACAAGTGTTAGAAGGTAAAAGAATGATACTAACTAAAGAATTGGATATATTGTTAAATGAGTTTTTAGAAAGAAATAAATTTACTGATTTTGAAATATGGCACTCTTTATTAAGTCCATTATTTGATATCGCAGAAGAATATGAGCAAACAATGGAGAGAAAAGTAAAAAAGATGAAGGAAGAAGGAAAGAAAATAACGGAAATTGCCCACATGCTTAATATAAAACCTAAAGAAGTGTATGAGTATATTAAGAAAGTTTAATAATGCCTCTTTACTTTAGCGAGAACAATCAGGCACAATGATGGAGCGATACAGGCAGAAAATGCTCGAATTCTTATAAAGTCGAAACAAAAAATCTGCTGAAGAAGAATCCATTTTGCTCAATCTTTTTTCAAAATGGATTCTTTTTATTTATTGTAAAACTGAGGATTGAGAGTTGTTTTTGATTAGAATTTATTTCGAAGCGAGGGCAATGGGGTTCCGAGGCAGCTCTGCATGAGTAAAGATACTTACAAAAAATCAATGAAATTCAAAAGAATATCCATAAGTGAATACAGTACGGAGAATGAGAACGAAGGACGACGGACGCGGAAGGTGGCTACAGGGATGAAGTATGGTGAAAATACTAAGTTAGTTGAGGAAGTAGAAAGAGACCTTGAGATGTGTGCACTAAATCGTTTAGTAAATGGAAAAGTGGATAATTTTTATGAAAAGGTATTTAAGGTGTATAAAATGGGAGGATGGCCTTGTGGATGGAAAGGTGAGTACATGGAAGGGAAAATGATTATCTACTTACCAAATGAAAAATGAAGGCTTACATACCGACATACTTTATGATTTAATGAACTCTATTGTGAAACGATTATAGAGAGATGACAGGCAATACGTTTAAATATCTTGATAGTTTAGGAGGGATTATTAAATGATTAATCTATCTAATATTCCAGATTTGATAGAAAAGTCAGCAGCGAGTGATATTGAAATTCAAGCAGTAGAAAATTGTATGAATGTTACATTACCTAATGCATATAAGGAATTATTGAGATGTACAAATGGCTTTTCAATCGGTGGTGGGTTACTTATTTATGGTACGGAGCATATTGCAGAAAGGAACGAGGTTTGGGAAGTAGATGAGTATGCAATGGGGTATGTCGCAATTGGTGATGACGGTGGCGGTAATGTATTTTTAATGGCTCAACATGCAGAGGAAAAAGAGGTGTTAGTAATTGATTCTGGGGACATGAATCCAAGTCATGCTACTGTAATTACCGCTGATTTTAAAAAATGGGTGAATAGTGGTTGTGTAAGTGAAATAGAACAGAAAACAATACATAAGTCATCTGATATTTGTAATATAGTGTTAGTGAAAACCCCTAGTGAAGGTTTGAAAGATTTAATAAGAATAAAGAACGTATTAGGGCTTGAGATTTCCGCAATTGATTTGCTAAAGGGTTCAAAAAATCTTCCTTATATATTAGTAGAGAAATTTCCATACGGTAAGGCGGAAAAACTCGTTGGAAAATTAGCAATTGATAGTACTATACTGAGTATAGAAGTGACTGGAAAAAACAGTTAATGTTAGAGGGTAGCTTTCATACGAATAGAGAAATCGATATGAATCCAAGGGAGTAAATAGGGAGAGTTAAAAATGATTATAAATGATGCAGTTTTTGGTGAGATGGCTATTGTTGAGTACTTATTTGATAATGGTGCAATATTAGATGTTAGTGATCCAAATAGAAATTCACTATTCTCAGCAATTTATGATAGGCATCTTAATATTGTAAAGAATGGTATTGATATTACTGTAAAGTATACAGGGGATACTATGAAAGATTATGAAAGATATGGGAGCTTATGAATTTGCTACTGAAAGAGGACAAAAAATTGCTGAATATTTAAAAATGTACATTTGAGGTCATATATTGAGGTAATAGAAAAGCGTGGAACCCCTACGTATAATGAATGTTTCGGGTTTGTTCCTTTTCTTGGGTTAAGCGGATTATAAAGATTGAAAACTTATGATCATATTAATTTAATTACCCAATTCATTTAAAAGGAGAAATGTATATGGACTATCAATCTGAGGTTAAGAGACTATATAGTTGTAGATTTTTAAAAAATCAATCGGAATGTGAAGAGTTTGACAATGCACTAGAAAATTTAGCAGATTGTACTGTTAAGGAGCTTATTCAAGAGTTGTGTATAGTATTTGAGGATGAAACACAAGCGGAAGAGGTTATGTTTGGTCTAGTTCATTTTATTGAAAGTTTTGAAATGGAAAAATATTTAACGGAGATGCCTAAAGCTTTACCAAAAATGGTTGAGAGTGCAAAAGAGTGGGCAATGCTATTAAATAAAAGAATTTTAAATGATGATTTGTATAGAAGTGAGTATGCTAAAGTGCTTGTAGGAATGAATTATGATATACAACTAAAAGTAATTGATTTACTTAATGAAATTATTACTAATAACCCGAAAAGATTTGAAATCACTGCCAATGAAGTTCTTAGTCAATTACAAGGAGTTCATAAAAATAAATAAGAATTGTAGAACTACTGTATTATAGATAAAACTAAGAACACCCTAGCGAAGAGTTAGGGTGTTTGTGTTATATAGTTTCACCATACGCTTCCGAATTAGGAGCAGGAGTAATCAACGAATCTTTTGTAGCGTTTCCTATAATAGAATGTAGGTGTTTAACATTTAAATATAGGAAGAAAAACAATTAAGCTTTTATTTTATTTAAAATGGATACTCTATTAGTAGTGAATAGTAAATAATTTTGCTTTACTGTCTTAATTAAAATACGATCAGTTGTACCATATGCTGTTCCAATTCGGATTACGCTTTTTTCTTCAACACCAGCATATGTATTATCTTCCGTTACCTCAGTGATTTCACATAATGGAATATGAATTTTAGAGAATTGCCATGAAATAATTAGTTCATCTTTTGTTTTTTCAACATGAATACCTAACATGTTACCAGAACCTTTCTATAATAAAATTTCACTCGTACTATTTTATTATACAAATTTACAGATTATATTTCTATTTTTTACAGAGAGTATACAATTAACAACGAGAAAATGTTCATTATTACTTTCATCCCTATTATAACGAATTCTACAATAGAAAACAGAACGTATATTTGGTATAATCGAAATATACTATATGAAACGATGTACATGAGTTTGAGATTTTTGAAAAAAGGTAAGTGATACATAATAATACATACGCTATAGGATTCAGTTCATGTTATACAAATCAATCGTTAGAAAGGAAAAGAAGTATGAATCAAATTTCATTCGAAGATTTATTTGAAGAAGAAAACAAACGAGGAAAGGTAGAGGTAGCTGAGATTCCCGTACCTTTATCGCCCTTACAAAAGGACATTTTAGAATTAATTAATTCTGAAGAAATAAGTGCACTTGAGTTATGCGAACAATTAATACGAGCTGGTAAAATATCAGATGAAAGATTCACAACGAATAAGCCTAAAGCATATGGGCAAGTATGCTTACTATTAGAAGGGTTTGTTAAAGAAGAAAAGCTTATTTTTGTCAAAAGTGATGAGAAAAGAGATAGAGTATATAAATTGAAAGACGAAGATTCTAACGAATAAAATGTATAAAGTATAGTAATGAAATAAGGAAGTCCTCATATTTGTGTTGAAAGATTATTTTCACATAAGCGTGGGGATTTTTTTGAGGGAGGATGTATGAAAGATTGGGAGTATGATGAATTATTTCATGCAATTCGGGAGGCGTACGAAGAGTTATTAGATGAAGAGAGAGGGTATCGATATGCTATAGCAAAACTAGCGGATGAATTTGATAATGTAGGAAAGATTGAAGATGTTATCGTTGATACTGCCATAGGAGAAATAGCAGTCAATCATCATATGGTTTTTGTTGGGCGTATTAAAGGTATAACAAAGAGGCTAAGTATGTTTAATCTTCAAGAGGCAGAAGGTGAATTGACAGTAGAGGAAATAAAAGATTTATCGATAAGAATAAATAATGTAATAGAAGGGTTAAAAAATGTAAAGAGTGATTATAAATCTTCGGTTGAATAATTCATGTTTCTGCAAATGTAAGAGACATAGCTAAACAAGAGAATAGAAATCGCTGCATACATAAAACGTAAGATAGATGAGAGATAATAAAGATTGGAAAAAAAAATAAGACTAAAATAATGGGATTGATAGGCATATGGTTATCAAATATAAAAAAATTATCTTATAGATAGTTAAATGGCTATTACTATATTACAAATAATCAACTTTTGTTTTATTTTTTATAGGAAAACAAAAGAGTAATCGTAAAGACTACTCTTGGATTTTTTTCTTTTCTTCCTTTTCAATTTCGGAAACAGACTTTTCAGGATCTTTTATAAGTTTTCCTAATTCCGCAGAGCAGTCAAATTTATCTTCGGAATTTTCTGTAGTACTAATACGAGCTACAAAATCTAATTGTTGGTTATTATTTATATACCCTTTTAGTCTAGGAATGCCCATAGGACTAGTTTCACGTTCTGTAAATGTAATAGATTTCACATCTTTAATATTATAATGAATATACTTTTCTACACGTACTTCTTGTGCTTTCCAAAACTTTTCTTCTATTTCTTTATGTTTTAAGTATTCCATTGTAAAATACCCTCCTGCTATGAGCACCAAAGCAGATACAATTAAAATAATTACTTTCTTCATTAGAAATGCCCCTATTACATTCTTTTTAAAATTGGATAGGGAAGACAAGAATAGTGCAAAGACTATTCTTTTTTCTTTTCTTTCTCTTCCTTTTCAATTTCGGATACGGATTTTTCAGGCTGTTTTATAAGTTGTCCAAGTTCTCCAGAACGCCCCAATTTCCTTTCGAAATTATCATTACTATTAAGACCGGCATCAAACCATAATTCTTGATTATCATTTATATATCCTTTTATATGAGGAACGCCCATAGGACTAGTTTCGTGTTCTGTAAATGTAATAGATTTTACATCTTTAACATTATAATGAATATATTTTGCTACTCTTGTTTCTTGTACTTTCCAAAACTTTTCCTCTTCTTCTTTATGTTTTAAGTATTCCAAAGTAAAAAATCCTCCTGCTATGAGTAACAAAGCAGACACAATCAAAATAACTACTTTCTTCATTAGAAATGCCCCTTATAAAAAACTTACCATTACATTCTTTTTAAAATGGGATAGACAAGAATAGTGCAGAGACTATTCTTTTTTCTTTTCTTTCTCTTCCTCTTCAATTTCGGATACGGATTTTTCAGGGTCTTTTATAAGTTTTCCTAGTTCTCCAGAACGTGAAAATTTATCTTCGAAGTTTTCTGTAGTACTGATACTAGCATCAAACCATAGATCTTTATCATCATTTATATATCCTTCTATAGACGGAATTCCCATTGGACTTATTTTATGTTCTATAAATGTAATCGATTTAACATCTTTAACATTATAATGAATATACTTTTCTACTCTTGTTTCTTGTGTTTTCCAAAAAAATTCTTCTTTTTCTTTATGTTTTAAGTATTCCAAAGTAAAAAATCCTCCTGCTATAATACAAATAATGGATAAAATAATTACTAATTTTTTCTTCATAAAAAATCCCCTTGTATTTGAATATAGTTAAAATATACCATGAAATGAGTTGAAAGATATGAGTGAATTTAAAAAGAATTCAATTGCGACAGATGAAGATTACTTCGAACTATCAGATAAAGTGTATGATGATAAATTTTTGCACAAAGGTGTAGAAATAAAAGGTGTTAATGGTAAAAAATGGGTTGTTATAGAATCAATAGATGCAGATTGTCAAAAAGTGAAAAATGGATTACAAGCTATTGCAGTGGTACCGAAAAATGATTATAAAGAGAATAAAACTCACTATGAAACTATAGTATTTGCATTTCGTGGAACAGAGCCTAAGCAATTAGCAGATTTCGAAACAGATATCGATCAAATTACGTTTGGAATTAAAACACATTCTAAAGTAATTACTCCAAGTAATAGTCAAACAGTAAAACCAGATTTTGCAACATCTTTTAATACCGGATTGGAATGGGTAGATAAAGTAAATGAAACATATCAGCCAACTTATGTGCATGCTACAGGGCATAGTAAAGGAGGCGCAGAAGCTGATTATGTTGCTTCGGAACGGAATTTTTATGCAACTACATGGGCTGCACCAAACCCTTATCGTTTGCTAAGTCCTGAAGCGAAAAAACGAGTAGATAGAGGGGAAATGGAAAACAAAGCTACGGATTATACACATGAGAATGACCCAATTGGTAACCATACTCAATTCGGTGCACCTCTAATTGGTAAGCAATTTACAGTGAGACAGAATGATACAAAAGAAGATTTTTTTACACGTTTAACTATGGAAGGACACGGTAGAGATACATTTAGAGGAGCATTTCATTCAAATGGAAGCCCCCTATTAAAATTAGAACCTGAAGATATTATAAGACAAGCACAAAAAATTCAAATGCTCAGTAATCGATTATCAGATATAGCAAAAAATATAGAAGAGTTTCAAAGAAGAGAAGCTGAAGCGGTTCAAAAGTTGAAAAGTCAATTAAAATATGAAACAGGGCCAGGTGGGAAATATCATCTATTAGAAGCATACGAAATAGATGAAGCCATCTCACGAATTGCTAAAACGAAAGAAGGTGGAAATGACTATTTTCACGATGTACACATGGCAGAAGAATTAATTCATCTTTTAAGAAAAGAACAAAAAAGTTTAAGTAGATTTGGGGATGAAATTAGTGATGCAGCAAATTCACTTAGGGATAAAGATAATCAATTAGCGGGGAATTTTCAGTTTAGATAAGGAGATAATTATATGATGGATTTTATGGGGGAAATTAAAAAGATAGAAAAGCAAATCGAAAATGTGACAGGAGATTTAGCGAGTCAGGTTGTTGAGGAGTTACAAGCTGCTAAAAAACAGATTGAAAGAGAAATGCAGCGTATGATGTTAAAAACAGAAGTAGGGTTTAAATCAATAGACATTATAAAAGAAGATACATATGCTCTTCAAAAAAATATAGGGACATTTCATGAATTACAAACAAGTCTAAGAGATATAGCAGCAGAATTAGAGAAAAGTTTTGAAAGTAAAACTGGCAGTAAAATCAATGAAGAATTAAAGAAATATGAAAAACAAATTAACAACAACATTTTTAATGAACATGTTCACTTAGCAAACAGTTGTGGGAAAAAATAAGAGAAGAGGAAAAACTAAAGATAGTTTCTATTGCTTTAATTTACTGAAAAAGATGCACTGTGTAAATGCGAGGTTTGGATTGAACCAAAAAGTGTGTCTGGTGATAAGTTATATGAATAGATAATACAAATTGTATAGAAATATATGAGCTCGTTGAAGGTGAGAGTGAATTAAGGGGAAAGGTTAAAGAAGAAAATAGATGTATTCATAGGAAGGATGCAGTTATGAATCAAAAAAAGTTAGAAATGGCTTTTAAAAGATATAGCAAAAATTTTGTGGATGGAATCAAATTTGAAGATGTTAAAGATAAGTATAATGTCAGTAAAAATAAGATTGAGAAGATTGTTGAGCAAAATGAAATAGAGAAAGGTCACATCTTATTAATAAATTTAAGCAAAATTTTCTCATATCACTTGTCACTATGGAAAAACGATGTATTAATAAACGATGGAAACAATGTAGAAGGATTAAAGAACATGCAGAAAGTCTTATTTTACCAGTGCATGGGACAGGATCTCTATACAATCAGGTATCCAAAGATGATTTTGGGATATACGTTTAGAGAAGTCACCCTCACAATAGTTCATTTTGCAATGTATGGATGGGAGAAAGAAGAGAATATATTATATGATTTTATGGTTCATCACTTCTGTGGACATTTAATAGATGCTAATGAAGAGAATAGACATATTTGGTTTTTGCTAGAGCTGTACTTGCAATATAAAAATAAAACCATCATGGGAACAAATCAAAAATTGCACTTAATCGTGAAAAATAAGTTTAAGGAAGCTAAGCTGCGATGCGATTTAATTCCTGAAGACCTTAACATGTATGATGAAGTGTTGGGACGTTGGGCGACTGATGATTTAGAAGAAATAGAACATCTAATTTCAATAATGGCTCATTATCATTCTGCATTAGTTTCTGAAATCGGACAACTAGGTGAATTTGGCGATTTCAGATATGGGTTTTATCCTGTTGAAATCTTATTTTTAATTCATGTAAGGAAACAACTAGGGTTGCCAGTACCTACTCAAATTGATAATTTTCTGATGAATACTCCAGAAGCGAGAATGGTATTTGGGGAACGTGAGCCATATCCTAAATGGGATCCTGTGCTTCAGATGATTGATCAATTTTATCGTAAAAACTATCCGGAATATATTCCTAACAAGCATGGAGAATTATTTTAATAAAAAAGGAGGAAGCTAATATGCATAATCAAGGTATAGCGCAGAGTATATTTCCCGATAGTGA
Organism: Bacillus sp. EKM501B; assembly: GCF_011800505.1. Classification (NCBI taxonomy): domain Bacteria; kingdom Bacillati; phylum Bacillota; class Bacilli; order Caryophanales; family Bacillaceae; genus Bacillus; species Bacillus sp. EKM501B. Next base: position 92,751 of record NZ_JAALFZ010000005.1, on the reverse strand, counting down.
GGATTTGGAAACGTTTTTGAAGGAGCAAGGAGGTTATGGCTTACATGAAGATCTATTAAAATATGGTTTGATGACGAAACTGTTTTTATACGTTGACTATAAAGGTGAGCAATATCAAGAAATTGTCAACTTTATGCTTGATTACGAATTTACAAACCAAATTGAATTAGCGACACAAGAAGAACTCGAGAAATTAGAAGCATTTAACTATGAATATTTACCTGAAAAGATTGAATTGGCCAACAAAATACTGTCACCAAAGGGGTATGGACTATTTTCATATCCTAATTCGGGCGATTTTTTCACATTATTCATTGCGAAAATAGAGGATATAATAAAGTTTCTGCAAGAAGAAGTGCTGTTTGATGATAGAATCCTTTTCCAAGAAAGATGCATTAAGTACTATAAATAGACTTAAGATAATGCAGTTTTGAAAGAGACACCACACTATCCCTATGATATAGTGCATTATCAAGAAGAGTAAATGTAAGAATCTACAGTGATATACTAGACTGTAGTTTTTTTATTTGTGCGTAATTAATACATACTGTGCAAAATGAAAAATAACTAAGGGGATCTGTTAGTTCATTAGGCGATTGAGGAGTGAATTTAAAAATCAGAAAAAATATGTGAAAATAACAGAAAATATGTATTTAAATGTTAAAATTATATATTGAAGGGAGAATTTACATGAAACCTGATTTTTTCTTTATTACAATGTATCCAACAATATCTTTTAATGAAGAAGAGATACTGGGGCGTCTTTTGCATGTATTTGAGTCAAATGAGAAATTTACTCCTACTCATTGGGGGAACTGTGAAACAGTAAAGATAGAATATAACCGTCAGGAAATTTTAGAAAAAGTAATTTCAGAGCGTAGAGTATCTGAAGTTCACTTGTATCGTGATAAGTCTGTGAACTACACAGGAAGTTTTCAAGTTAACTGGAGTCATCGTTCGTTTTTAAACTTTGAGTTTCATAAGTCGATACCTAAAAAATTATGGTCTGCTTTTATTGAGTTATCTGATCAAATCGCAGAAATCGCGAAACCTCGTATTGGAGTAACTCAAATTTTTTGGCCATTGTCCTATCCATGGAATACCGAACGCGAGCGCTTACAAATGTGGATGGAAATATCTTCTCAACCCATACCAGTTAGGTTTCTTCCGAATGGTCCATTAGGATTAGGAGCTAGAACATATTTGAGTGGTCATATTTTAGACATGTTTGATAAAGAATTATTATTAAATAGCCCAGGGGTGGTATCAGAACTGAATTGGGGTGGAACTTGCATAGATCTTTTACACAACCCTTTAGAATCTGATATGGATTTGTTGCTTGATAGTTGGCTATCTGCAATGAAATATTTAGAACCAGCTCAAGTAATGGCTCTACCAAGCTTTGATGAGGATCGGATGGGAGTATCTTTTTCTCCGAATGTTGCCTGGAAGGATTATTTAACAAGATAAATGAAAAGGGAACGCAGTTATGAATGAGAATAATAGAATAAGAGTCATGGAAATATTAAATCGATCTCAATACAATGATGAAATAATAGATGGGCTAGATATGAGCAATGTAGACCTTATTTTTTGATTTGTCAGAGGTGATGGCAGAGGATATTATGGCAAAACAAGTATGAGAGCATCGTTTTTTGATTGTGATTTTGAGTTTGCTGATTTCAGAAGCTGTAATTTAGAGAAAATACATATTGCAGATTGTAGATTTGGTGAAGCGGACTGCTCTAAAGCAAATATGAAACATGGTGAGAAGTAAATGAATTTTGACCATTGAAAGACCTATGATATGGGTAGCGTACGTTATAAACAAATATTAGAAAATACCTCTCATTGTATGTAGAAATTACATAATAAAAATAGAAGTATATTACGATAAAAACTTTCCTTTACATACTAATTTTAACATCACTAACATTAGCTAATATTGTAAAGGAGGATTGAAAATGTTAAATGATGTGTTAACGAAGGAGTATATAATACAGAATGGCCTTGAGTTTGAAGAATGTTTAGAATATGGGGGACCTTATGGGTTAGGAATAGTAGAGTGTGCGGATGATGGTAAAGAAAAATTGTTTACTGGCTTAGCTTATGATGTTTATGAGAATGGAAATATAGAATGTTATTTCTATGTAGAAAATGGTGTTAAACAAGGAGAGTATGTGGAGTTTTATATGGATGGAAATATAAAAAGAATCAGTAATATGAATAGAAGCGCGGTTGAAGGGCACTGTGTTGAATTTTTTCAAAATGGAATGAAGAAGCATGAGTCTGAATGTATTGCGGGACGTGAAATGACTTTTAAAAAGTATGATGAACAAGGGAATATTGTAGAACAAAAAATAGAACTAACTGAATTCGATATATTATATGCGGAAAAATTCAGTAGCGGTTTAAATAAGTAATAAGCACTATATTAAAAATGTTGAATGTTAATAAAATAACGAATTGTAATTCGAGTGAGAGATAGTCGTAGAAAGAGTATAGGAAATGTGAAGAGGTATCGAAATATAGAAGTATGTTTATGGCGCGAACAAACAAATATAAATGAGAAAAAGACTTGAGGAGATTCAGTGGGGGGTTAGGAGATGAATAAAGTAGAATGGAGATTACCAGATAAGCCTTTATTGCGAGAAAATGTAAAGAACGTGGAAAAAGAGTTGGGCATTCATTTCCCTTTAGATTATATAGAATGTGTAATGAAGAATAACGGAGCACATGTTAGTCCAGAAGTATTTGAAGTTGAGGGGAAGAGAAAAGTTTTTGGTACATTACTAACTTATGATATGGATGATGATGAAAATATTATTGAGATATTCAATGATTACAATGACACATTACCGAGTGCATTGATTCCATTCGCATTTGACCCAGCAGGAAATTTAATTTGCTTTGATTATAAAAATCATGAAGAAGATCCAATTGTCGTTTTTTGGGAACATGAGGGAGCATGGGAAAAGGAAACTTTGATGGAAAGTGAAGGGATTACGGAAGAAGCAGCAGAGGAACGAGCAAGAGAAAATGTATTCTATATTTCTAATAATTTTACGGAGTTTTTAAATAAGTTACATGATTAATAATATTATTCATATGAAATGGTTCGTATAAATGTAAGCAGCAATAAAAGGAGAGAGAATGATGGACTTAGAGCATTTAAAAAAAGATATTTGGTATGGAGAAGTTTCTAATCATACAATTGAAACTCTTAAGTCTAACTTAAGGGATAGTGCAACAGAGAAAGAATGCTTTATCTTAATTAATGAATTGTTAAAGCTAGGTGATTTCTCTGTAAAGGGGTTACTAATTGAACTTATGAATAGTACTCGAAATGAGCTTGTTTTACATTTATGCACTAGACTATTTTGTTCAGTAGCTACTCACGATGATTTATTAGAAACGAATAATTTGAAATTCCTTTCAAGTGCTTCAGAGGATGGAGTTCATAATTTTGTAGTAAGTGCTGGTGAAACTCTTTCATATCATGTAGTACCATATCTTTTAGCGTTACTAGAAGAGTGGGAAGATACCTTTGTTGAAAAAGCTATAAGAAATGAACTTTCATGGATGCTTGGAATTGAGGACGAGTATTATGAAGTATCGTTAGAAGAATTTAATGAAGCTTATTCTGATTTTATCGAAAATAATGATACGCAAGAATACTATTATCGTACTAGGCTATCTTTTCCTGGAGATTTGGCAAAGGAGTTAGTTTCGGAAGTTATGAGTTCTTTAAGAGATAGAACTACTTATAATGTTGTTACTATACCTTCCGTTTTATCAATTTGGAGTGGAATCAAATGTCCAATTCAATACGATACGATAATAACAGATGAAAAAAATAGAGAGTTGATGTCATATATCGATGTTCTAACAAAGAAAGAATGGAAGATTGGTAAAAAGTATTTTTATGGACATGTAGTCGTATAAGAAAACGATATATGTGATGAATCATTCTATGACACTCTGTTAAGGAGTGATTTTTATTATAACGGAAAGCTTTAATAGATGTTTTATGGGAGAAAATAAAAAAACAACTAGTAGCTCAACTAAATGTAAAAAGTTATAAATACATCAAGAAGGTGAAAAAATGATACTACCAATTGGAAATAAAAAATGAAAATCCTGATATGTTTAGTGAACCTGTTAATGAAGTTATTGAGCTTATCTAATAGTTGAATAACCTTAATTAAAAAGGTGTCAATCCTTCTCGAATTGACACCTAGGTATGAATTTCTTTAACATCTTACATACTTACGCTTAAAACCAAGTCTTCCTCTATCAAGTTCTTTCTGAATACTCTCTGTAGCATTTAGCAAACTGCTTTTTTTATTATCACGTTTGACTTCAACTATACCAACTTCTTTTGCAGTCTCGACTGCTTTTTCATGTAGTGGTACATATGATATTGCCACGGTGTTTAGGAAATTATTCATAGCGGATTTTGTTCGTTCTGGAGAATGATGAATTGTATCTTTCACCATTTCAAGCATATCGGAAATTTTACTTTCGGAAAATTCATTGTCTTTGCGATTTCCTAAAAGCCAACAGTAGCAACTCCATCCGGCAGACATTTTAAGCTCGTCCCCACTTGCAATCCATTTATCAGCAACATCTTGTGCGATATTTGACTCTGATAAAGTTACTGCCACCACATAATCGGATAGCATATAAAAATATGCCCCGTCTATCCAGCGATCAAAATCAGACTCACTCATAGCTTTTGGATCGGCAATAATACCTGCAAAGTACATAGCATCGTAGTTACCTGTGGCATAAAGCTCTTCAGCTAACTCTTGATTTAATTTTATTTTTTTAGCGATTGGTTTCATAGCACCTGTAGCTACTCCGAATACTGGCTCATGCGCACCGTTAGATATGTATATTTTTTTCGTTCGTTCCTTACCTAGAGATTCAAGTTCTTGCATAACTGTTTTAAAATCCATAGTTGTGCAACTTCCTTTCTTCATGTGAAAGCCTTTTTAAGCCTTTCGTATTTCATGTGTTAATACTAATTGTATTCAAGGGGTATGTCTACTTTCTAAAAGTATCGAAACCGGTTAGTAATTTTGAAGGTTTTGATTTTGTGACTGCTACAAGCTATCTATAATGGTAAGAAGGTCACTGTAAGGAAGAATGAAAAGTATGTATAGTTTTTCCAATGAATATTTGGTATGATGGTGAATGGGAAAAATATACAAGCAGTTAGTGGTTCATAAAAGGGGGATTGAATTGAAAAGAACGCCTGAATTTGTATTAGGTTTAATTGGTGGCATTTTGGGAATTATTATTTCCATAATATTAATAGTTGTAGCGTTTAATATTATGGAAGGGGTTGATTACGAACTTTTAGCTTATTACTCTATTATTTTAACGGTTCAAATAGGGTTGTTCATTTTATCGTGTTTAGTAAACAAGGTTAATAATAAAGTTTATGGAGTTTGTATGATTGTGATTCCTATAGTTATGTTGTTTATGTCATTATTCTTTTTACTTATTCCGACAATTTTACAAATTATATCTGGTTCATTTGCATTTAGGACATTAAAGTTAGAATCGAATGTAAGCTAAATATAATTATTAACGTCTGAATATTCGGTTTTTTAAACATTTTCGTTTGCAGTTCAAATTAACATAAAGTACAAAGTTGTACGCTTTAGGAGGAGAAATAGATGATTATTTGGTCTGGTTGGGGTTTTTTAGTCGCAATTATTGTAATTATTAATACTCTTTTGGGTAAGGCTATCTTTGGATCTATAACGGGGGACGCTACATATTTTCAAGACCATAGTTGGCCAATGGCGGTAATGTTTATTATATCAGGGGTTATGTCTTGGTATTTAGGTAAATATATTAATAAGCCAGATGGGAAAGTTTATATAGATGCCGAAACTGGTGAAAAAGTTATGTTTAACAAAAAGCACTCATTATTTTTTATAAAAATGGAATATTGGGGACCGATTCTAGGAGTTATTGCGATTGTAACTTTAATTACAAGATAAAAAAAGAGGATGGGTATAGCAAGAGTAATCTATTCAAGTAGAAGGAGAAATCAGTCATGAATGCAAAGAAACTACTAGGGGTAGCAGTTCCGGTCATGTTGTTATTTGGTTGTGGAGTTTCTGAGAAAACGAACACTTCTAAACAGGAGAAAACGGAAGAGTCTAAAGTAAAAGAATCGAAGTCTAATAGTAAGAAAGAAAAAGTTTCAAAGGAAGACTATCCTAATAAAGTGTATAAATTAGGAGTAGAGTTTGATAAGTTGTTTGCGGAGCATAACAATATTACAAGAGAGGTTTTTGACGGTAAGAAAAAGAAATCAGATATAGTAGATAGTGTGAAAGAATTAAATAAAGTGTTAGATAAATTTGAGTCAATAGATCCCCCTGCAGAGTATGTAAACCAACAAAAAGATTTTGAAAAAGCAATTAGTTATTTTAGAGAGTCTTTTTCTTTAATAAATGAAGTATTCACCAGAAAAGAAAAAAGAGAAAAAGGTGATAAGACTGATAAAGAGTTAATAGATAAATCTGAAAAGTTAGTGAAAGAAGGAGATATATACTGGCTTAAGGCATTTAAAGATCTTGAAGGGGATATTAAAATCGGTGACGGTACAGTATCAATGAAAGATTTGAAAGAGTTAGATAAGAAAGCTGGAATTAATACAGATAATGTTATGAAGAATGTAAAAGATGGTACGGAATTAATTGGTAATTGGGGATTCCAAGGAACAGACGGTTTCAATATGTCACTCATTTTAAAAGGTGATAAGACATTTGAAACGTATGGTAAAGGTGAGTATCCAAATAAAAAGAATTATATTGAAGGAACTTGGGAATATGATAAGGAAGCTTTTACAATCTATTTACATCTCAATAAACGTTTAGTAGACGGTGTAGAAGATACAATTCAAAAAAAGAAAATAGCATATAAAGTTCAAGATTATGATGGGGAAAACTTGCAATTATTTAATGAGACGTCATTTAATACAATTAAGTATGTGAAGCAAAGTTAAAGTTATGTAGGACTAGGTTTAAATGGCCTGGTCCTTCATTAAAGTGCGAGTATGTAAATAATATGTTATCTTTCGTTCTGTTTACTTAGTATCATGTTATTCTTTAATAGAGTAATAAATGGAGTTTTGCATTAAATATATGAGGTTGGTTACAAATGATAAAAAAATTTACTAGATTAGTATTGATAGTGGTTATCCCAATCAGTCTTATTACAGGTTGTGGGGCTGCTGAAAAAACTGAAGCACAAAAGCCGAAAGCGGTACAAACGGAGAAAAAGGACTATATGGATTACTCATATGGTAGCAAAGGTATATTAGTAAGTGGCAAAGCGAAAGAACGGCAACAATACGAGATTGGATATATGGATGATAATAAGTTAATTGGGATTGACGAAAATATTGAAGACTGCATTATTTTAGATAATAAAGATGAAGCAGGTCTCATTTGGAAACAAATAGAGCGTGGATCTATTATTGAAGTGCAATACGGTAAGGATCGCAATGATATCGTAGGCGTGCAATTCGTAGGAGATCGTGAGTCATATGAAATTAGTGATAAGTTTGATCGGAATACGATAAATGAGATTGTTGAAAACGTTAAAGGGAATTTGTAATAGATGTATTTCGATAGTATAGGATCTCTTATTATGAAATTGTATGCCAGTTATTTGTCTAAGTTTAAATTGATTATTTTGATGGTATTTGTAATTAGTTGTAAAATAATGTTTGTTGACGAATTTTATAAAAAGTATGTTAGATGAAATTCATCTGTAGGGATGACATATAAATATTTTCTTAATGAGTATAAAATAATTAAAATATATAAATAAAAAGAAAATATAATAGAAGTACATAGTAGATTCATATTTTTAAAAATTAATGTGACAATAAAGGGAGGTTGAGATACATACACGGTGGGAGTGTGTATGTATTTATTATAATAATGAATAAGACAATCAAACAACAAGTAATCGCACTATCAACAAGTCTAGTGATTTTAGGGAGCGTACCTTTATCAGCATCAGCAGAAGAGATAAACAACTCTCAAACTGATCAACTTAATATTGCCCAAGGAGAACACGGAACGAGCGGATTAAATTATTCTAATTTCAAGTTGGAAGTTCCTAATCATGTACAAATTAACGAAGCAGAAGTATCTGAAAATGAAAAAATGCTTTTAGAAGAATATAAGCATAAACATGATGAAACAGAAGAATTAAACAAAATGCAAAATGCTAAGAAGGGACAAGTAGCAGAAAAGGAAGCTATTTCAAACATTGAAAAGGCATTTGAATCTGTAGATGGTCGAAATGATGGATCTGATCGTCAAATGAAACCTGTTGCAAAGCCAAGAGGTATTCAATATAGTGCACAGAGTACGAAGAAATATGGAACACTTGCAGGAGTTCCATTTGTGGAGTGGATTGTTCCAGCAGGAAATCCTGATATTCGTCCTGCAAATCCGATGAAAGCACGTTACATTACAATTCATGAGACCGCAAATACAGCCGCTGGTGCTAATGCTGAAAATCATGCGAAATATTTATACAAGCAAGCAACTGAAGGCACTTTCCGAACAGCTTCATGGCATTTTACTGTAGACGATAAACAAATTTATCAACACTTACCAACAAACGAAAATGGTTGGCATGCAGGAGATGGAGATGGATCAGGAAACAGGGAGTCTATCGGTATCGAGATCGCGGTTAACCAAGATGGTGATTACAATAAAGCTTTAGAAAATGCAAAACGACTTGCAGGTTATTTAATGAACAAAGAAGGAATTGGTGCAGATCATATTTACAAGCATCAACAATGGAGCGGGAAAAAATGTCCTGACATTTTAATTTCACGTGGTAATTGGGCTGGTTTCGTACAAGGAATTCAGTGGTATGCAAATATAAATGCGCAGATTGATACGCCTTTACAAGATAAAAATGACTCATTTAATCCAAATGAAAATAATCCAGCTGAACCTAGCATGGAACTAGTGGTAAATGGTAGTGGCATCAATGTACGTAGTGATGCGGGTATTGAACATCGTGTTGTACGTAAAGCTTCAACCGGAGATCGTTACAAAGTATTAGCGGTTAAAAATGGTTGGTATAAAGTAGGTAATGGAGAATGGATTTTCTATGACCCAAGCTGGATTAAAATTAACTACAATGTACCAAAGGAAGAAGTACAAAAGCCTAAGGAAGAAGTACAAAAACCAAAAGATGATATTACAGGTGGCTGGTTTGAAGAGCATATTCGTAAATTAAACAGTCTAGGTATTATGCAAGGCGAAGGTAATGGTGTATTTGCGCCATATCGAAATGTAACGAGAGCGGAGTTTGCGAAATTAATCTCGAATGCTCTTAAACTACCAGAGGGAAATAAGTCATTTGTAGATATTAATGAGGCACATCCATCACTTCATGACGGTATTAAACGTTGTGCAAGTGCAGGAATTATTAATGGTCGTGGTGAAGGGATTTTTGATCCTAACTCACCAATTACTCGTGAAGAAGTATCTATTATGATTGACAAAGCATTACGATATAAAGGAATTACAGGTGAGTTAGTAGCATTACCATTTACAGATAAGCATTTAATAACATACAAAGAATCGGTTCAACGATTATACAGTCTAAAGGTAGTTAATGGTATTGGAAATAATGAGTTTGATCCCCGAGGTACAGCAACTCGTGGCCAGGCAGCTGCCTTTATTGTGAAGATGTTAGATTCAATGCAAAAATAAAATGAAACTTTAATCAGTGAGGGCCACTCGCACTGCAATCGAGCAGTTTATTCACCGAATTTTGAAATGAGAGTTTTACTGTCCGCAAATAGCAGAATAAATTGTATGTAGAAGCTGACATTGGTAGAAGTAAAAAATAAGAAGAATTTGAAAGGAGCTATCCAAAATAATAATTTGGAATAGCTCCTATTTAGTAGGAAGAACAAATTGTATTTCATAGATTGTAATGTAGAATGCCCTTCCAAGCCCCTTATAAGCCCCTACCAAGTAATAAATCACTAAGAAAAAACAAAAACAAAAACAACTACAAGAACAAAACAAGCGCGAAAAAATGAAACCGGCGTTGTAGTAGTAAAAAAATTGTAATTCGAATGCCAAAACCATTCCCGCATGCCTATCTTTATAATGAAGGATTAAAATTTTCCTATTTACTAGCAAAGAGTGGAGGGAAACATATGGCGGTATACCGTAATGTGCAGGTGAACTTTTGGCAAGATGAATTCATATTAGATTTAACGCCAGAGGAGCGTTATTTTTACATATATTTGTTAACTGGTACGAAAACAAAGCAATGTGGTATTTACATATTACCGAAGCGTGTGGCAGAGCTTGAAACAGGTTATAGTATGGAGACTGTTGAGAAGTTGCTAAACAGGTTTGTTGAGTATGGAAAGATTTTATATGATACGGAAACGAAAGAGGTATTCATAATAAATTGGTTACACTATAACCCTATTTCAAATACGAATGTGGAGAAGTGCGTATTACGTGAGTTAAAGACTATAAAAAGTAATAAGTTCATACATATATTTTTACGTAAATGCCTTGAAGAAGAATACAAGATTCCATTAGTACTGCAGCATTTTGGTATGCCAAAAGAAGAGGATAATAGTAGTTCACAAGTAGTTATTGAAGAGAAAGAAGAAGCGGAAGAGATAGAGGTGGAAACCATAGAAGAGGACGTTCCAAATAGTGAAGTTTATAAGTTTTATGAACAAAATATTAGTAGTTTATCCCCATATATTGTGAAGGAATTGAAGAATTGGATACAAAGACTTTCTGGAGAGAAAGTGTTAGAGGCACTTAAAATTGCGTTTGAAAATAATAAGAAAACGTTAGCTTATGTGAAGGGGATTTTGAGGAATTGGTGTAGTGAAAAATTAAAGGATTTTAGTGGGGAGAAGTGCGTAATGGGAAGTTTAGAGAGAAGGAAATGTATTTTGAGTAGTGTATTTTAATTTACATTAACCTGACATAGAATGTATGTTCGTTTTTGTGGGATTTATGCTATACTACCATTAAATAAGGGTATTTTATAATAGATAAAAAGATGCGGGGGGTACAAAGTTTGACTACTAGTACATCTGAGTTGTTTCAATATATTAATATGACAGAAGAACAGAAACAATTATCACAACGATATTTACAGACAAAAGAAGAAGAGATTTTAAAAGATATTCAACTAACGACAATTCGTGATCAAAAAAGAAGCGATTTTGCGGAGCGATTTATAAACGATTTTAGGAAAGTGCATAAACAAGATCCGGATTTTTTTCGATTATTTTACCATATACTCGAGGAGCAATTATTAAATGTTCTTGTAGTCCGTTTTGCGCATGTCAGTTTTTCTAAAATGAAGATTTATTTAGAAAAAAGTGCACTTCCTTTGGACAAACTTGTAGCAATCGCATGTAAATATTTATCCAGTATTTCAAGTTATGTGAATGAAGCAGATGTTTTTCTTAGAGAGTTAACAAGAGAGAATCCGAACTATATAGAGGGACAATTACATACTTTACCAACTAACCAGCAAGTAACATTACTTCTTGTAATGTTTGATGTAGATTATGAAAAGTTTCGTACATATAGTTCTTTATTGAATGAGAGGTTAGAAGAACATACAGAATTTATATTGAAACTGCTAGGGGAAAAGGAAAAGGTTGAAGCAGTTAAACGGTATTTAAAAGGTAAAGATGATAGTGAAGTATTTATAGGTGGGAATTTACCGGAACATATTTGGCGGCTATTATTTTGTGTTCATAAATATTCGAATGTTGCGAGGCGATATATTGAAATATTGGCGAAGAAAAATGTTTGGGGTTTTATAAACTATGCAACACGTTATATGTGTCACACTCTCGGTCAGTCTCAAAACTACAAAAAAAATGGTAGTGTAAATAGAGAAACATATGAAGAAATTCAAAGTTTTTGTACACAGTTTTGGATTTCTAAGGAACGATTTTTTGCGCATCGTCTAAGGCAACATGATTTGAATAGTGAGGATTTTTGTAAGACGTATGAATATGAATTGCTATGCTTTATGTTGGAGGAAAATCCTGAATTTATTCAATGTACTTTGCAATATGTAAGTAGAATGAATTATCTCATCGTCGCACGAACGCTAGCTGAAAAAGGATATGAGCTAAATAGAGGGAAAATGCGAGAAGAATTTTTTGTTGCTGCTTTGCAAATTAAATTGTCTACAGTGCGGAATACATATCGTGATTATTTACTAGGGAAATTGTCACTTGAGGATATGGAGCAAATACTTAAAAATCCGAAATATAGAAGTATGTATTGGGGTATGCCGGTGTTAGAGGTTGCGCTTCTTTGGGATATAGATGATGTAGCGAAGAGGGAAGCTGTACTTACACTACAGTTTGGAGATGAAGATAGTGTTAATTTATACGAACTTCTTTACGAATGTTCTGTCAGAGGAGTAGAACCGAAACAAGTATTAGAAGATCTGCTTTCGTATGGGTTAAGTAAGGAAAAGCTTATCGCTTATGCAGTTGAAGAAGCTGCATGCTACAGTGAAGAGCGAAATAAGGCGAAGGAAGCGCTTGTTTGTGTAATTGTAAAAGAACAAGCGTACATCATTGAACGATTTGATGAGTATTCTGCTGTGGCCAAAGCATATATTTTAGAAGAGTTAGCAAAGGATAACATGATTAAAATACGTCCAATTTTAATTAAAAGCTTAGGAGATTCATCTAAAAAAATGCGTGAGTCTGTAGTTAAACTGCTTTCAAAAGATGTAGAAGCTGCAGCAGATGTAGCAGTTGAACTTCATAATAAAAAGAAAATTGTTCGTGAAAATGTGATGAAAATACTTATAGAGTATAAGCTTGAAAAATATACGAAACTTGTACAGGAAGCTTTGCAAGAAAGTAAAAATGAATCTTTCGCAGGAAAATTCTCGTTTTTATTTCAAACGGAGGAAGAAAAGATAGAAGAGCTATGTGCACGTATTTTAACTGAACAAACAAGAAATTCACTTCTGCAATTGATTGGGGGTGAGCCACAAATCCGTTTACGTGACTCTGATGAAATTGCTGATGCTGCAATTCCGTTAGCCTATTTACAACAGTATATTTCAGATGCTGTTATTGAGAAGAAAGAAACAGCAGAAGTAATTGGTAGAGCTTTAAATGAAGAGGACTTAAAAGAATATGTGCAAACAATATATCAAATATGGATTTCTCAAGACGCAGATGTGAAGAAACGTGGAATTCTTTCGTTATACGGAATGTATAGTGACGACAAAATGGTCGACATACTTATAAAGCAAATTGATGAATGGGTGCTTCAAATGAGAGGAAAGATAGCAGCGGATGCCGTTCGTGCTTTAGGTTTGTCTTCATCTAAGCTTGCACTTATGTCTATTCATGCAATAGCATTTAAATATAAACATAAGCAAGTACGTAATGCAGCAAAAGAAGCGCTAAGTCTTGCTGCGAAAACACGTGGTATAACAGAGGAAGAGCTGGAAGATCAATTGGTGCCGGACCTCGGCTTTACTATACATGGTGAAAAAATAATTGATTTCGGGAATCGAAGTTTTACTGCCATTTTAACTACAGAGTCAAAAATTGAATTAGAGACAGAAGAAGGAAAACGTATGAAGTCACTTCCAAAGCCGAATGCAAAAGATGATGTAGAAAAGGCTGAAGAGGCTAAAAAAGAATTAGCCTCTTTAAAGAAGGAACTCCGAAATACTCTTTCCATGCAAAAACAACGATTGGAAACGGCACTTTCATTAAAGCGTTATTGGTCACATAATGCATGGAAGTCTGTATTTATGGATAATCCAATTATGAAGCAATTTTCTATTTCACTCATTTGGGGTGAGTATAAGGAAGGGAAGTTGCTGAAGGCATTCCGTTATGCAAAAGGTGGCGTGTTCTGTACAATTGACGGGAAGAGTTATGAACTTTCATCTGGCACTGTTATTGGTTTCGTTCATCCGTTAGAATTGTCTGGGGCGGAGAAGGAATTATGGAAAGAGCAATTAGAAAGTGCGGGAATTGTTCAGCCGTTCCTACAAATTGAGCGTCCAGTGTTTGTAGTAGAAGAGAATGATGAGAGTGCTATTGAGAGATTTGGCGGTATTTTACTAAATGGTCGTTCGTTATTCGGTAAGATGACGAAGCTTGGATGGATCCGTGGGTCTGTTCAAGATGGCGGTGTGTATTATACATTTTACAAAGAAGATACTCGTACCGGATTAGGCGTGCAATTGTCATTTAGCGGAGCGCCGATTGGTTATGAAGATGAAGAAGATGTATGTGTATTTGACATTCAATTTTATAAAGCAGGTACAGTGAATCGTGGTTCATATGAATACGATGAGATTGATGATGAAAGACGCATTGTACCAAAAGAAGTAGATAAACGCTTCTTTAGTGAAATGTTATATGATGTGCAAGTAGCGACAGATTCAAATCTTGGGCATAATGAAAGTTGGCGTAGCGAACGATAAGAAAAACCCCCTTCATTGGTAGGAAAATGAAGGGGGTTTTTCAATGTTTCAAAAGGTTCTTTCATAATAGAAGCGAATTAGGGGGAAGAGGATTTTTATCCTTTTAGAAGGGATTGGTATCATGATCAAATAGATGATTTATCATACGACTACACTGAATACAGCGGGAATAGAAGGGAAAATGTTAACGTTACAGCCACGGTAATGATAGAAAAGACTTTTACTATATGTAAGAGTCTCTTTTTTTGTAAACGCGACAAAATTTGACAAAAAAATTTGCAGGAACTTGTTATAATTTCTGTTGGAATATTTTGTTTAACGAGAAATGGGTGTATAGCGTAAAAGATTTCGATGTCATACAAATACATTTTTTGTTTTACATTCAAGGATTTCATAAGAGAAGAATTACAAAAATGAATGACATGGAGAAGTCATAGGGGGAGAGGAGATTTAGCATGAGTATTAAAGTAATAAGAGCAACAGGGGTAATGGGAGGAGCAGCAAGAGTTGCTGTAAAGGTAGATAACGAAGTAGTAATGAAACTTGAGAATAACGAAGAATATACGCTTCCTTTTGAATTAGATGAAGCGAATATTAAAGTAAAACAATTCTTTTTTGGAAGTAAAGAAAAGAAAGTAAAGGATGGCGATGTAGTAGAAATTAAGATAAATAGTATTGCTATGCTATTACTGATGGTGTCAATGATGGCTGTTTTATTTGGTTCGTCAATTGGTGTAAATATTGTTGTTTTTGGTGTGATAGGAGCTTTAGTTACATTAGTATACGGATTGAATAACTGGTTTCGTTTAGAGGTTAAATAATTATTGTATATATATTTATTTCAGTTGATTTACTATACATGGGATGAAAATATTTTTAAGTGGGAAATGGGGAGAATCAGTATGAAGAAAATGGTTGTAATATCTAGTTTGGCGCTAATAGTAGGTTTAACAACTGGTTGTAGCAGTGAAAAAACAAGTGGACCTAAAACAGTATCTGTAAAAAAAGAAAAAGAGTTAGTAGCGAAAGATATTTTTAAAAAAGCAGCTGACGGATTAAAACAAGAGGAATATCTTACATTGACATCTCTTATGTCAATGAAGGGGAGCGGCCAATCAGAAGAAATTAAAATGAAAATACAAATGGAGCCGAAACTGAAGAATTCTAGAGCTGAAATGAAAATAAGTGGTACAGATATTGTAACGTATGAAGTAGATGGAAAGGTCGCTGCTCAAGTGAAAAACCCTGATACAGGAGAGTTAGTTACGATACCTAATAATCAATTTAATGTAAATGATGTAATGGTCAGTAAAAATTTACTTAATGAGTTAGATTTACCGGAAGCTTTGGCTAAGAAAATGAAAGCAAAGAAAGATGGAGACACATATAAACTTACACTTGAATTAAAGGGAAAAGAAGCGGTAGATACGTTACAAAAAATTAATGGAGATATGAAAAAATTAACGGAAGGATTTAATATGGATGCGTTTAACATTGAATATATAATAACAAAAGATTATAAATTTGAAGAGATGCGAACAACTATAAAAGTGAGTGAAAGTAACTCAGATAAAAAAGCTAGTACAGATAAGGAAAAATTGGATGCAGTTGTGAGTATAAAGATTGATTCATATGAAAAGTTTGATTCAATTAAGTTACCAGAAGGGATTCAATAATTTCAATCGTAAAAGGATAAAAAGGAGCGGAAATCTGCTCCTTTTTTATTTTCCCTACTATTTTTAGAAGATTTATATGAATATAGTTGAACGGCACTTCATTTTTTTCTGGAATAAATGTGAAACGTTGTATAAAATAATCAAGAAAGGCAAAAATTATAGGGGGAAAGTTGTGAAGAAAAATAAGAGTTTAATAAGTTTTTTAGGAGTGTTTATTATGTTGTTTTCTTTTTGTTTTCAAGGAAATGTACAGGCAGATGTAAATACTGTTCAATCTGGAAAAATCAAATCAGGAAACGTAACAGTATGGGAAGTTGGAAATGTAGCGAAAGTATTAGCGGATGTGGAGCGCTTAAATTTAAATACAGTAAATGTACCGATTCAAGTAGATATCCCAAATGTGACTTCTACTAACATGGTAATTAATCAAGCGCAAAAGCAACAAGCTATTATTTTAATTCAAGAATTATTAAAGCGTAATATTCAAGTTATAGTGGAACCGTTCCCATATATTCAGCAGGGGAATGTTGGAGAGACAGAATGGAACCCAAGTAACATTAATGATTTCTTCTGGAATTGGAAGACGGTTATTCTGCAAGATATTTTTAATTCCATTACAAGTAAATACAATGTGTATGGACTAAAGATTGCTTCTAATTTCGTGAATATGGAGTATGCAGAAGGATACTGGAGCGATACAATTGATTTTGTTCGTAATCAGTATAAAGGAAATATTTTGTATCAAATGAACTGGTGGTTAACAGCAAGCTGGGATCCTTCTTATGAAGAGAAGTTTATAGAGAAAATAAACCGTCCGTATTTAAAGAAGGTAGATATTGTTAGTATCGATAGTTGGTTTGAAGTTTCTGGAAAAAGAAATCCGTCATATGAAGAAGTGAAGCAAAGTTTATTTGCGACGACAGTATATAATCGTGGGCAAAATGTTGTTCAGCAATTGGAACAATTACATAATGCAACAGGAAAGCCAGTTTACTTCGGTGGATTTAACGTTCCAGCACGTGAACTTGGATTACAAAATCCATGGAATCCAGATGTTTCAAATGTGTTTTCGAAAGATGTACAATTAAATGGATGGCGTGCTTACCGAGATGTATTAGAACCGAAACCATATTTTAAAGGTTTTTCAATTTGGTTTATTGGCTCTAATGATAGTACACATGCGTATCAAATACATAGTAAAGAAGCAGAGACAGTTATTAACGGGTGGTACCGAAAATAATTTTTATAAAATAGGTAAGTTTTGAAGTTTACTACATATATTTCTAGTGAAAGGCCTTTCACCATCTTATCACCTAGGGGGCAATCATAATGAAATTTTTGTCTTACCTTACAGTAATTTTGGTGATTCTCGGCGGTTTGAATTGGTTGTTTGTAGCGTTAGATTACAATGTAGTTGAGAAATGGTTTGGTTCTATGCCGGCGCTTGTGGACACTATTTATTGGCTCATTGGTCTTTCTGCTATTTATCAAATTTTTGATCGGTTCTTCACGGACAATTAGCAATTATACTTTATTACTAGAGTGTTAAGTACGATTATGTACTTAACACTTTTTTGTATGTTTATAAAAATAGTTTGCACATGCAAGCGATTCCATTGCGTCTTGCGCCGTAATAATAGAAAACAAATTGACCACGTATTATATTTTGGGTTATAATTCAGAAAGTTTAAAAATTAATAAAAATGAGAAATAGGGGAGGTTATGAGGGTAATGGAGAGAGTCTATAATTTTTCAGCAGGACCATCAATACTCCCTTTGCCAGTTTTAGAGAAAGTGCAAAAGGAGCTTGTAAATTATAACGGGACAGGCATGTCTATTATGGAAATGAGTCATCGATCTTCTTATTTTCAAAGTATTATAGAGGAAGCGAGTAACTTACTTCGTGAATTAATGAGCATCCCTGATGAGTATGATGTTTTATTTTTACAAGGCGGTGCGTCATTACAATTTTCTATGATACCACTGAACTTAATGAATACGTATAAAAAAGCTGGATACGTACTAACTGGCTCATGGTCTAAAAAGGCACTGCAAGAAGCCGAAAAAGTTGGGGAAGTACAAGTGATTGCTTCTTCCGAGCAAGAGAAGTTTACTACGATTCCTAAACTGGACGGTTTACTAAGCGATGAAAAACTAGATTATGTACATATTACAACGAATAATACAATTGAGGGGACAAAATATGTGGATATTCCACATATAGAAAGAGTGCCGCTCGTTGCGGATATGTCTTCAAATATTTTGTCAGAACAATATGATGTTTCGAAGTTTGGTCTTATATACGCGGGAGCACAAAAAAATTTAGGACCAGCGGGCTTAACGATTGCTATTATAAAAAGAGATTTAATTGGGGGAGCAGATCGCTCTTGTCCGACAATGTTAAATTATGAAACTTACAGTAAAAATAACTCCTTATATAATACACCGCCATCCTTTAGTATTTACGTAACAAAACTTGTACTAGAGTGGTTGAAAGAGCAAGGCGGAGTATCTGCGATTGAAGAACAAAATAGAATGAAATCTTCACTTATTTATCATTTTTTAGATGAATCTAAATTGTTTACTTCACCAGTTGATCCTGCGTATCGATCACTTATGAACATTCCATTTACAACACCGTCAGAAGAACTTAACAATGAGTTTTTACAAAAAGCGAAGGAACGCGGCCTTGTTACGTTAAAAGGACATCGCTCAGTTGGCGGTATGCGTGCCAGTATTTACAATGCGATGCCAGCACACGGCGTAAAACGATTAGTAGATTATATGAAGGAATTTGAGCTTGAGAATAGATAGGGAGATGGGGATATGTTTCGTGTTCAAACGTTAAATCAAATTGCAGAAAAAGGTTTGCAAGTTTTTACTGAAGAACGTTATGAAGTAGGAGATAGAATCAATCATCCAGATGGAATTTTGCTTCGTAGCTACTCTTTACATCAAGAAGAGTTTTCAAAAGACTTAAAGGCGATTGCAAGAGCTGGCGCTGGTGTAAATAATATTCCTGTCGAGCGATGTACAGAAAAAGGAATTGTAGTATTTAACACGCCGGGGGCAAATGCAAACGCTGTAAAGGAACTCATTATTGCCAGTCTTATTATGTCTTCACGCAACATTATTAATGGTGTAAGTTGGACGAAAAACTTAGAGGGTGAAGAAGTACCACAGCTTGTTGAATCAGGAAAAAAACAATTTGTTGGATCAGAAATTGCAGGGAAACGTCTAGGTGTTATCGGACTTGGCGCAATCGGTGCTTTAGTTGCGAACGATGCGTTAGCGTTAGGCATGGATGTTATCGGATATGATCCTTATATTTCAGTTGAAACAGCTTGGCGTCTTTCTACACATGTGCAAAGAGCATTTAGCCTTGATGAAATTTTTGCAACGTGTGATTATATTACACTGCATATTCCTCTTACGAATCAAACGAAGGGGATCATTGGGGAACACGCTGTAGAGAAGATGAAAAGAGGGATGCGTCTATTTAATTTCTCTAGAGGAGAACTTGTAGATGAAAAGGTTCTTCAAACAGCATTAGAAGAAGATATTATTACACATTACGTAACGGATTTCCCGAATGAAAATGTAATAAAGATGAAAAATGTAACAGCGACGCCTCACCTTGGCGCATCAACGTCTGAATCGGAAGAAAATTGTGCAGTAATGGCGGCGCGTCAATTACGTGAATATTTAGAGACAGGAAATATTCGTAACTCAGTAAATTATCCAAACGTAGAATTGCCGTATATCGGAAAGAAACGAATTACAATTATGCATCAAAACGTCCCGAATATGGTAGGGCAAATTACAGGATGCTTAGCGGAACATCATATTAATATTGCCGATATGATTAATCGTAGTAAACATTCTTGGGCATACACAATGATTGATATCGATAACGGAATTGATGATATAATAAAAGAGAATATTGTAGAAAATATAAGCAAAATTACAGGTGTTGTAGCCGTTCGAATGATTGTGTAAAGGAGAGAGGAATGTGGCAAAAATACGACCGTTTCGGGCCATTCGTCCAGTAGAGGAAAAAGCGGCACAAGTGGCAGCTTTACCGTATGACGTATTAAATAGTGAAGAGGCAAGGGAAGTTGTAAAAGGGAATCCATATTCTTTCTTGCATGTTGATAAAGCAGAAATTGATTTAGATCCTGAATTGTCACCGTATGATGATCGCGTGTATGAAAAAGCGGGCGACAATTTAAAGCAATTTATACGAGAAGAAGTGTTCATACAAGATGAAGAGCCAGCGCTATATATTTATGAACTGACGATGCAAGGAAGAACGCAGTCAGGCCTTGTCGTTTGTACATCTATTGATGAGTATGAAGATGATACAATTAAAAAACATGAAAGAACACGTCATGAAAAAGAACTAGATCGTATTCGCCACGTAGATGTGTGTGACGCAAATACAGGTCCGATATTTTTAACTTACCGTACAAAAGATGAAGTAAAGCATTTAATTAGAAGCTGGAAAGAAGAGCATGCGCCAATTTATACATTTACAGCAGAAGACGGTGTTAAGCATGTTGCGTGGAAGATTGCAGATGAAGATGTAATTACGACTTTAGTAAACGCATTTGAAGATATTCCTAATCTTTATATTGCAGATGGGCATCACCGTTCTGCATCAGCTGCAAAAGTAGGACTTATGAGAAGAGAACAATATCCAAATTACACAGGAGAAGAGGAATTTAATTTCTTCTTATCGGTTCTATTCCCTCATGATGAATTATCGATTTGGGACTATAACCGAGTTGTGAAAGATTTAAACGGTTTATCAGAAGAACAGTTTTTAAAACAAATCAAGCAATACTTCTATGTAGAAGAAGCACCTGTTTCTCCGTATAAACCAAATGAACCAAAAGCATTTGGAATGTATGTAAATGAGAAGTGGTATAAGCTTACTGTGAAAGAAGAAACATTTGATGCGAATGATCTTGTTAGAGGTTTAGATGTATCTATCCTGCAAGATCATTTATTAAGCCAAGTACTTGAAATACATGATCCGCGTTCTGATTCACGCATTGATTTTGTTGGCGGAATACGGGGGCTAGAAGAACTAGAACGCCTTGTGAACAGCGGCGAATACAAAGCAGCATTCGCATTATATCCGACATCTATGGAAGATTTATTAGCAATCGCAGATGCCGGAGAAGTCATGCCGCCGAAATCAACGTGGTTTGAACCGAAACTGCGTAGTGGGTTGTTTGTTCATTCTTTAAAGTAAATATTGACTTCTATAGTTTTGAAAAACCGAAATGATTTGAGTTTCGGTTTTTCTTATTTTACAAGTGTTTTTGAGGAGGGGGATCGATGAAATTGCAAGTAGGCGAAAAAATTACCTTTGAAAGAACTTTTACGAGAGAGGATGTTGTTTTATTTACAGAAGTATCTAAAGATGAGCAGGGGAGATTTGTTGTACAAGGCCTATTAACATCAACACTACCTACAAAAATTGGCGGAGATTATAACGTACTAGCTCGTCAACAAAAAGGACATTCCTAGTATTACAAGAAATGTCCTTTCCACTAAATTATAAGGTATTTTGCTAACGTTCAAATTCTAAAATTAGTTTACTAGTTTGACCTGTAAACTGATAATTATAGGACCCTCTCAGATTTTCTAAGTTACCGGTAGCTTTAATAATTGTTCCTGGGGAATCTAAATTTCCTTTATCAAATATTCCTTGCTCTATAGCTGTGAATGTCCCTTGTTGCCCCTTATAAATTCCTTCAAAGTGTAAAAATCCAGAAATTTTAGCCGTAGCCAAGTGACCATCATTTATATTTGAGTCTAGATAATATAATAAGTATTCAACAAAAGCTTTTCCTTTTAATTCTCCATCAATATCATATTCAACATGGGCAATATTAATAGGGAAATCTTTTCTAGTATCATCAATTAGTTTTTCATCCCATTTACTTACTGTAAATGTTACGTCCATACACGTAAATCCCCCTTTATCATTAGATAAGTAATCTTCATATCATTTGAAAAGTACCAATTCACAGTCATATCTTATAGGAGTGTTTTTATTTATTTGAGTCCTGTCATATCGTTATCTTATTTCAGAATCACCTGCTCCTCCCCACGAAGGACTTACTGTCGCCACGGTATCTCCTGGCTGTAATCTCTTTGTTTTTTTAACATGTTAACTCCGCTCCTACATAATGTAATGGACTACGATTATACAAACTGTATCATTGAAAAACATGATGTATGACATTAGTTTCTTCATCATCAATCCGTTTACCTGCTGGGATTCAAGAATTCAGTCTTAGTGTTGAATATAGGAATAACCGATTTATATTTGAAAATCAAAGTATGCAACATTGCATGAGGAAAACGGTTGTTATTTTTACTACCTGTAACTATAATGATTACAGGTCGGTCGATACCAATCAAAAAAATAAAATCATCGTGAATGGAGATGTTTCATAATGGGTATGAAAAAATTAATTTTAGCAGGTGCTTTAGGGATCGCAGCATTATCAGGAACAAATTTACCAGGACTAGAAGTAACAAAAGCGAGTGCAGCTTCTATTGAATCGAATTTCTCGACGTTAGAAGGACGAGTAGTAGAAGTAGATAACGGTGTAATTGTTGTAAAATCTAAGCAATATGAGGAACCGGTTAGTGTATATATTGATTCACTTTCAAATGTGAAAGTAGGAGATGAAGTAAAAGCTACTGGATCTATGATGCGTAATTTTACAGAATATATGGTTGCAACTGCAGTTGAAAATACAACAAACAAGTTAGGTATGCACATGAAAGAAGATGGCTCACCTAATTATGTAATTGGAGAAGTATCAAAAGTAGGAACGATGGAAGATGAGGGAGACGGTGCTACTAAATATGTTGTAGTTGAGTATCCATCGCTAAATGGGAAGAAAGCTATTATTGATGTTTTCTTAACAAAGGGACAAGTATTTAATGCGGGTGAGAAAGTGAAAATTGATATGAAGTATGTAGGGTGGGGCGGAAGTTCTATTAACTGGAACACAGTTGACCATATTGAAAAAGTTCATGAAGCAAAGACGAACGCTGAAAATAATGATGGTGTATGGATTTGGTCTTAATTAAAATCCTGTAAATAACAAATGTATCATGTAGTATCCAGCAAATGGTGATGTGTATGACCATTTGCTGGATACTTTTTTGCTTTGTATTTTTTGAGAATAAGGGATATCCGACTAGAATATGATGTTTAAATCAGAGCGAGTTAAAAAATACAATAATGAAAGAGGTGTTTATATATGGAGCGAGATGAGAATTATTTACGAGCTAAAAAAAGAGTGGAGAATTTAAAAGCGTTTTACATTCATTTAACGGTCTATATATTAGTTAACTTAATGCTTTTTTTCATAAATATAAGCTCTGATTCAAGTAAATTATGGTTTTTATATCCACTTGGAGGTTGGGGGATTGGTATCGTTATACACGGTTTAACAACTTTTCCATTTGGGATATTCGGAAAAGAATGGGAAGAACGAAAAATTAAAGAGTATATGGAGAAAGATAAGTGAAAAAATCAGAGATTTATGAATATAAATCTCTGTGAGCACACGTTTGATGCGAAGCCTATTCTATAGCTTCGCCTATTTGTTTTGTACTCGAAGTTAATGCGAGTACGTGTTCCTATTCATTTTTAGCATGAATTGCATGTGAAATCAAAACTTTAGTTGTAGTACATAATAAATACAGTTATTTTACTTTCTTAATTACAAGTGGATATAGGATAAAGTTGATTTATCATCCTATATTAAAATAAAAAACAAACCACTGTTCGATTTGAATATTCCACGATATAATGGTGAGAGTTTATGACAGAATAAATATTTACATAAGAAGTGAGGTACTGTATGAAAAAAAGAACGACAGACATTATTTTTATTATTATTGGTGCATTTCTTTTTGCTTTAGGTGTCAATTTATTTGTTATCCCGAACGAGTTTGGTGAGGGTGGGGTAACAGGTATCACGATTATTACGTACTATTTATTTGAATGGTCACCAGGTTTAGTTAACTTAATTTTAAATGCGATTTTGTTAATAGTCGGTTATAAATTTTTAAATAAAATCACAACAATTTATACGATTATCGCTGTAGTGACTAACTCGCTATTTCTTCATTTAACAGAAGGCTGGACGATTGCTTCGGATGAAATGCTTGTAAATGCCATTTTCGGAGGAATATTTATCGGGTGTGGTATTGGTCTTATCATTCGCGTTGGCGGAACAACTGCAGGTACTACGATCTTAGCAAGGATGACACATAAATATTTAGGCTGGAGCATTAGCTACGGTCTACTGTTCTTCGATTTAATCGTTGCATTTTCATCTTATTTCATCATTGGTGCAGAAAAACTGATGATAACAATTATTATGCTATATGTAGCAACGAAAGTGATGGAATTTGTAATTGAAGGGTTAAATCCGAAGAAGGCTATTACGATTATTTCTGATAATCCAGATGAAATTGCCGGGAAGGTGACAACCTTAATGGGGAGAGGGGTTACCGTGTATTCAGGTCATGGCTATTACACGAAAACGCCGAAGGAAATTCTTTATGTTGTTATTAATAAGCAAGAAGTAGTGAAGCTAAAGCGGATTGTTCAAACTACGGATCCGGCGGCGTTCATCGCTATACACGATGTTCGTGATGTGTTCGGAGAAGGATTTGTTGATATTTCGAAGGCTTAGAAATTGTTTTTGATTAAAATAATCTTAATACTAAAACGTAAGAATCTATTTTGAATAATCTTTTTTCAAAATAGATTCTTTTTCTTTTTCTTGCAAAAAATCCAATTGTTTCTTAATGTAGTGATGTAGAAGGATGAACGAGAGAGGGTTTAATGAAGATGATACATATTTTATTAGCTGATGATGATAAGCATATTAGAGAGTTGTTGCATTACCATTTACAAAAAGAGGGGTTTAAAGTTTTTGAAGCAGAAGATGGAAAGGTAGCGCAAGACGTTTTAGAGAAGGAAAATATTCATCTTGCGATCGTAGACATTATGATGCCGTTCGTTGATGGCTATACGTTATGTGAAGAAATCCGGAAGTATCATGATATACCGGTTATTTTATTAACGGCGAAAGATCAGTTAGTTGATAAAGAAAAAGGATTCATTTCTGGTACGGACGATTATATCGTAAAACCATTTGAACCAGCTGAAGTGATTTTCCGTATGAAAGCTTTATTACGACGTTATCAAATGCTGAGTGCAGATATTATTACGTTGCACGGAACGACAATTGATCGAAAAGGTGTAGAAGTAAAGTGTAACGGTCAAACAATTTTGCTTCCTTTAAAGGAATTTGAGTTATTATCACAACTTGCTAGTTATCCTGGAAGAACATTTTCAAGAGAAGAGCTAATTGAATTAGTATGGGGAATGGATTTTGAAGGAGATGAACGAACAGTTGATGTTCATGTGAAAAGGCTGCGAGATCGTTTCTCAAAACGAACGGATGATTTTCAAATTACAACAGTGCGCGGCCTCGGGTATAAGTTGGAGTTGAAATAAGATGAAATCACTATATTCTAGATTTGTATTTATGACGGTCGGCATTATGCTACTTAGTAGTATTATCGGCTTTTTATTAACGAACGTATATTATCAAGTGAAGTTAAAACCATATAACAGTGAAAAGATTTTAAAGTATGCGGAAGAAGTTAAATCGTTATATGAAAAGCAAAGTGAAGAAAATCAAGAGACGTATTTGCATTCTATTGCAAATTTAGGGTATGAGATTTACATTGTTGATGATCAAAAGAATGGAAAGCGTATCGGTAATGCGTTTCGTAAGACGACAATAAGTGATGATACCGTTCATAAAGTATTGCAGGGGGAGACATTTAATGGTGTTTCTACTTATCCAACGCGCCTCTTTATTACAGGTTTTTTCGATAATGAATTAATTAATAGCGTCGGTGTCCCAGTACAACACGGTGATAAACAGTACGCTTTATTCATTCGCCCTGACGTTCAACAACAATTCGGCGAGATGAGAATTTTTCTAGCGGTATTATTAGGGTTTATCGTACTATTAAGTATTATTTTTATAGCGATTGCAGCAGGTTACATCGTTCGCCCAATCCGTAAATTTACGAAGGCTACGCAAAAAATTGCGAGTGGGGAATATGAAATTGAATTAGATGTAAAACGAAAAGATGAAATAGGAACGTTATCTACAAGCTTCCAAAAGATGACGAAGAGTATTAAAGAACTAGATGAAATGAGACAAGAATTCGTTTCGAACGTTTCACATGAATTTCAGTCGCCACTTTCTTCCATACAAGGTTTTTCAAAGACGTTGCAAACAGAAAAGATGAGTGAGGAAGAAAGAAATCATTACTTACAAATTATTGAGGGTGAAAGTAAGCGAATGTCTAGTTTATGTAAACAGTTACTTACGCTCGCTTCATTAGATAAAGAGGAAAAGGTTCTACAAATAAGAGAATTCAATCTGCAGAAGCAAATTAAAGACGTCATTTTTATGCTTGAGTGGAAATGGCGGGAAAAAGATATCGCCGTTGAATTTAATGTGCCAGATATCACTATAAAAGGTGATGAAAACTTACTTCATCAAGTTTGGAGTAACATTTTCACGAATAGCATTAAGTTTTCAAACGATGGTGGAACGATTGAGTTTTTCGTCGAAGAGTTAGAGTCTAGTGTCATTATTTCTATATCAGACAACGGAATCGGTATGGAAAAAGAAGAAATGGATCGTATTTTTGACCGTTTTTACAAAGTAGATACAGCAAGGACGAGAAACGTAGAAGGTAGCGGTTTAGGATTGTCGATTGTGCAGAAGATTGTTGAACTGCATCATGGAAACGTTTCGGTGTATAGTACGAAGGGGGAAGGAACGACCGTTCGGGTGGAGCTTCCGAAATAGATGGAAAGAAAGAGGCTGTTTCGGAACGGCCTCTTTTTTTTTGGTCTCTAGTATACGTGTAAAGTGAAAAAATGTGAGTCATTTTCATTACATACTCGGACGAGTTTGTGGAGTGAAATCAGGAGGAAGTTTGTTTGGAAATGTAGAATTTCTACATAGTTATAAGGATTTTATTGAAACTGTAACTATTTAGGGAGGAAATTACTTTGAAACGAATTGACGTGTTATTAAACGTACTAGATTCAACATTCGATAAAGAGAGTTGGTATGCACCGTTTAAACATGCTATTGAAGGACTTACAGCCGAACAGGCTATGTGGAAACCATCTGGTGAGGAAACGAATACCATTTGGGAGAACGTTAATCATCTCATTTATTACAAAGAGAGGCTTGCTGCAAACTTGGAAGGCCGTGAATGGACACATAATCTTGACGGAAATGACACATTTTATCTTACTAAGCAATCTAATGATGATATGGAATGGAAGAAAGTCGTTGAACGTTCTGAAAATGCTCAGTGTAATTTAAGACAGGCATTAAGTGCAATTTCCGAAAGAGAGCTTGAGCAAAATTCACTAGAGGGGAAATTACTGGATATCATGCTTCATGATGCTTATCATACAGGACAAATTATTCAATTAAGGAAAATGCAGGGTGCTTGGCCATCAAAGCGTTAACTGCCGTTATAAGTTGGTACTATTGTTGAATAAAATTTAGATATTCAAACGACTTTATTGTTATATTTTTAGTGAATTATTTTACATCCAAAATGAAATAACTATATTTTTAACCCCGTCCCCAATTTAGAACGGGGTTATGTTTGGTTTGCTATAAAGCCGCACCTTTCCCACGCTCTTCCTTAAACCGAACCCCAAAAGTATCCGCTGTAATCTCATCAGCTTTCGGCAAAGCCCGTAATTTCGGATGAAGCAGCCATACGAGAGAGATAAAGAAAATCCCGATGCTAGCGAGCGCAAAAATGAGTTGGCTACTAAATACATTTGCGGTGTATCCGCCAATTAAAGAACCGAATGGCATAGCAATTGTGCCCATACTTCGCATGACTGAATTGATGCGTCCGATATATTGATTTGGAATTACAATTTGACTAATTGTCGCAAATAATATGTTCGTGGCACCAATTGGGATCCAAGCTAGGCCGAATAAAAAAATAGACAGCCATTGAAACGGTACAATCGTAGAGAGAAACCAAAAGATAGCGCCAGTCGCAAAGCTAATAATAGAAGTGCGGCCAACATTACGTTTGCCAACCCATGAACTGAATAATGCACCGATGAGACTACCTGCTGATATAGCAGCTAAGAAGAAGCCATATGATTTCACGCCTCCTAAAGAATCAGCGAAAGAAGGGAGTATCGCCATCGTCATACCGATTGAGAAATTAGCAACAACTGAACCGATTAAGAATGCGCCCATTAAGGAACGGAAGACAATTGAAAAACCTTCTTTTAAATCTGAGAAATATTGTTTTGTTGAAAGTGATGTGCCCGTTTCGGTTTGCTTTGGCATTTTCAATGAAAAGAACAAAAGGGCAGTAATCGCGAATGTGAAAGAGTCGATCACATATAAAGTAATGGCGCCAAGTAGTGCTACTAATATGCCAGAAATCGTCGTACAAATTAAGTCAATACCTTGATACGCAAATGAGAAGAGTGAGTTTCCTTTTAATAATTGTGTTTTATGCAGTAGAAGTGGTAAAGCTTTCGATTGTGCGGGATAGGCGAATTGTTCGATAAAGGCTACGATTGGCATAATGATGAGTAGTAGTTGGACTGTTAATAGATCGAAGTAGTGTGTAATAGGAATGATTAAAATAAGAATGCATTGCAGAACTTGTGTAATGACGAGGGTGTTTTTAATGGACCATCTATCAACGAATGGACCAGTAAGAAATTGAAGTGCAGAGGGTAATAATGTAAGAAAACCAGCCAATCCAGAATAAAAAGGATTACCACTTAGCTTATATACGAGCCACATCGCGGCTACATAATACAAACTATCTCCTATGTTTGTAAAAATTCTCCCTAAAAATAATAAGAGGAAATTCCGGTTTTTCAATATGTCCATTTAATCTACTCCTTTATAATAAATTTATTCGGTAAAATAAATTTGACCGTTAGTGTAAAAAAAATCGTATTACGATTTTTCTTCTTTTTTCACAAATCGCTGCATTGCTCGTTCGTCGATTTGTAGTGCAGTAGTAGAAATGTAATAAGATTTACTATTTGGATCTTTATCCGCATCTTTTGCGATATCATTTAATTCAGCCATCAATTCATGAAACTTTTTTACCCACACTTGAAATTGTTCCGGCGTAGCATCAAACTCCCAGCAAGATGAAACGTAATTCCACTCAGCCGGGTCTTCGCTTTCTTTTCGTAATATAAAAGCTTCTTCAGGAGCAGCGAGAATATGGTTTTTCGTTGTTTCTGCCATTTGTAAAAAGATTTGGCGACCTGATTCGCTTAACATTTCTAAATGAGGTAATAGGTCTGCAGCAGGGGTGAAGCCTCTAGCGACAGATTGATAGAACTTTTGAATGATGCCATTCTTTTCTTCTGTATAAACAATCTCTATAAAACCATTCTTTTCTAATTCTTTTAAATGATAATGAATTTTCGCCCTTGGAATGCCGAATTTCTCAGATAGTAATTGTCCTGTATAAGGACGTTCGCATAGACGCATCATCATTTCGACACGTAGTGGATCGCTTATTGCTTTTAGTTGGCTATAAGTAGTGAGTGTTAACATGGGCTTCAAAATGATCAACTCCTTAAATGGAATTACTCGGTCAAGATTATTTGACTGAATTGTATCAAGGATTTTAGTTATTTTCAATACTTTCTGAAAATTAAATCTTCCCCTCTGTAATCTTCTGTTCATATTCCGTTCATATTTCTTTTTTATGATTAGTGCATAGAAAGAAAGAGGAAGGAGCGAGCGAAATGTTTTTAGCTCTGCGTGAATTAAAACAATCAAAATTAAGATACGGATTAATCGGACTGATTATGGTGTTATTATCATTTTTAGTTCTTGTTATTTCAGGATTAGCAAATGGACTATCATATGATAATGCTTCATCAATTCAAAATATGGAGGCGAATAAGTTCGTTTTAGCAGATGATGCGGAAAATAAATTACTTCGTTCACAAATTAAGAAAGACGATGTAGATAACGTAGTCAATCAAGTAGGCGAGAAAGAGGCCGTTCCGTTTCGTGTAAAAGTTTCAACATATGAAAAGAAAGATAGTTCGAAAAAAGTGGATGTCGCTATTTTCTCAAGTGAACGTGATTCATTTTTAGAACCGAAAATTGTAAAAGGGGAGAAATTAGGTACAGCAAACAACGAGATGGTTGCTGACGAATCAATTAAAGAAAAAGGAATTGATATTGGAGATACAATTATTGATCCTGTTTCAAAGAAAGAATTTACAATCGTTGGATTTACGAAAGATCAAATGTTTAGCCATACACCAGTCGTTTATGTAAATGAAGACGTATGGGGTGCTATTTCACAACCAAACCAAAAAGATTATAGTGCAATTGCACTTAACACAGATAAAGAGATTAAAAATGCACACGTAATTGACAAAAAAGAAGTGCTACAAAGTATTCCAGGATTTAAAGAAGAACAAGGAACATTAACGATGATCATTGCGTTCTTACTTGTTATCGCTGCATTACTAATCGGTGTATTCTTCTACGTTATTACACTGCAAAAAACACAGCAATTAGGCGTATTAAAAGCAATTGGTACGAAGAACTCTTATTTAGCAAATAGCTTAGTCGTACAGGCGTTATTCTTATCAGTCGTTGCGATGGTAATAAGTATTGTTCTTGTACAAGGGTTAGAACAAATTTTACCAGCTGGTATGCCATTCTTATTAACAACACCGATGATTGCACAATATGCAGCAATCTTTATCGTTATTAGTATTTTAGGAACACTTATTTCGTTATATCAAGTATTAAAAGTTGATGCATTAGAAGCAATTGGAGGCGGGATGTAATGACTTCATTATTAAAATTAGACAAAGTAAGTAAAGTGTACGGAGAAGGGAATACGGAAGTAACAGCCCTTCATCCGATATCGCTTGATGTGAAAGCCGGAGAATTTATCGGAATCGTCGGTCCTTCTGGATCAGGGAAAAGTACGTTATTATCAATCGCGGGTGCATTATTATCACCATCAAAAGGGGATATTTACATTCGTGAGCAAAATATTACACAGTTATCAGAAAAGGAAATGACAGACATTCGTTTGAAAAAAATCGGCTTCATTTTCCAGTTTGCAAACCTTGTTCCATATTTAAATGTGAAAGAACAGTTACTTTACATTGCAAAGCTAAAAAAAGAAAGTAAACAAGAATCCGAAAAGCGTGCAGATCATTTATTAGCGGCATTTGGATTAGGAGAAAGAAAGAATCATTATCCAAATCAACTATCTGGCGGGGAAAAACAAAGGGTAGCAATCGCTCGTGCGTTCATGAACAACCCAGATTTAATATTAGCGGATGAGCCAACGGCAAGCTTAGACTCAAAACGCGCACGTGAAGTTGTTGAAATGATGAAACGCGAAGTGAAAGAGAGCCAAAAAGCAGCAATTATGATTACACATGATGAAAGAATGCTTGATGTATGTGATCGTATATTGATGCTTCGAGATGGACAGTTAATATAAAAAAAGGAAAACCGTACATGTATGTGCGGTTTTCCTTTTTTTATGGACTTATTTAGAGAATAACGTTTTAATTTTATTACGAGTAAGTAATAAAACACCGCCTAATACAGATAGCATTCCTAGAGCCATATTGTTTGATTGCTCGCTACCAGCGTTAGGAAGTTCTTTAGCGTTATTGTTTTTAGTACCATTA
Organism: Bacillus sp. EKM501B; assembly: GCF_011800505.1. Classification (NCBI taxonomy): domain Bacteria; kingdom Bacillati; phylum Bacillota; class Bacilli; order Caryophanales; family Bacillaceae; genus Bacillus; species Bacillus sp. EKM501B. The sequence goes on along the minus strand of NZ_JAALFZ010000005.1, from coordinate 60,699 downwards.
TCTGCTTGCGTTTGTTTAGACTGTGATACTTCATTAATCTTGTTATCAACATTTTGCTTCGTTGTATGTAACTCAGCTAATTTGTCGTCAATTTTTTTCTCAGTATGCTTAAAGTCGTTGATTTTAATATCTAAGTCTTGTTTTTTCTTTGATAAATCATCTGAAACAGTTTGTTTCGATTGTTTAATTTCGTTAATTTTATTAATTAAATCTTGTCTAGCTTCTTGTAAAACAGCTAGTTTGTTTTTTACATCTTGTTTAGCTAATTCTAAGTTAGCGGAAAGACTGTCTAAATTGCCTTTAATTTTCTTAAGTTCCTCTAACGTGTTACCGGTATTCGGCTTGTTTTCTTTTAGTTCAGCGAGTTTGTCCTCAGCAGTTTGTTTCGCTTTCTTTAACTCAGCTAATTTTTCATCTACTTGTTTTTTAACTTCCTTAAGTTCATTAACCTTTTGATCAATGTTCTCTTTATGTTGCTTCATTTCATTCACTTTTTCATCGACAGTTTGTTTATGTTCTTTAATCTCATTCACTTTGTTATCGATATTTTGCTTATGTTCTTTTACTTCAGCAACTTTATCTTCTACTTGTTTTTTATGCTCTTTAATTTCAGCGATTTTATCTTCGGCGATTTGTTTGTCTTGCTGCAGTTTTGCATCTAGTTCTTGTTTATGCTGTTTAACTTCGTTAATTTTTTCATCAGCAACTTGTTTACGTTCATGTAGTTCATTCACTTTTGTATCAACATTTTCCTTAACCTTGTTAAGTTCATTTAATGTTTGATCCACGTTTTCTTTTTGTTGCTGCAATTTTGCATCTAACTCTTGTTTATGTTGCTTAATTTCAGCTAATCGATCTCCCGTACTTTGCTGAGGAGTAGCATCATTTACTTCCGCATGAGCAGAGTTCGCGCCAGCAATCATTGCTAAAGCTAGTGTAGACGCAGCAATTGTTTGTTTTGTTTTCATATTTTTGTACCTCTTTTCTTTCATATGCATGAACTGTTTTGTGTAAAAATGAGCATATAGAAGTAGATTATCTTATTATTATATACTATGTTAGGCGCTTAGAGGAAGGATTTGCATAATAATCTATGATTATGTAATTTTTATAATCTCTTATTTGGGGTAGGGGATAAACCTTTAGCTAGATGAACAATTTCTTCTATAGTAAAGCTTACATCTTTATTATTGCGAATAACAAACAAATAATCAGCCTCATTTTCTATAGGATCTACCACATCATCGTGAAGTGATTCAGTTTGTTGTCGATCAAATACTTCTTTGAAACTAGAATATCCACCTCTAAAAATATTGGTACTTCGCGTGCTTCGAGCCACTCTTTCGTAAAGTACATCATCTGGAATGTCAAAATGAACGAGTATGCGTACATATTCATTCTGTGGAAATAATTCGTTTAGTAAATATAACCTTCCATTTTTACTGCGATTGGAGTTACTAATAATAAGGTGTAAATTTGAATGTTCTTTCGCATAATCAACAATGAATTTTGAAAGACCGTGCTTAAATGTATTAGGGCCTTTAGCCGGCTGTAATTTTTCGTAATGCGTGTTAATAAATTCAGCTTGATTATCTTGATCCATAACGAAAGAGTGGGGTAACTCTTTTTCTAAAGCTTTTGCAAATGTAGTTTTACCGCTGTGTGTTTTTCCTACAGTAATAATGACGAATCGTTTCATATTGCCCTCCATTTGTATTGTTATGAACTGGAATATTCGGTGTAGATCAAAATCTTCCTGCTAGAGATTACACAAATTATTGGAGCGTTAGTAGGATGAAAACTTGACAAAAAAACTTATTTATGCTATAATTTACCGATACGAAAATAAGGTGTATAATAGGGTTCTCCTGGCCAGGGGAACCCTATTTTTGTTGTGAAAATGAAGGAGAGTGTATGTGCGTGAAACAAGGTGAAGCAAGTGTAACGTCGTTAGTATCAGCATTCGGAAGGGCGTATCATAGTGAATTTGATAGTCCTAAAATCTTTAATGATTATGTAGCTAAAGATTTCATTTCACAAAAAGAACGTAACAATATTGAAACGAACATGGTTCAAGGGATTCACTTTTTCAATACAGACATTGCAGAGCAGTTTCAAGACAATCCAAAAGAAATATTAAAATGGATTACACAAGTTCAGTTATCACCAACACCTTTAGCACGTGCCGCATATTGTGAAAGAGTATTACTACATGAAATTACATTAGGAGCGAAACAATACGTCATACTCGGTGCAGGCTTAGATACGTTCAGTTTTAGAAACCGAGAGTTAGAGAATAAAATAGAAATATTTGAAGTGGATCATCCTTCTACGCAGGCGTTTAAGAAGGAAAGAATAAAAGAAGTAGAAATTGAAGTTCCAAATAACCTTCATTTTGTTTCAATGGATTTTACGAAAGGATTTTCCTATGAACAGTTACGCAATGAAGGATTTGAAAATAAAAAGACTTTCTTTAGCCTTTTAGGTGTTACGTACTATTTAACGAAAGAGGAACTTGCTAGTTTATTAGAATGTTTATTCGAGATGGTTCCGGCAGGTAGTTCTATCGTTTTTGATTATCCCGATGAAAATTTGTTTACGGAAAAGGGACTGTCCAATCGAGTTGAAAATATGGTGAAAATGGCTGCGGTAGGCGGAGAACCAATGAAATCATGTTTTTCTTATGCCGAAATGGAAGCACTGTTAGAGAAGGCGGGCTTACTTATTTATGAGCATTTATCGCCAGAAGACATAAATACATTATATTTTGAAGGACGAAACGATTATTTGAAAGCTTTTGAGACGGTGCATTATGTGCATGCGGTGAAGAAATAGATGATTTGTGGGCATAGGGAGGAATCTCTGTGTCTTTTTTGTATTACATTCACTGCCCTTGAATAAAGAACAGTAAAACCCTAAGTATGTAGAACTTTGATTTTTATTACAATTTTGTAAGGTTAAGTAATAAAAATCGATAGAACTAGATAAATGAATGGGATATTCTGAGTGACGGAAAGAATATTCTGAAAAAGGGGTAGGGCAAATGAAGAATAGACAAAAAGCGTCGATAATATGCAAAGGTATTTTATGTTTAATTATTTGTATGTTAATTACGAATGAAGTGTGGTTTATGAAAATAGCGAGGGCAGAATCGGGTACATTGACTGATAGGAGTATAGAAAACTTAAAAAAAAAGCTGGATGAACAGGTACCAAAATGGCAGGAGAATTATGAGGTACCAGGGGTTGCAATAGGGATTGTACATGAGGGGCGTATTGCTTATACACTTAACTATGGTTATGTAGATAAAAAGACAAAAAAAGCGGTGAGTGATGATACTGTGTTTCAGGCTGGTTCCATATCTAAAAGCCTTACAGCGTGGGGAATCTTGCATCTTGTAGATGAAGGTCGTTTATCACTAGATGACTCCGTTGGAAAATTTCTAACCAAATGGAAATTACCTAATTCAGAGTTTAATAATAATGAAGTCACGATAAGAAGATTGTTAAGCCATACAGCAGGGCTGTCTGCACATAAAGGATACCTTGGGGTTGCACCAGGAAAACATCTTGATTCTATCGAGGAGTCTTTGTCTGGAAAAGGATGGCTTAATGAACCAGTGGAGGTTACCAATAAACCAGGTTCAGAAACAATATACTCTGGTGGAGGATATACAATTTTACAACTTGTAATTGAAGAGGTTACTGGAATACCGTTTAATCGTTATATGGAAGAACAAATTATGAAACCTTTAGGAATGAACTCTAGTTCATTTTTACAAAATCCTGAAAACCCTAACCTTTCGAAAGGCTATGGATATTTTGGAGAGGAGCTCCCTAGTTACCAATTTACCGAACAGGCTGCTGCAGGCCTCAAGACAAATGTTACGGATATGATGACATTGATACTTGCAAGCATGGATGCAAATAATAAAGGGAGTGGTGTCATCAAAAGTGAACGTGTTGAAGAAATGCAAAAGCCAGTATTAGGGGAGAATGGTTTAGGTATATTTGAAAAAAAACTATCTAATCAATGGAAATTACTTTATCATTCTGGTGACAATCGAGGCTGGCATTCTTTTTATGGTTTCATTCCTAATACAAAGGGTGGATTGGTAATTCTTACGAATAGTGAAGGTGGTATAGACTTACGACAGGATATTTACCACGCATGGATTGAATATGAAACGGGAAAATTACCTGAAAGTTACTTTGCTCTAGCTGAGCAGAGAAAAAATAACTTCATTACATCAATTGTTAATGGAGCCGCACTTGGTGTATACTTGCTACTATTTGTAATTAGATTGTACAAAGGTAGAAGAACTTTCATTTTTAAGCAAGAGAAGAAATCCTACATCGGATTAGTAGTTAGGACATTTTTACTTATTATTACTGCTATTCTCGTTTTTTGTGCTGCCTATTTGTGGAGGGTTTTCAGCTTGAATTCCGGTAATACAATAAATTTTATTCTAATAATGGTATGGATTATAACATTATTAATTAGTGGATTTTTCCCGAAAATTAGAAGTAATAAAAAACAACGTATGAAAATAAAAGATTTAACATCAAAATTTACATGTATGTAATGTAAAAGACTAGAAAGCTATATTGGCGCGAATTGCTAATTGTGGAGTGTGAAAAAAGACAAAATCTCTTAAAAAACACTTAATTTTTTATTCCATTAATCTTTACAATCTCCCCCTATAATGTGAATTGGACAAGCACCTAAGAGAAAGCAGAATATGTCAGTTTGTACATTCTATTATTAGGGGGAGAATTTGTATGAAAAAGACAGTTGCTTCGTTAGCAGTTATGGCGGCATTATTACCGACATTTTCAGCACATGCGGAAGGGAAAGAGCAAGTTCGAAAATCAGCTACAACTTTTAATGTTATTAGTGACATTCAAGGTGATTTAGGAGATTTTGATCACGTATTAAAAGATATGAATAAAGTAACGCCACTTTCTAGAGCGCTTATTATGAATGGGGATATAACGCCGACTGGACAACAGTCACAATATGATGATGTAAAGCGTGTGTTAAATAAAAATAAGCATCCGGAAAATGTATGGTCTACTGTTGGGAATCATGAGTTTTATGCTGGTAAATGGACAGCAGATGGGAAACTCTCTCAAAGTACATGGCCAAATGGTGTAACGGAAGAAACACTATTTGGTCGCTACTTACAATTTAGTGGACAAGAAAAGGTATATCATAAAAAAGAATTAGATGGCTATCCACTTTTATTTTTAGGAACTGAAAAATATATGAAATACCACGATTCAAAAATGTGGGATGAAGTATATATGAGTGATGAGCAATTAGGTTGGTTAAAACAAAATTTAGAAGAGTATAGTCAAAAAGATAAAAATAAACCAATCTTTATTTTCTCTCATCACGTTTTACCTGATACAGTATCTGGATCAAGACAATCACCATATTTACAAGATTATTTAAACGTGGATAAATTGTACGATATATTAAAAGACTATCCGCAGGTCGTTTTCTTTACGAGTCATACGCATTGGGATTTAAACTTACCGGACTGGGCCGGTAAAAAGAAAATTGCAGGCGGAGATAAAAAAGGATTTACTGTTGTAAATACGGGCGGGATTGAAACGGGCTGGATGTCAGCAGGACCAAATGGAGGAGAGAAAACTGCTCCAGATGGCTATTCATTTAAACAAGGGTTACAAGTGAAAGCATATGGTAACGATGTAATTGTGACAGCTTACGATTACAAACGTGATAAGGATATAAAGAAGTTATTAATTAGTGATTCAAAAATTGCGCAGATGGCACCAAATGTAACGGCAGATGATAGTGAAAATATAATTGTCGGTGCAACTGAATATATGGAGTATTCTATAGAAGGAACGAATGAGTGGCATACGTATAGTAAAGCAAACCCTCCGAAATTTGATGGGGATAAAGTCGTATACGTACGCCATAAAGGTGAAATGAATTTAGAGCCGGGATTAACACAGTTACTTCGTTTTTCGGTAAATAAGTGATTGGAGGGAGTCTGCATTTGAATGTGTAGGCTCTTTTTTTGTTGATGAGAAAGGGGTTGCCTGTCTGTCGTTTTTTGTCGATAGATCGATATATTAAGAAAATCGTTGATATATTGCAAGTTACGATAGATATATTTGAAAAATCGTTGATATATTGAAAGGAATGAACGATATATTTAAAAAATCGTTGATATAAATTTCATGTACCGTAATTAAGTTAAAATCATTAATACGGTTTTACTTATCAAAATGAAATTCTAATACATTTTTAACCGAGAAAGATGACTTCACCATTTTTACGTGTAATAATAGTAACGTTACATATATTGTGAAAGAAGTACAAAAGGAGCGTTACAATGAATTTAGCTAAATTCCCGAGAAAAAAATATACAGAATCATATACACCAATTGAAAAGTTAAACAACTTTTCTGAAGCACTTGGTGGCCCGACTATTTATTTTAAACGAGATGATTTACTTGGTTTAACAGCTGGTGGCAATAAGACGAGAAAATTAGAATTTTTAGTTGCAGATGCACAGGAAAATGGTGCAGATACGTTAATTACAGCTGGTGGTATTCAGTCAAATCATTGCCGCCTGACACTGGCAGCTGCGGTAAAAGAAAAAATGAAATGTATCCTTGTATTAGAGGAAGGGCTTGAGCCAGAAGAGAAGAGAGACTTTAACGGAAACTATTTCTTATATCACTTATTAGGTGCTGAAAATGTCATTGTTGTACCGAACGGAGCAGATCTTATGGAAGAAATGCATAAAGTAGCACAAGAAGTAAGTGAAAAAGGTAATACACCATATGTAATTCCAGTTGGTGGATCAAACCCTACGGGTGCTATGGGATACGTTGCTTGTGCGCAAGAAATTATGGCGCAATCATTTGAGCAAGGAATTGATTTCAGTTCAGTTGTTTGTGTAAGTGGTAGCGGCGGTATGCATGCTGGTTTAGTTACTGGTTTTTCTGGAACACAAAGCCATATTCCTGTAATCGGGATTAACGTAAGTAGAGGAAAAGCTGAGCAAGAAGAGAAAGTAGCAAAACTTGTAGATGAAACTTCAGCACATGTTGGTATTCCAAACTTTATCTCGCGCGACGCTGTTACGTGCTTTGATGAATATGTAGGACCAGGCTATGCGTTACCAACGCCGGAAATGGTAGAGGCAGTTCAGTTACTTGCGAAAACAGAAGGTATTTTACTTGATCCAGTGTATACAGGTAAGGCAGTAGCGGGATTAATCGACTTAATTAGAAAAGATAAATTTAATAAGGAAGACAATATTTTATTCGTACATTCAGGTGGTTCACCAGCTTTATATGCGAATACTTCTTTATTTGCGTAAGTGTAAAAAGCATTGGGTATCCAATGCTTTTTTGTTATATACTGGAATTGTCGAGAGGTGGGAGGATTATATGAACTCAAATTTAAAATGGATTATATATACGGTACTCGGCATTTCTATTCTATTAATCTTATTTGTGGCTTATGGGGTGTATTCGTATTTTATATTTTAAAAGCGTAATGGAAGTGAACCATAATGTAATGTATGTTATAGTTTGATATGTTAATTACTTACAATACTTTCTACAAGGAGAATACATAATGAGAGCAAAGAAACTAGTAACGTTAGCAGTTCCATTTATGCTGTTAGTCGGATGCGAGGTAGGAGATAAAGATTCTACTCATAAGACTGAGCAAACTAGTAAAGCAATAACGAAAACAGTAATTTCTGAACAACAGTATCCGTACTACATATGTGAGCAAGTGGTAGAGTTCCAATTTAAGAAGGATGAACTGTTACTAAACTTAGGAGAATCCTTAAAGGACAAAGAAAAAGCAAAAGCTGTTTTAAAAACATCAAACGAGATAGATAAAATTTTAGACAATATGGAACACATAAAAGTACCTGATACATACAAAGACATTCACAAATCCATACAAGAAGGGGTAACAGAGGCAAGAAAAGCAACGAAGTTAATTAAGGATGCTGGTAAAGAAGATAAACAGAAGATTCAAGAAGCTACAATGAAAGGTACTAAATTTTTATCAGGTGTAGACGGAGAGCATTGGAAAAAAGCAATTTATGAGTTATCACAGGAAAACAAAGATGCTTATAGTAAGGCACTTGATAAGAAAGTAAAGGAGCACTCAAAGTAAAACAGTAACTTGTAACAATACATATCCATCTAAAATTTCCGCGAATGCTATGCTAGGAAGTTAGGTGGGAGATTACTGTCCTTAAATGTGGCTGATTAAAGCTACAGCCACATTCTCCTGTTCTAATTAACTAAAAGAAGAACTTCCCCATCCCGATTAGACTACTGATCATTCCTATTCCACTCATGGTACCTTTTCCTGCTGTAAGTAAGTTTCCAAGCATCCCTAGCTGACCGTTACCTCCGTTATTTCCCCATCCCATTGGGGCCCACGGACCACCCCATCCTGGAGAGTTTCCGAAAATACCCCCGTTATTGGTATTGAATTTAAAAGCCTTAGCTGGCGGCGATAGTAAAGCTGCGAGATGACCTTGTGCGAACATCCCTGTATGATTGAATGGTTGCGCCCAGGGGAAGGGAGGTTTTTGAAAATTAAAACCTGCATGACCTGGTAATGGAGTCCAATTAGCAGGGTGACCTTGTGGTAGTATCTCTGCATAATTAATTGGCTGCTGCCCCCAAGAGAAGGGAGGAGGTTGGGGATTGAACCCCGTATAATTGGCTGATGAATCCCAACTAACTGGATAGACTCGGTAACTCCAATTCTCAGGAAGCTTCAAATCATTCATTACCTCAGATGTAGTTATTTCGGGCTGTGAATATAATGAAATTTGGTTAGTATATTGTTGCCCATTTCCCTTTGAATTCAAATACCAATATTGGTCCATACGCTTATTCTCCTCACTTTAAAAATGTAATGTTAGACTTAGCCTATGTAATATTCCTTTTTATGGATGGTTACATAACTAGATCTACAAGCCTGTATTTAAAGGAATGGGTGCGTAGTCTTTTTGATTTTTCTCGCTGCCTGTAAAATTCCCATTGATGTAAAGTTTCACTTTATTTTAGAAGGGGATTTTCAGTTGCTTCTTTTTTGTATTTCAGCCTAATTTAAATTCCGTTAACAAACATTTTTATAAAGGTTTAATCAACAAAAAGATTTTAAAATGGTATGTTGAGCAAGTGGAATTGCTAAAAAGAGAATATCCATTCGAAGAGTTTGGCAAAATACTGTAAGGGTAATGTTTTCTTGTGCAAATATGTAAACGATTTAAACGAATCAATGAAATTTATAATGAAGGGGCAATTAAATATATGAGTGAAACATTACATAAAAGAAAACCACCATATGTAATGCTTGTAATCCTTTTTATTGGGGCATTTGTTTCATTTCTAAATAACTCCCTTTTAAATGTAGCCTTGCCATCAATAATGAAAGATTTAAACATTCAAGATTATTCAACGATCCAGTGGCTTTCTACAGGGTATATGCTTGTAAGTGGTATATTAATTCCGGCCTCAGCATTTTTAATAACGCGTTTCTCGAATAGGAGCCTATTTATTACATCTATGGTGATTTTTATTCTTGGTACTGCCTTAGCGGCTGTAGCACCTAACTTTGGTTTATTACTTACTGGTCGGATGGTTCAAGCGGCAGGCTCTTCAGTTATGGGACCTTTGTTAATGAATATTATGCTAGTAAGCTTTCCAAGAGAAAAAAGGGGAACAGCAATGGGGATTTTTGGACTAGTTATGATTACAGCTCCAGCAATTGGGCCGACACTATCAGGTTATATTGTAGAGTATTATGACTGGCGTTTGCTTTTTGAAATGATTTTACCGTTAGCAATCATTAGCTTACTGTTAGGGATTTGGAAATCTGAGAATGTCATGAAACAAAACAAAAATGCAAAACTTGATTATCTCTCATTACTATTATCTTCTGTCGGTTTTGGCGGTTTGTTATATGGATTCAGTTCTGCAAGCTCCGATGGTTGGACAAATAAAGTTGTCTTAACAACCTTAATCATAGGCGCAATTGCCCTAATTGCTTTCATTATTCGTCAATTAAAAATGGATGAGCCGTTATTGGATTTACGTGTTTACAAGTACCCAATGTTTGCACTTGCGTCTGTAATTGCAATTGTCAACGCGGTGGCCATGTTTTCGGGTATGATTTTAACACCAGCTTATGTACAAAACGTCCGTGGCATTTCTCCGCTGAGCTCTGGACTGATGATGCTTCCAGGTGCGGTTATAATGGGGATTATGTCACCAATTACAGGTAAACTATTTGATAAATATGGTCCTCGGATTCTTGGCATAGTGGGGCTTTCCATTACAGCTGTTTCAACTTATATGTTGGCAAGTCTCCAAATTGACTCTAGTCACACACATATTATTCTTATCTACACACTGCGGATGTTTGGGATGGCGATGGTTATGATGCCACTTATGACAAATGGTCTTAATCAATTGCCAACTCGCTTAAACCCGCACGGTACAGCTGTTAATAATACGGCTCAACAAGTGTCCGGTTCGATTGGTACTGCTATTCTTGTTACGATTATGAACTCTGTAACAAAAACAAAAGCTGAAAGTTTAATGTCTCATATAGATCCAACAACCTTTACAGAAACTACGAAGGCAATAGTAACTCAGAAGGCTTTATTATCTGGAATTCAATATTCGTTTTATGTAGCGCTTGGCATGAATGTTGTTGCACTACTATTAGTTTTTTTCGTTAAACGTGTAGATACAAGTGCGGAAGCTGTCGAGAAGCTAAATCGGTAGAGAAAAATAAAACGCTTGATAATGATTCCTACAAGTTTTTTGCTGCTAAGGCGCCGGTATTTAAAGCTGGAAAAGAACTAAAAGAAGCAGGGAAATAATTATATAGTAAAAGAGGACCTGATGTTCATATCAGGTCCTCTTTCATTAGTAACACGGTATACTTGCTTATCGTATTGGTTTAACTAAACTACTGATTTTTCGAATACTACAATCTTAAGCTCGTCAACTTCTCTATTTTTGGGGTGTTTTAGAAGAAAATGAATCAAAATAATCGTTTTTATAAACAAATACAAGAGATGAGATCCGTTTGCAATTTCTTATAAACATTACAAGTTTAGATTATCTTTTAACACCAACATTAAAAGGCTCCAACTATATTTATTCGCTTCATTTTAATTTAGTATTTTTCTACAAGTTATAAATCTAATTGCCAAGCTTATACGTAATATCATAATCATGAATAGTTAGGGAAAAGATAAAATAAGGTAATCAATTACATATCTTTATCCCAGGCGATTAGTTGCTATTTCCTCTTTATTAAATGGGATATGTTATTTCATGCTTTTTTGAAAGGGTGTTTTAAATGGAAAAAAAAGTATCTGCCATTCCTCAGCCGAAAACATATGGACCGCTGGGTAATCTCCCATTAATCGATAAAGATAAACCGACCCTATCCTTTATCAAGATAGCGGAAGAGTATGGTCCCATTTTTCAAATTCAAACTTTAAGTGATACCATTATTGTCGTTTCCGGACATGAACTGGTAGCAGAAGTCTGTGACGAAACACGGTTCGATAAAAGTATAGAGGGTGCTTTAGCAAAAGTTCGCGCCTTTGCTGGAGACGGATTATTTACAAGCGAGACTCACGAGCCTAACTGGAAAAAAGCTCATAATATTTTGATGCCTACATTTAGCCAACGGGCAATGAAAGATTACCATGCTATGATGGTTGATATTGCTGTACAACTCGTTCAAAAATGGGCACGGCTTAATCCGAATGAAAACGTGGATGTTCCGGAGGATATGACTCGTCTTACGTTAGATACAATTGGTCTATGTGGTTTTAATTACCGATTTAATAGCTTTTATCGTGAGACCCCTCATCCTTTTATTACTAGCATGACCCGTGCTCTAGATGAGGCGATGCACCAATTGCAGCGGCTGGATATAGAAGACAAACTTATGTGGAGAACGAAACGTCAATTTCAGCATGATATCCAATCTATGTTTTCTTTAGTAGATAATATTATTGCTGAACGTAAAAGTAGTGGAGATCAGGAAGAAAATGATTTACTTTCCCGTATGTTAAATGTGTCAGATCCGGAAACTGGTGAAAAATTAGATGATGAAAACATTCGTTTCCAAATTATCACTTTTTTAATAGCTGGGCATGAGACAACAAGTGGATTGTTATCTTTTGCAATTTACTTTTTATTAAAGAATCCGGATAAATTGAAAAAAGCCTATGAAGAAGTAGACCGTGTTTTGACAGATCCTACTCCAACATACCAACAAGTTATGAAACTGAAGTATATACGGATGATTTTAAATGAATCACTGCGTCTATGGCCTACCGCTCCAGCATTCAGTCTCTATGCAAAAGAAGATACAGTGATTGGCGGGAAATACCCAATTAAGAAAGGAGAAGATCGTATTTCTGTTCTTATTCCACAGCTACATAGGGATAAAGATGCATGGGGAGACAATGTGGAAGAATTCCAACCTGAACGATTTGAAGAGCTGGATAAGGTTCCTCATCATGCTTATAAGCCATTTGGAAATGGCCAGAGAGCATGTATCGGTATGCAATTTGCACTTCATGAAGCCACTCTTGTAATGGGAATGCTTCTTCAACATTTTGAATTAATCGATTATCAAAACTATCAGCTGGACGTAAAACAAACATTAACGCTAAAGCCCGGTGATTTTAAGATTAGGATTCTACCCCGAAAACAAACTATTAGCCATCCTACTGCTCTTCCACCTACAGAGGACAAGCTGAAAAACCATGAAATTAAGCAACACGTCCAGAAGACACCTTCTATTATTGGGGCCGATAATCTTTCGCTTCTTGTTCTGTATGGCTCGGATACAGGGGTAGCAGAAGGTATTGCAAGAGAATTAGCGGATACAGCTAGTTTAGAAGGGGTTCAAACGGAAGTGGTAGCTCTTAACGATCGAATTGGAAGTTTGCCAAAAGAAGGAGCGGTACTTATTGTGACTTCTTCTTATAATGGAAAACCACCAAGTAATGCAGGGCAGTTTGTGCAATGGTTGGAGGAACTAAAACCGGATGAGCTAAAAGGGGTTCAATACGCAGTTTTTGGTTGTGGAGATCATAATTGGGCTAGTACCTATCAACGGATTCCAAGGTACATTGATGAGCAGATGGCTCAAAAAGGAGCAACAAGATTTTCTAAACGCGGAGAAGCAGATGCAAGTGGTGATTTCGAGGAACAGCTTGAGCAATGGAAACAAAGTATGTGGTCTGATGCAATGAAGGCATTTGGATTGGAGCTCAACAAAAATATGGAAAAAGAGCGCAGTACTTTGAGTTTGCAATTTGTCAGTCGTCTTGGAGGATCTCCTCTTGCACGAACATATGAAGCAGTTTATGCATCTATACTAGAAAATCGTGAACTCCAATCATCCAGTAGTGATAGAAGTACACGACATATCGAGGTATCCTTGCCAGAAGGCGCTACATATAAAGAAGGAGACCACCTTGGAGTGTTGCCAGTTAATAGCGAGAAAAATATCAACCGAATTTTAAAACGTTTTGGATTAAATGGGAAGGATCAAGTTATACTGAGTGCAAGTGGACGAAGTATAAATCACATACCTTTAGACAGTCCTGTTAGTTTATTGGACCTTCTTAGTTATAGTGTTGAAGTTCAAGAAGCAGCCACTCGAGCACAAATACGAGAAATGGTAACATTCACAGCATGTCCTCCTCATAAAAAAGAATTGGAAGCATTATTAGAAGAAGGAGTTTACCATGAACAAATACTAAAGAAACGGATTTCAATGTTGGACCTTCTTGAAAAGTATGAGGCTTGTGAAATCCGATTTGAACGCTTTTTAGAACTTCTTCCTGCGCTCAAACCGCGTTACTATTCTATTTCAAGCTCTCCACTCGTTGCACAGAATCGTCTGAGCATTACGGTCGGTGTTGTTAATGCGCCTGCATGGAGTGGGGAAGGGACATATGAAGGAGTCGCTTCTAATTACTTAGCTCAGCGTCATAATAAAGATGAGATTATCTGTTTCATTCGAACGCCACAATCAAACTTTGAATTACCTAAAGATCCAGAAACACCAATTATTATGGTTGGGCCAGGTACTGGAATTGCACCATTCCGTGGATTCTTGCAAGCGCGTCGTGTTCAAAAGCAAAAAGGTATTAACTTAGGAGAAGCACATCTATATTTTGGTTGTCGTCATCCTGAAAAAGATTATCTTTATCGTACAGAACTAGAAAATGATGAAAGAGATGGATTAATCTCTTTACACACAGCTTTTTCTCGTCTAGAGGGACATCCAAAAACATATGTACAGCATTTAATAAAACAAGATAGAATCAATTTAATTTCGTTATTAGATAATGGAGCTCATCTTTATATATGTGGTGATGGAAGTAAAATGGCTCCGGATGTAGAAGATACCCTTTGTCAAGCATATCAAGAAATTCATGAAGTCAGTGAACAAGAAGCAAGAAATTGGTTGGATCGTGTGCAAGATGAAGGGCGATATGGAAAAGATGTTTGGGCTGGTATATGACTGTTTCTTAATTAGATACATATTAACTAATGAACTTCTTTCGAATAAATTTCACTTTATTAGTATAGTGTATTTAGATGAATAGTGATTAACCGGACTATTTAGTATCTACTAAATAAAAAACAGGACCTGATATGCATCTATCAGGTCCTGTTTCACATAGACATTATACATCGATATTTTCCACGCATTATCAATGTTTGTAATGTAGTTAGCCTTTTGAGTCAGCTATAAAATCAGATATTATTTTTTCAATATCGAAAGGAGTAATCCCTTTATCCAAAGAAAAAATGCTTTCTGCTTCTTCGATGTCTTGAACGAGTTCACCTCTAGCTTCAATATGTAATCGGAACAAGTCATATAAATTCGGTTTAACTAAATTAGTTAAAGCCTTCCCAACTAGTATCATACCTTTTTGATTAGCCTCGATGGTATTATCATAAGTTAGATCTCTCGTAAGAGACAAATCTGTCCAAATCAATTTTCGTTCCTTTAAGTCTAAAATAACTGGAATAGAGATTTGGGTGTCGGCAGTAATATCCACTTTATCTTGAACAGTAGAAGGTTCAAATATTTCACCTGAACCAGGATATTGACGAACCATCCAACCAGTAAAGCATTCTGGTAAATCTTTATACGGTTGGTCTGTGTAAGAAAGCAAAGTCATTACTACATAGCGTGCACCATATTTCAGCACAGACGGAATATCGAAATCAATGAATTCAGATGCCCCCTTTGGTGCAGAAGTAATATCTCCGCTATGGTAGGCTTTGAAATTTTTTGAACGTAAGTTCGTGAAGGATACATGTTCTTTGTATTGCCAATCTTCGTCGTACATTGCAGCAGATAAATCAATGTCAACACGTCCTGTATGTTGTCCATTCACATAGCCTTCTTTCCACCATAGGAAAAAACGAATCGTATCTCCTTCTGGCAAATCTACTTTACTTCCTCGAGATAATGTGCGAAGCGCTTTGCTGGCTGAACGTTGAGAGAAGGGAACTAAGTGATTTTTTAACTGTTCATCCAAAAATACTTTTCCGAGACTTGGAAGTTCTGCGAAGCGATTTTTTAAAGTATCTTCACACATTTTTACAATCATTAAACAAATATCCTCTGAGATAAATGGAAGTGTATTTTCAATACCTATAGCTTTTGCTACATTTCCCTTTGGAAAAAAGGTACGAAATTCATTTTTATCATTTCGATGCTTAAAATGAGCCGTGAGTTGAAGTAATACAGGAGTAGAAACGTTTCCTATTATACTTAGAAAATCTTCGAGAATATTGAAAACATCTGTTGACTTATCACTACATAAACGGATTAAATGATCCAAGCGTCTGGCAAATTCCCCTGGGCGAGTTTTTAAAAGATTTTTCGCTGTCATGATATCACGATTCAACAAAGCTGCTTCTATTTTCCCATTAAATGTTTCAACTTTAATGTTGTTGCGAAGAATCTCAAATGCTCGGTGGGTTTTTGGGAAACGAGTATGATATTCTGCTGGATGAAGAATTTCACCTAAACGAATCCAACGTTTTTTGTATCGAAGCATATCTTCGGTAATGTTTCCGCATTGCTCTAACAAACCTAAAAGGAAGCGTCTTTCTGCTCGGTTAAACTTCTTGAATCGGACGGAGGATGCTAAACTCACATCGCCTTCAGATAAAGCAACTGCAAGGCGAAGAACATCAGTTGCTGTTTTAAAATACTTTGCAGCAGCATCGGCTGATATTTTTCTGTTTATTAATAAAACCCCAATTATAAAAGACATATTTTCCTTATGAGGAATTACATTAGGTAGAAAACAGGAAACATCTTCAGTGTGTGTAATAGCCCATTCTACATCCGTCTTATCAGTTGAGGAAATAGAGCTGTTTGCACTAATCAATTGAGAAATCATTTGATTGAAATCTTCTTCACTTCCTAAGTCAATAACTTTCAAATCAACTCTATCTAAAAGAGGGAGTCGTTCTTCTACTTTTGATACAGGTAGGCGCAACGTCACATAATGAATAATGGCATTAATGTATAAATCAGCGTCACTTAAATCCATCATTTGTTGCGGAGAGTTTGGATACATAGGAGTAAACTGAATATGTGCTCCAACCATTTCTTTTAAATGTTTTACCAACTCTTTGTAAAACGATGTGAATGCATCAACCGAAAGGGTTTGCAACTCTTCTATTAAAGGCTCGGAAAAAGTAAATCCTAAACTTTCCAAGTTTTTTAAAACAGTGGCTAAATAAATGTTCGGTAGTTTATTTTCTTCTCTTTTTATAATTACTTTCAAACTTCTTCTTATGTAAATAGAATTTTTCATGAGAACGCCAGCTATTCACGCCTTATAAAAGAGGGGAATAGTCTGACTGTCCTCCTTTCAGTGGTAGATTTTTATTTTTATATGTATAAACACACTAATTGTAGAAAAATGCACAGAGGGTACATAGCTATTTTTTAGTGAAAAATTAGGGGTATAACATTTAGTTGTTAAGTGGTAATTTGTTAATTAAGAAAAGAAAACCTCTACATCAATGGTTGATAAACTAAAGTTTATTCAATCCTAAAGAAGAAAGAGGTTTTATAGTCTAATTATTTTTCATAGGGAATTGACAACTCTAAAACAATTTGAAATTTCTACAAAGAAGGAAGAATTGTCATAGCCTATGTGTTTAGCAGGAAAGTAACATCCCTATTTCGCCAAAGAAGTTAGAAGGAAGGAACGTCATAGCCTGCTTTATTAGTATATTCTCTTGCGAAGAGCAATTCAAGTATACTGTCTGATTTTTTATATTTTTCTTAAAGGGGAATTTTCATGATTATCCCGCATTAACGGGCAGCCAGATTGGTGAGGGTGATTAAAGTTTCACTTTATAAATAGGGAGACCATCACATGCCCTTTTTATAATACTATTACGGGAGGATTTTTATTTTTGATATATTATACCATTTATTTAATGGTATAATATGGTATGCGTTCTGTGGAATGGAGTTGAATGAGTATTATAAATACAAAAGGTGAAATTAAAAAAACGAAAAGAAAAGTATTACTAACTATACTTACTATGTTAGTAATTATAATTGGATTTGGATATTGGAAACTTTTTAGTTTGCAAGGTGTTCCAAAAGGGGAATTAATTCGAACAGTGAAATCTCCAGATGGAAAATATCTCATCAAGACTTATTTTCATAATGCAGGATCATTAAGTGCGGATGCTGTTAGGGGTGAATTAGTTAACCTTGATACAGATTCAGAGAAAAATATATATTGGAACTATCCAGATACAGATCCATATATTGAATGGGTAAATAAGAATATTGTTAGAATTGGAGATCAAACTTTAGATGTTTCACAGAAAGAAACCTATGATTGGCGTGATGACGATAAGCACGTTAAAGAAATGCCTAAACAGTTTATTAGATAAAATAAGAAAAATTAAATTTATTTAATCTTATTCGTTTAACTATAGATAGGATTATATGGGTGAAAAAGTCCATTTAGATTTTCTAAATGGACTTTTTTAGGTTTCTAGATACGACTACTGATAAAAATGGAACAAACTTGTTATTTAGGTTGTCTATTAAGTATACGTATAAAACAGGGGTTCATGATAGTTCACTCATTTTATGAAAAGTGAGATGCAAGAGAGTGATATCCGATACACTCTTTAATTGTATCGATATGTATAACACCTAAAAAAACATATATTCTTGAAAGAGGTTGAAAATGTATGATAGTCTTAAACAAGTTTTTTAACATTTTACATTACAAAAAGATGGTACCTGTAGTATTTCTTTCATGTGCAACGCTTATAGGCTGTTCCGATGGTAATACTCAATCTGAATTACCTAAACAAACGAAACAAACAAATCAAATCAAACAAGAAATTACTGGTAATGATTCTTTTGTTAAACTTGAAAAAGAATTTGATGCTAAACTCGGTATTTATGCATTGGACACTGATACGAATCAAACCGTTACTTATCAATCAGATGAACGGTTTGCATACGCATCTACCCACAAAGCTTTAGCTGTGGGAGTACTTTTACAAAAGAAATCAATAGAAGATCTAAATCAAAGAGTTTTGTATACCCGTGAAGATCTTGTTAATTACAATCCAATTACAGAAAAGTATGTTGATAGTGGTATGACCCTGAAAGAGCTTGCAGATGCTTCTCTTCGATATAGTGATAATACTGCACAAAATCTTATTCTTAAACAATTAGGTGGACCTAGTGAATTCAAAAAATCACTAAGAGAAGTAGGAGACACCGTTACAAATCCTGAACGTTTTGAACCAGAATTAAACGAAGTGCCTCCAGGAGACGTACGTGATACTAGTACCCCAAAGGCATTAGCTACTAGTCTTCAGGCTTTTACGCTAGGAGATGTACTTTCAACTGAGAAACGGGATTTATTAATAGATTGGATGAAAAGGAATACTACCGGAGACAACTTAATTCGTGCCGGAGTTCCAGGAGGATGGGAAGTAGCTGATAAGACTGGCTCGGGATCTTATGGAACCAGAAATGATATCGCAATTATTTGGCCACCAAATAAAAAACCAATTGTTGTTGCGATACTTTCTAATCATGATAAAGAGGATGCTAAATACGATGATAAGCTTATTGCAGAAGCAACCAAGATAGTGTTAGATGCTTTAAAAGTGACAAATAAATAATAATAGTAACTAGTTATTATTATTTTCCCGGTTTTTCGTCACAATATTGTGAGTCATGATTTTGCTAGCGGACTAATGTTTATGGGGTTCTTCGTTGGAGTTGCATTTTTAGCAACGATGGCAAGTTGCTTAATGTTTAAAGTTCTGTCGGGAGCATCAAAAGATGTGGCACGTTATCAAACGTTTCGTAAAATTGTTGTCCGCCGAGAATTATTAACAAACTCAATCTATAAAGAGTTATACTTCATATTTTTATTCCCAGCAATTGTCGGGATTACTCATATATTATTTGGTATGAACATGTTTAGTCCTATTTTAATCAATCCGTACTCTCGTATTTGCTTACCACTTGTTATTTTTGTAGTAATTTATTCGATTTATTACTTGATTACAGTTCAATTATATAAAGGAATTGTACTCTCGAAAAAAAGATCAATGTAATGATGTTATTCATAAAGAATGATAGATAATCCTTTTTGGAAAGAACAATTAAGAGAGAGATAACATTAATTATCGACTGTATCGAAAGTGAAATCACTTCTTTACAGAAGGAGATGGAGAATTAAGTCAATCGAATGAATATTATAGCCTGCTAATATCCCAGAGTATGTTATAAATAATATTGCCACTTGGGTGCAAGGAAGATTGAAATGAAATTAGCAACCATATTTTTAAATAGTTATTTTCAGAGGCAACAAGTGTATTAGGGAGGGGGCATTTGGCTTAGAGGAATCTTCATGTGAAAAGACCTGAAACAGCCTTCCCTATAGCAATAATAAAGATGTCTAATTTCTAATATAGAAAATAATAGCGTTGCTACATTCAATATGTAGCAACGCTATTTAAATTTTTTAAACAGGGTTAAATTTTTCAAGAAATTTACCTATAAAAAATGATATCCAATTAAATTCATAAGTTTATCCTCTATGTATTTTGTAACTACATTTCATCTTGCTGTAAAGAAACAAAAAACACTTTTTTATTCAATAATTCCAATTTCTAGAGCCTTTTGAACAGCTTCTTCTTTGTTACAGACTCCTAGCTTTGTATAAGCTGTAGAAGCATAATTTCTGACCGTACCATTTGACAAATATAACCTTGATGCTATGGTAGTGTATCGAAGTCCTTTTGCTACTAGCTGTAATATTTCTATCTCCCTAGCTGTTAGCTCATAAACGGCTGCTTTTGATTGTGGTGTCTCTTTTTGCTCATCAAACTTCTCAAATATTTTGTGAGACATTCCCTGATCAATTAGTGTCCCACCTTTGTGAATAAGTCGGATCGTATTGGCTAGCTCCAACGTTTCAATAGATTTAAGTAAAAAACCATCCGCACCGTTGCGAAGTGATTCCACTGCCTGTTCGGTATCTTGAAACGTTGTAAAAATCAATACGCGGATATGTGGCCATTGTTGCTTAATCTTTTTGGTTGCTTCGATTCCATCCATGTGCTGCATATCTAAATCCATAAGTATAACATGGGGTTGAAGGCGCCCACACAAATCGATGGCTTCATTGCCATCCTCAGCCAAACCGACTACATTTAAATCTTCATATCTATCGAGTAGTGTCCTCAAACTTTCCCGAACAAATGGCTGATCGTCTACAATTAACAAACGAATAAGTCCATTTTTTATTTCAGTTTGTCGCGGTATGGTGCATGTAACAAGCATTCCTTCCTCTGGCTTTGTATATACAGACAAATGACCTTGCAAGTTCATTGCCCGTTCTTTCATCGCATTCATACCGAAGCCTTCCTGCCATTCTACATTTCCTTTTCCATTATCTTGAACTTCTAACCTCGTATATTGTTGTTCAAACTGCAATGAAACTATAATTTCAGTCCCTTGACCATGACGTACTGCATTCGTAAGGGACTCCTGTAAGCAACGAACGAATGTGATCTTCGCTTGCCGAGATAGTTGATATTCCTCTCCGAATGTCCTAAAACTTACATTTACCTGAGCGTGCTCCTGAAATTCGGCTCCAAGATTTTGTAGAGATTGAATCAAGGAAGGAGATTGACATCGAGAATCCATTTGATGTAGGTAACCTC
Source organism: Bacillus sp. EKM501B (assembly GCF_011800505.1). Taxonomy (NCBI): domain Bacteria; kingdom Bacillati; phylum Bacillota; class Bacilli; order Caryophanales; family Bacillaceae; genus Bacillus; species Bacillus sp. EKM501B. Next base: position 39,367 of record NZ_JAALFZ010000005.1, on the reverse strand, counting down.
TCACGTCCTCGATGCTTTTCCGTCCCATTTCAAGCAGAGAATCTAGCCTCTGTATACCCATTTCAGTAGCAAGTTCGGTGCGCAACGTTTCCATCCCCATAATAATAGAAGTATAAGCGTGACCAACTGTATCATGAAGCTCGCTCGACAGCCTGTTCCGTTCTTCTGCCAGTGTAATACGTTCAATCTGAGACATATATTGCTCAAGTACTGCGTTTTGTTTACGAATTGCTTCATTTTGCTTATGATTGACGATTAATAAATGGAAAGCGAAGCCCATTACATAAGCAAGTCCATAGTAGGTAACCATAATCCAATAGTTATTACTTGGCGCAAGCGCATAGAAAATTCCAGTTGTTATAAAAACTGTTATTGGAGCTGTCCAATAATAGGATAAATGCTTACTATTCGCAGCAATCAGAAAAACTGATATAAGAAATGTGTTGTAAGCTTCCGGGAATAATGAGGTTAAATATATACATAGTCCACCATATAGCAGTATGTCTGTGAACAAATAATATTTATAATTGAATAGTAAGGCTACCCATGGAACAGAGAAGGCAATAATTTCCCAAAGAATAATAATCCAAAGCGGCAATGTTATACTATCCTGAAAATCGAATGTGGTTATGGCGATAGAGACACTAATAAGTATACGGACTCCTAACATAATCCAATCGTACCAAAACCAATACTTAACTATATCTAACAAGTCATTTACCCCCTAAATAGCCAACCTTTTTACTTCCTATATTATAAATTAATCCTTCATACATTGTTGTACTTTTTAATTTTACGCTGTAATTCTCTCATAGAAGGCAAACTTCTATTGATTTAGTCGCTGGATCATGCTACGTGTATAGCCTCCAATTTTCTTTGTCAAACGATCTACTATTCTACTACTTATGGCGGTAAATACTATACCCATAAACATTACAAAGAGTGACTTAGTAAAAGTATCTATCTGTATGAATATAATATTCATTTCAATGTAGCGATACAGTAGTGGTGCCAACAAGAACATAAGTGGCATTACATAAAAAATGGTTGCACAAATGATACTAAAAATGCCAATCACAAATTTCTGCATTAACCAAAAGACAGCAGACCAAGTACGACGATCTGTAAGCACTAATTTCACCTGAGCCCAGTTTGATGTATCTATTGTTATACTTTTATCATAAGAGTCTGTTGAAATATCTGTATAAATTTTCGTCTGTATGCGCTCGAATTGGATAAAAGGTGTCGTAGTCTGTAGTACGCGTATAACTAGTGGAATCCCAATTACCGTAAATGAAAGGGTGAAACTGAATAGCAGAGCTATTAGATAAAAACAAAAATAAAACAACCCTGTAACGAAAGTTAGCAATAAAAAATAACCATTCTGGATGAATCTTGATTTCATAAAGTTCTCGCTCCTATCTATGTAATAACCGAATTGTACTGCTTTTTTTGTCATTCTCACTAGTGTAAAAGTGTCATATGACATTTTTAAATGATGATAAAAAGGGGAGAGTAACCTAATTCTGGTTAAAAAAGATGCTTATATGAATCACCATAAAACAATCCCGTTCTTGCATCTGCAAGAACGGGATTGTTTTGTACTTTTATTTAATATGAGATGGACTTGTTTTTCGAATATGAAAAATAATATCAAATTGCTCAAGCAATGACTTATCAAAGTATGCCGATTCGTTGGGGAAGAGTTGTGCCCCTATACTTAGTAATGGTCTTTTTGCTTTAACCCACTTCTCTGCTGGTCCTTTAAGGTGACGGTTATCCAATAAAAACATGTTATATGGTACTTTTCCGAGGGTATAATTGAAACTATTTACATTTTGTGGAATCGCACGCGATGTAATTTTACCTCCAGTGGAAGGATCATATTCACTGTATAAGGTGAAATTCCCCCCCGTAGTTGTACTACCAATTGTGACATAATTATTGTCTAAACGTTCCTTCAAAAACTGCCCCGCAGCATAAGGGTATGATTCATCATCGATAATTCCTTTAGCTATATGAATATTGTGTCCCCATACCATCGTTTTACCACCGAATGTTTCTTGCGCCCACATTGCATGATCGGCCATGTATTGCTCATGTAACTTTAACAGACTTGGATGGTCGTTAGGAATTAGCATTGTTGTAAATTTCTCTATTGCACTTGCCGTTGCTTTCGCCCAGATGTACTCGGGTGAAACTATTTTTGTGTTGGCTTGCTCATTCTCATCTTTTAGTAATTGGGATACTCTCTCAGCATTTCCTTTGAACTTTTCTTTTATTTCAGGAGCAAGTTTCATATATTCCTGTAAACTTCCAGTAAAAGACGGCAATTCTTTATAATTTTCTTCTACTTCTGCCAGCAAATCTGGTCGATGCAGCCTTACATAATCAATTACTTTATTAAAGCAACCTTGGTCCAACTCCTTTAAGTCGAGCCCAATAAATTGGATCTTTTTTTTAGTGGATGGATCAGCATTATAATCTTTCATCCACTCAATCATGGCTATAATTTCATCAGTAGGATATAACAAGTTTAAAAATTCTCTAGGGTTTCCTTTTCCTGTTTGGATATATTCATTTAGCTTTAAGCCGTTTCCCCAATCTTCTTCCATTGTGAAATTTGTAAAACCCATCTCAGTAACCAAATATTTCACAAGGCGAAACTTCATAGTGAAAATTTCAGAGCTTCCATGAGTATTCTCCCCTAAACCTACATATTGTGCGCTCCCAATCATTTTCTTAAGTGGTTTTAAATCCTCAAATTTTTTTGACGGCTCTATCGTTTTTAATGGGTAAGCCTGTGATTGTATGGATTTAACTATATTTTTTTGGATTGATTGACCTGAATTTTCGACTGCTATTGTTTGAGCCTTTCCTACTTCTACATATCCTGTGACTAATAAAGCTGTACTAACCATTGCAATTATTCTTTTCTTATTCATTTTTTTCACCTCAATTGAATTATTTGTAAAAGCAAGATTGATTCATTGTACTTGCACGAATCAATTGCCTTAATTCAATTGTTATCTATCCCATATCATATTTTCTAGTTACATATTGTCATAAGGTTAATTGACACAGGTCATAGACTAATCATTACACTTTTGTACTATCCGCTATGACAACTTATAAATAATAATTACATTGATGAGTCGTAAGTAAGACTAGATTATAAATTGGGGAGGGATTTTAAAGATGAATGAATTTGTATACAAAAATATTTTTATTCTAAGTTGTGTCTGTGGAAATGACAAGAAGTATATTCGATAAACAAGTGAATTATAGGGGAAGGGCGGATTAAAATGATATTACACGCAAAATCGTTCCACAATAAAGATAAAATCCAACGTGCTAAAATAGGACTTCAACTTTTTCTGAGTATCTTAATCATTACTTCAATTATCCTAAATGTAGTAGTAATAATTACGAAAAGTATGCCACTTATTGTGGTATATATGTTTACCCCAGCATTATCTTCTATTTTGACTCGCATAATACTGAAAGAAGGGTTTAAAGATGTATCTTTTAGTCTCGGTAACTTAAAGATATGGAAAGGGATTGGTTTTGCTCTGCTAATCCCTATGATTATTTGTGGAATTACTTATTCTATCGCCTGGTCGAGCGGAATTGCGGGGTTTCAGTATCCCGAAGTTGGTATGTTTATTTTAGAACCGATCTACAATATGCTTGGGCTTCAGTATGTAACGGCACCATTCAGCTTCATTTATCTAGTAGTATTGAGCGGCATTTTCGGAAGTTTGCTTGGCTTAATCCCAGCTTTGGGAGAAGAAATGGGTTGGCGAGGTTATATGCTCACAAGGCTAGTCGATGCAGAGTTTTCACGGCCCATCCTTATTAGTGGATTGACTTGGGCAACGTGGCATGTTCCAATAGTTATTGCTGGTCTATATGTAGCGGGACCATCTGTCGTTCTTTCAGTACTTGGTATCTATCTTTGTATTGTACCATTCGGTTATATTATAGCTTATTTACGACTTATCACAGGTAGCATTTGGCCTTCGGTTATCATCCATGCTACTTGGAATGCCATTATTCAAGGACCTTTCACACGTGCAAGTACAGGGTATCAAACTGAGATTTGGATTGGAGAATCTGGCTTGATAACCGCTAGTATTATCTTGATTACTGCAATAATTACGTCTCGAATCGTAAATTTTACTAAATAGCATACGGATGTGTTTTAAATTCAATTAGTGAAATATGACGAGGCGAAATAAGATGCTCCTAAAAATATTAGAAAAAATCTAGTTGAACAGACTCTTACTTCATCTTAGGCTGCTGGATATGTGGGGGACATCAAGCTAAGAAAATAAACTTGGTTGCCATAAAAAACATAATGTTTTCATTTAAAGGCTATGAGATGAAATTTCATCATCTTCATCAAGTTTGACCTTCAGGAAATAAAAACTTAAACGATTATACAAATACTCTAACTGAAAAAACGATAGTCCTTCTACATTTTAGATAGAAGGACTATCGTTTATTTTTTTGACAAAATTAGGAGGTGATGTTCATAAAATGGATAATATAATTCGTATTTGCGTAAAGAGAAAAAGTTTTCCAAAGAAGATGTAGTTAATTTCCTTGGTATAACGGTTGATTGAAATTTCATTTTATAACTTGTAAAGGGCTGTGCAATGCATCGTACTATTGAAAAATCTAAATTTAATCATTAAATTGCGATAAAATGTGGTCGGAAATAATGAAATTTTAGGAAAAATAAGGTACACTAGTTTATGATTTTAGTTGAAAATCGTTTGACGTTAATGCATACGGGGGAAAGATTGATGAACAACAATACAACAAATGAATCAGTTGAAGAAATTGATCAAAAACGAGTAAGATCAAAAAAACGTTATACAAATTGGAAGTTTATTGCAGCGGGTATTGGTGTAATTGCACTTCTTATTGGGGGAATGAGTTATTATCAGGCAACTCACTTCAATTCGAATGTTACAATTAATGACACAAAAGTTGGTGGTCTGAGCGCTGATCAGGCAATACAGAAATTAAAGACATCTGGACTAGCAAACAAAGTCTATGTTGATCAACAACAAATTTTAGATGAAAAAGATACAAAAACAGAACTTACGGAAAAAGATTTGCCTCAAGTTAAGAAACTATTAAAAAACCAGTGGACATTTTTCCCTTCCTCAAAGGGAGAAAATTATTCATTGCTACCAGAGAAGGCAGATCAGTATCGTAGTGAAACGATGAAAAAACTTGTAGAAGAAAAGCTCATCTCTATGAATGAGAAATTAAAAGCGCCTCAAGATGCTATGGCGAAGCTAGAACAAGGGAAAATTGTTATTTCGAAAAGTGTTGAAGGAAAACAGTATGATGTTACTAGTCTACTGAAAGATTATGATAAGCAAAAATATAAAAGCGAAATTCATCTGAAGTCTGCATACATAAAACCTATTAAAGAAGACGATCCGATTGTCAAAAAAGAGGAGAAAGCACTACAGAATCTTCTTGGGCAGTCTGTTGAGTATAAAGTGCAGGATGAAGTTTATCCTTTAAAAGCGAAAGATTTAATTCAAAATGCCTCTATGTCAAAGGATATGAAAGTTACAATTGATGCGAGTGACATTAAGAAGAAAATTACTGAAATTAATAATGCCAAATCAACATTAAATAAAGATTTCTCATTTAAAACTCATTCCGGTTCAGTCATATCAGTAAAAGGAGAAGGATACGGCTGGGCACTAGATGTTGAAAAAGAAACTAAACAAGTTCAACAAGCCTTTGAGAAAGGCGAAAAATCGCTTTCTGCTTCTAATATTCACGGGAATGGTTGGGAGAAGGAAGGTATCGGTTATAAAACAACATCGAATAATGGCATCGGAGACACGTATGCAGAAGTTTCAATTGCAGAGCAACAAATTTGGATTTACAAAGATGGAAAATTAGTTGTTACAACAAATGTAGTAACTGGTAAACATAGTACTGGTGAAGATACATCACCAGGTGTGTGGTACGTCCTATATAAACGAACACCATATACGCTAAGAGGTAACGCAGTAGGAAAAGCTGATTATGCGGTTAAAGTAGATTACTGGGTTCCATTCACAAATAGTGGTCAAGGATTCCACGATGCCGGCTGGCGCAAAGACTGGGGAAATAATGCTTATTTAACAGGAGGATCAGGTGGGTGTGTGAACCTTCTTCCTAATGTTGCAAAAACTGTATATGATAGTTTGAACACGTATGATCCAGTTATTGTGTATTAAAAAATAGCTACGTATCAAGAAATAAACAAAGCAGGAAATCTTACCTGATGGTATATAAAAAAACACCTCTTGCATTCGCATACTAAGTGTGCAAATGTAATGGAGGTGTTTTTGTTTGAATATAAAAGTGTATTGCTTATAAGAAACAAAGTAGAAAGAAATAATAAGTATTCAAATAGTCAATAAAATTGACGATGAATATCATTTTCATTTAATATAGAATCGTTGCATGTAATTAGACATGAATTTTTTGTTAATATAATAGATTTCTATTAAGTTGTCACATTTAAGAACTATCATTAAATATTTTAAGAATTTAAACGTAGGAAAGGGTAATATAAAATGAACTGGAAAAAAGGCGGATTATGGGTTATTATTTTTTTCGTTGTAAAAGGTACGATTTCTACACTTTTAATCGTTACAGGTGCTAAATATTTTGATTTATCATTTATGCAACTTATCTTATTAATTCTGACCTTATTAGTGATTTCTCTAATAAGCCGAAAATTGCTGTATAGACATAAACAAAACAAAAAGCAAAAAGAGCTAAATATATAATGGAGCCCCAGAGACCTTTGGATTTCTGGGGTTTTATTTTGATAGTTTTTTCGCATGTATATCAATTTAACAGAATAGGTTGTCCAAAATGATAAAATCGATGATGTTTAAAATGCGTCAGTTATTTTTAATAACGATTGATACCCGTATTTCTACAATCTATATAAATGACTCAAGCTTCGCATCTTATCAATTCCCTGATGTGCTAAACCTAAGCAAAGTAATGAACTATCTTAAGGAAGAAAGTTGAGTTAGCTAATCGCATATATTTTATTGAAAGGATGTGATGGAACTATGGAACGGCCGAATTGGGGAATTGGAGGATTAGTATTCGTTGGCTGTATGTTTCTTGGTGGAGGAGTGGGATCTATGTTAGGTAATGCCCAAACTGGATGGCTAATAGGAATGGGCGCTGGATTTCTTGGTATGGCTTTAACGAGACTGTTCAGAAAATAATGTAACTGAGATTCTTCTTCTGGTAAATAAGGAAATATGTAAGTAAGTCATGGCATAAGAGTTCTATAAATTATAGTTAGAATCTTCTCTTTTGTATTTGTCTTTTCTAAATTTCTCCATACATAGATATAATTCTCAAGTCGGAGGATGGCACCTTAGGGTGTCTTTTTTATGCTCTTTAAAAATGTCTTACCATTATAATAGCTGAGTTTTGCTTTCAGTCTCCGATGTCCATTCAGCATAAAATAAAAATTCTGCACCATTTAAACTCTGATAACAATTCATACGATCAAGAATAATTGAGTTAATAGCTTTCGGTAGATCGCCATCATTTTTTTATAATAGATTAGATTCATTGCCGTTTCAGACCTATGTATGAATTCATAATCTAATAGTAAAAGGAGGAATGATTAAAGGTATGGCGGTTAATGAGGAATCAATTTGTCAACAGTTTGCAAGAATCATTGGCGGTCAAGAAGGATTCGCCGGTGGGAAATGCGTGGCAACAATAAACCGAGATGAAATACGAGCAACAATCTTGGGAAAACGTTTTAGAGTAACAACTTCCTTTTCATTCGAATCACGAGACAATAAAACTGGACGGGCATTATGCCTAGGCCGAGTAGCACTCTTACAAAAAGAAGTCACTGAATTTGTGGCGACAATTATTAAACAAGGAATAATCGTTTCGTCTATACACAATGAGTGGTTATGTGATGATCCAAATTTAATTTACGTTAATATCGAAGACGTTGATGATCCACTAAATTTTGCAAGAAAAGTGAGAAGAGCGTTATGCACGTAATCAATTTCTTTAGTTAAACGAGTGATTATATTAAATTGAAAAGTTCAGCGTGTTGGATGGTTTTATAAAACGAAAGAAGGCGTTTCATATTTGGAATGCCTTTTCTTTATGTGTTCGTTACTAATGTGGGTGGTTAACTGGTTATATGCTGTTTATCTTGCAACAGCAAGAACTGGACGAGGTATCTTTAAAGGTGTTTGACTGTCTATAGATACCGTATTTTATCAAATGTTGTTAGCATATCATAAAACGATAAGGGAGAAATCGCCAGAGAAATACGTCAAATTAGTCATTCCTTCTATAATCTAAAGGGACGATTTTGTTTTCGAAAAATAATAGGTAAATCATTTGACAATTAAAATAATCTACTTTAATATATGTGCCATAGCATATATATGGTGAAACAAATACATTCATTGTGAATGATTGACTGGTATGCTGTATCCTTTTATATCTTAATTTATAGAGGTGATATATGAACTTACATGATTTAATAGGCTATCTTGTTCACCGTACTGATGTGAAAATGACCAATTATTTTACGAAGAAATTAAAGCCGTATGGAGTTACGCCAGAGCAGTGGGGGATTATTAGTGTTCTTTGTAGCCAAAGGAGCACTACTCAAAAAGAGTTGGCGGAAGCTATTGATAAAGATCAAACTACTGTTGTTAGAATGATACAGTCAATGGAGAGAAAAGGGATTGTAAGGAAGGCTTTGAATGACCAAGATAGGCGTTCACATAACCTTTTTTTAACTGAAAAAGGCGACGAGTTAAAGAAAACAATCTTGCCTGTAGTGAAAGACGCTCACCATTTCGTTACGAGTAATTTGAGCGAGGAAGAAATTAAAGTATTACAATCGTTATTAAACAAATTGTATGATACACACTATTAATATTTGTTCCTTATTGATGCTATGCTATTCATAAGGAACAAACTTTGTTTTAGGTATTATATATGCTATAGCATATAATTTTTGTTTGGACGAATAGGAAGATAACTTTATTTTGTATGATATCTGATTCAGGGTCACTTTTTTGCTTAGTGCCAATCAAATTTTTTGTATTATATATGCTATAGCATGTAATTTCTGGCCCTTTAATATTGAAAAGGGTAATGTAAATTGAAGCGACTTCCATACGGGTAATCTCAGGAAATAGGATAAAGGTAGTGACTACTATCTGAACAATACTGAGTTTTTACCAAATAATAAGAAAGGTGTGATTACTATTTTAATTTTCATCAATATTGTAAAAGTAGTGTTGTTTCTGTTCTTTTTAATGACAGGAACGAAAATTATATCCGGGAAAATGGCAGATGAGTTCAAACGATTTGGTTTACCTTCGTTTTTTAATTTCTTAACTGGAGCTTTTGAGATTGTAGGAGCGATTGGAATGTTGATAGGAATCTGGATTCCAGTAATAGCTTTATGGGCAGGAGTGTTATTAGGTGGTACGATGCTTGCAGCCGCATTAACTCTAATTGTATTAGCGAGAAATCCTTTTAAGAAAGCGATACCTGCACTTGTTTTGTTTGTCCTTAGTTTAGGGATAAGTTTGTATCACATTTTTTAAAAATAACCGAAAACTATTAAACTTTCACTTTATGCGTTCAAGTTACTATCATTATGTGATTGTTTTACAAATAGGGGGATTCTCAAATTAGTGTTTGAATAATAATAGCAATACGGATTTAGACATTACTATCATTTGAATCATAATCAGTAAAAGAATGGGAAGAATTTTATATTAAAATAGGAGTGAGTGAAGGTGGCATATTTACTACAAGTTGATTTTCCGTTTGAAGGTCCTTTTGGTGAAGAAATGGAAAAAACATTTTGGGATTTAGCAAATAGTATTAACGAAGAAGAAGGATTTCACTGGAAAATATGGACTGAGAATGAAGAAACAAAAGAAGCTGGAGGCATTTATGTATTTGAGGAAAAACAAGATGCTGAAAAATACGCTGAAATGCACAAGAACAGACTTGAAGCAGTTGGTGTTAAAGATATTAGAGTAAGAATTTTTAACATCAATGAAAAATTAACGGAACTGAATCGTGGGTATATTAAATAATTTCGACAGTCGGAGCAAGCGTAAAAAGGAGGGGGATAATCCCCTCTTTTTTAATTCTTAAATTGACGGTGAGGGGGACTCTTACAAAAAAAATCTTTGCAAAATTTGTGAAAGAAAAAGAGAGATAAAGGTATTTTAACCTTATCTCTCTTTTTCTATATTCATTTATTTTCAGGTAAGGAGTTGATTAGTTATTACTATTTATAAGAACGTGAAGAAGTGTTGATGCCAGTTGGAACTGTTGTAAAGGTTGAGGGGGGCATCCAAGGAAATATGAGAGATGTGCATGATGATTTGGCGCAGGGTTATGAATCCATCTTCTATGAAATTGTGGGATTATATAAGCATTTATTATCCTGGAGATTTTAAAATAAAATCTACCTAATTATAGAAGTGATTTGAACGTAAGGAAATTGTAAGAAATGCATAAGAAAAAAGAAATTTTTATTATGTAGGATACAAATATAGAGAAGCACAAAAGAGGGAGGATAAATAGGGTTTATTTATACGAAAACCAAACTAGTAACAAGCGCATTCTAAATAAAAAAATCATTTATGGTACTAACATACATGTGAAAAAGAGAGGTTTTACCGTTTGTTACAACAGTAGGGATAAAGCCAGAATAGTAGTTTATGTGATGTTTGTAATTGAACAAATAAAAGATGAAATTAATCATTTATCTAAGGAGGCATTTTTTTATGGAAAATAAATTATCTGGGGTGTTAGCCGCTACTTTGGCCCTAACGATGAGCTTGCCAACAGGAGCGATAGCGTCTTCTAGCAGTAAGGCTCCGGTTGTATCTAGCCAAGAAGTTGCTAGTAAAGATTTGGAGAAGATTGCTGCAGAGAACGCTGAACTACTCACGAAGTCCTATGAGACGACTAGCGTGCAGTATGCGCTGATTGATAATGGTAAACTTATTTTGTCGGGGCAGACAGGCAAGAACGACATAGAAGGGAAAGAACCATTAACTAAAGATACTTTATACGGAATTGGTTCAACCAGTAAAGTATATACAGCAGCGGCTGTTATGAAACTAGTAGACGAAGGAAAAGTTGATTTGGATGCTCCTGTTACTGGCTATATTCCTGAGTTCAAAATGAAAGATAAACGATATAAACGCATTACACCACGTATGCTGTTGAATCACTCCTCAGGTTTGCAAGGTTCGACGTTCAATAATGCATTTTTATTTAAAGATAATGATGCTTATGCCCATGATATCTTGTTGCAACAATTGTCCAACCAAAACTTGAAGGCAGACCCTGGCGCGTTTTCAGTATACTGTAATGACGGTTTTACGCTGGCTGAGATCTTGGTAGAAAGAGTCAGCGGTATGAGTTTTACTGAATTTCTACATCAAAAGTTTACAGAGCCATTAAAACTGAATCAAACGATAACATCGCAAGACAAATGGGAAGACGAAAAGCGGGCTGGACAGTATTCTCCGACATACCAGGGACAGCTTCCAAGTGAAATGGTAAATGTGATTGGTACGGGAGGAATCTCCTCTACTGCAGAAGATGTGGTGCGATTCTCACAAATATTTATGGGACAGGGAAAAGAAATTCTCTCTAATAAAGCAGTCAAGGCGATGGAACAAGAAGAATATAAAAAAGGAATGTGGCCAGGAGATAGCGGAAATATGTTCAACTATGGTCTTGGCTGGGATAGTGTGAAACTATACCCATTCAGTGAATATGGGATAAAAGCGTTGACTAAGGGTGGGGATACGATGCTGCAACATGCTACATTGGTCGTGCTTCCAGAACAGAAGATGGCAGCAGCTGTATTGTCCTCCGGTGGGAGCAGCATGACAAATCAACTGTTGGCAAATAAATTACTGCTAGCTAGGCTTAAAGAGAAAGGGGCAATTAAGGATATAAAACCAGATAAATCCTTCGGCAAGCCAGTCAAGGCTAAAGTGCCTCAAGATGTGGTAAAAAAAGCAGGATTGTATGGAAATATCCAAAGCCATTTCAAAATAGAGATTACGAAGAAGGGAGAACTGTTTTTACCAACTAAACCGGAAGAAAAATATGTATATACGGCGGATGGAAGCTTTATAAATGAAAAGGGTACTTCCAAGCTTAACTTCGTCACTGAGAAGAATGGAAAAGTTTATTTAAGAGAGAGCACATATGAATTATCACCGGGATTGGGGCAAAATGTGCTGACTCACTATTTAGCTCAGAAATTAGAAAACAATGTGTTACCGAAGAAAACAGCTGCTGCATGGGCGAAGCGCGAGGGCGGCAAGTTCTACCTTGTTAACGAAAAATTTAATTCTATAAATTATCTAGGACAACAAATACCTCTTAACACACAAATTACGATCAAGGATGGCTATTGGGACGGCAAAAAAATTACAGGTCCGAATACGGCGACGCATCAAATTCAGATTCCTGTGATGAATGGGAGGGATACGAAGGAAGCTCATTTCTATACAGAGAATGGTACTGAATATATGGAGATGGCCAGCTTTTTATACGTCAGTGAATCTAACGTAAAATCCCTTGATGCAGGTCAATTATCAAAAGTTACACTGCAAAAAAATGGGCATGCGAAATGGTTTACGATTCCGCAAGAGGCAGCAGGGAAAACGATGAATGTGGAGTTGCCATCAGGAAGTTCATTCGCGGTGTATGATGGGAATGGAGTATGCGTCAATTTTAGCGTTGTTAGTAATAATAACAAAGTGAAACTACCAGAGAACGGAACGGTTGTATTTGCTGGCGCACCGAACTCCGAATTTACAGTCGCATTGAACTAGCTACAACTCGGGATAGACTTCAATAAAACAGTGCGACATGGAAAAGATATTTTATTTGTATCTTAAGTATTACCTTAAATGATATTACACTTAAATTCTTAGCTTAATAGCAATGGGATAGCGCCACATGTCTACTAACCTAAGAAAATAAATCAAACCCATGTCCATCAAGCTAGTAAAAATAAATACCCCAAAAATAGTAAAATTGACATTCTCATAGTAAAAATGTAAAAAATTATTGTTTAGGGGCAGCGTAAAACATTAGTTTGATAGCGATATGGCGCTACTCATAAAAAAAGAAATAGGATAGAATATCCTATTTCTTTTTATTGATATAATAAAATGTAAAGAATAGATCCAAAGTAATGATAATAATTAGAAGTAACAAGTGTATAAGTGCATCAGTTTTTCCGTTTAGTAAAGACTTTACAAAGAAATCCCATTCTGTTTCATAGGGAGGTTCTACCCAATTTCGTTGCAGTCCTAACATCATTCCATTTATGAAATAGACAATGCTTAATAGAACCCTTCCAACAAATAAGGTGGCTGTTTTTATATTCCAATCCTTTATCTTGATTACATAAAGGATTGGAAATAGTATCAGTATCCAAAAAACAATAATAAAGACTGTATTTCCCATTCTCTCCTCCTAACAAAATGATTGTGTTTTTAATCTTGGTAAATTCTTAGGTTGGAGGTATGTTTCATTGTTACTGGTTAAAAACAAGGGTCGGAATTCCGGCTCCTTTTCTATCCCGCAAAATAAAGGTTTGCTTTATCTCTCCGTCTCAAAAAACTCAATCCACTCTCCATCAGGACCAGCGAAGAATATGTAACGTGTTCCATCTGGTAATGTTTCGATTTCTTCTCCTAGTAAAAAGGTTACTGCGTGTTTCTTCAGTCTTTCGATCTCATCCTCTAATGAATCCACTTTAAAGCAAATGTGATGTACTTTTCCTTCTGCCGGAAGAGAAGAGTTGTAGCCTTCAATGAGTTCTAGTATCGTTTCTTTTGATTCTTCTACACCTAAAAAAGCGAGTTTTAAGTCTGGATTCGGATGACCCATACGTTTCATGAGCTGTAAGCCGACTACTTCTTCATAAAATGAAATAGATGTTTCTAAGTTTGCAACCATAAGTCCAACGTGTTCAATTCTTCTAACTGGCATGTAGATTCCTTCTTTCTGAAAATTATATACAATATATTATTGAAAATTAAGAAAATAAGCAAGATAAAAACCTTACAAATTTTAGCGTGTTATATGGTATAGTGAGAAAGTATGTTTGGGGAGAAGGAAGGAGCTTATACGATGAATACAACTACTCAAACTCCTTCATTATCGGAAACGATGAAAGAGTGGCATTATGCATTAGCGTATGAAATTAAACATTGGAAAACGATAGGTGGTAGTAAAATTTCTATCATGAACGGTCGTTTTTTATATACAGATTATGAAAGTACAGTATACGTATTTCAGCTTATTTCGGAAGTAAGCTTACCTGAAGGTTCACCCATTCGAATTGAGTTCGATGGTGAGGAAGCGACAGGGGAAGTATTATCTATACATGGATTAGACATAGAGCTGAAATTAAATGATTATATACAAGGTGAAATAAGAGAAGCGGTTTTATATAGTGAACCGTGGCAATTGTTAGAGCAACTACAAGAGCGATTGAAAGAAGCACGTAAAGATAAGCTGAAACGTAATCGTATAAAGCGTCTTGTTGATGGGACGAGCAGTCCGAAACATATTGAGAAGATGAAAAATCCAAAAAATGAACTGGCATATCGTTCATTTTATAATCCGACAACGTACGTATGGGGACCGCCGGGAACAGGGAAGTCTTACAATTTATCACGTATTATTTCGGCTCATTATCAAAAAGGAAAATCGGTACTTGTGTTAGCTCATAGTAATGCGGCAGTAGACGTATTAATGAGTGAAGTAACGAAGCAAATTGAGAAGAAAAAGAAATGGACGCCTGGTGAAATTGTTCGTTACGGTTATAGTCAACATGAACATATACGAAATCATGAAACGTTACTTGCGTCGAAGTTAGTTGAAACGACGAACGGATCTTGGGGTGAGGAAAGACTCTATTTAGAAGAGACACGACAAGATCTTCGTGAAAAAATCTTATCGTATAAAGCAACATCTGCTGATAAGAAGCGTATACAAGAGATTGAAAGTGATCTTCGAAAGCAAAAGGCTAAAATTAAAGAAGTAGAAAAAGAATATATTGAAAATGCGAAAGTAATCGGCGCAACTTTATCAAAATGTGCCATTGATTCACTTATTTATGAGCGTACATTTGATTTAGTTGTTGTAGATGAAGTAAGTATGGCATATGTTCCGCAAATTGCATTAGCTGCTTCACTTGGAAAACGTATCGTCGTTTGCGGTGACTTTTTACAGTTACCTCCAATTGCGATGGCAAATCATGAACTCGTTCGCAAATGGCTTGGGGAAGATATGTTTTACCATGCTGGGATTGTTGAGTCTGTTAATAAATCAGAAGCACACCCAAACCTATTTATGTTGCAGGAACAAAGACGTATGCATGCGGATATATCGAAGTTTACGAATTCGTTTATTTATAAAAATAGAGTATACGATCATCCGTCTGTTTCAGAGCGTAAAGAACTTGCGCAATTGCAGCCGTTCGCAAATGAAGCGAGTGTTTTATTTGATACGAGCCAAATGGGAGCTTTTTCGTTAAAAGATGCTGCTTCTGGTTCACGTTTTAACATTATGTCTGGTGTAGTAGCAATGCAAATGATGTTAATCGGATTGTTAGATGGTGTGCAATCAATTGGTATTGTGACACCTTACAGGGCGCAGTCACGCTTTTTATCAACGTGTATTAGAGAAATGTTGCAGAGAACGAAATATCAAAACATACCAGTTTTAGCGGCGACAGTTCATAAGTTCCAAGGTTCTGAAAGAGATATGATGATCTTTGATACGGTTGACAGTTATCCGCAAGAACGACCTGGCGTATTATTCTTTGATCACAAAAACCATCGCCTCGTCAATGTAGCAGTGACAAGGGCGAGAGGGAAGTTCATTCAATTATCAGATTGCCATTATATGCGTAAAAACCTTTCGAGAAAACAAGCATTATCACAATTAACAGCTCATATGGAACGTCACGGAGATGTGTATGATCGTACGACATCAAGACAATTGTGGGAACGGAAAATTTCGAAACGTTTACGCTGGTTTATGGAAATGAATCTTGAGGAAACGAAAGGGTTATTAAAAGATATTTTAGCCTCAAAACGAAAAATTATTATTTCACTTCCAAGTACAAAACAAGTGGATAAGCGAGTATGGCAAGCGTTAATGCGTACAAATGCGCAAATAACAGTTTATAGTGATGGACCAGTTCCACTGAAAAATGTAAAGTTACAAAGACAAAATAAAGCATTCCCGTTTATCGTAATTGATGATGAAATCTTCTGGGCAGGCGCACCGCTTACATCTCAAATGATGTTTGAAGGTAGTACGGAATTTCCGTACGTATGTGCAAGACTGCAAGCACCTGAGACAATTGGTGTATTAAAAGGATTTTTAGATATTCGGTAAATTCGGATAGGAATTCCTTGACTTTTACTTGGAATGAACTTAGAATAAAAAATAATTTAATATAATTTTATGAAAATTCTTATCACGAGAGGTGGAGGGACTGGCCCTATGATACCTCGGCAGCGGATTCGTTATGAATACTGTGCCAATTCCAGCAAGGTAACTTGAAAGATAAGAAAGAAGCTCATTTTGACTGTATATACAGAAGCCTCTTTCTATCTTTTAGAAAGAGGCTTTTTTATGTGAAAATAAAAGGAGGAAGAAAAATGGGAGCGACAGGAGTAGCGTCACAAAGAAAAACAATTGAAGAGAGTATCGAAAGAAATAAGGAAAAGTACATAGAAACAAGTCATGATATTCATGCGAATCCGGAAATTGGTAACCAAGAGTTTTATGCATCTAGAACGTTAAGTTTATTGCTAGGTAGTGCAGGATTTCAGTTGCAGCACAATATAGCTGGACATGAAACGGGATTTATCGCGCGAAAAAGCTCTGGAAAACAAGGACCTGCAATCGCATTTTTAGCGGAGTACGACGCTTTACCAGGACTAGGTCATGCGTGTGGTCACAATTTAATTGGCACAATTAGCGTTGCAGCAGCAATCGCATTATCAGAAACGCTTGAAGAAATTGGCGGGGAAGTTGTCGTGTTTGGTACGCCAGCAGAAGAAGGCGGGCCAAATGGTAGCGCGAAATCAAGTTATGTAAAGGCAGGTTTATTTAAAGACATTGATGCGGCGCTTATGATTCATCCGAGCGGAAAGACAGCGACAACGAGTCCTTCACTAGCAGTCGATCCACTTGATTTTCATTTTTACGGAAAAACAGCTCACGCTGCAGCTTCGCCAGAAGAAGGGATTAACGCATTAGATGCGGTTATTCAGCTCTATAACGGTATTAACGCACTTCGCCAACAACTTCCGTCAGATGTGAAAATTCATGGCATTATTACTGAGGGCGGAAAAGCACCTAATATTATTCCTGACTATGCCGCAGCAAGATTCTTCATCCGTGCAGCAACGAGAAAAAGATGCGCGGAAGTAACAGAAAAAGTAAGAAACATTGCACAGGGAGCAGCATTAGCAACAGGTGCGAAAGTAAAAATCCATCAATTCCAAAATGAAATCGATGAATTACTCGTAACAAAAACATATAACGATATCGTAGCGGAAGAACTAGAACTATTAGGTGAAGATGTAAATCGTAAAGAAAGAGTAGGGATTGGTTCAACCGACGCAGGAAACGTAAGCCAAGTCGTACCGACAATTCATCCGTACATTAAAATCGGTCCAGATGATTTAATTGCACATACGAATGAATTTAGAGAAGCAGCACGTTCAGAACTTGGAGATAAAGCATTAATTACATCGGCAAAAGCATTAGCAAATACGGCGTATCGATTAATTACGGAAGAAGGGTTGTTAGAGAAGGTGAAGGAGGAGTTTAGAGAGGCGCAGAGGAATCAAGGGTAAGGGGATTAAGGTGCTTTTTTCGAATAGAGATCTAATTCATAAGTAGAGATATAAAAAGAACATTGAAATATCAATGTTCTTTTTTTGTTTACTAATCATTGATTTCATTGGCTTTTCTCATAAAGGAAAAACTTTTACTGTTAGCCGGGGATAATACGTATCCCTTTATTAGAACGACAATTTCTCCTCAAACTCACTCTTTAAAACAATTAAAGGAGACGATAATCCAAATTGCATTAAAGAGTCTAAAAATGTAGCGAGAGAATCCATCGAATCGCTCATGACCTTCATCATATAATTAAATTCCCCGCTAATTCGGTATAAATCTGTTACTTCAGGAGCGGCATTACAAAATTGAATAAAATCAGAGCATTGGCTCGTTTTAAACATGATGAATGCTTGAATGTTTTTATTAATTTTTGCAGGCTCAAATTTCGTTCGATAAGCCGCTATAACTCCTTGATCTTCAAGCTTGTTAATACGTTCTTTTACAGCAGGTTGCGTCATGGATATAATTCGTCCTATTTCTGAAACAGAAATTCTCGCATTTTCATATAACAGGTTCATAATTTTATGATCGATTTCATCCAATTTTACAGCGTTTTGCATTGTGTAGCCTCCTTGTTATGTTTTCTAAAGTGAATTGCAAATTATAACTATAATATCATAAGTGAACGAACTAAATTACCTATAAATCTATATTTAAAATGATTAGTATTTGCATGAAAATATAAGTATAGGGTTTATCAAAAGGGAATTTAGGAAGGATGGAAAAAATGAAGAATCTTGATGGGAAAGTAGCATTAGTAACAGGGGCAAGTCGCGGCATTGGTCGTGCGATTGCGATGAGATTGGCAAACGACGGTGCATTAGTTGCGATTCACTACGGCCGAAATAAAATAGCTGCAGACGAAACAATTAGTGAGATTGAATCTAATGGAGGAAAGGCATTCTTAATTGAAGCTGATCTCAATTTAATGGATGGTGTCAAAAAAATAGTAGAACAATTGAAGAATGAATTACAAATAAGAGTTGGTACATCAGAGATTGATATTTTAGTAAACAATGCAGGGATAGGTACACAAGGGACGATTGAAAATACAACAGAAGAAGTTTTTGATGAAATTATGGCCGTAAATATTAAGGCGCCATTCTTTTTAATTCAGCAAACATTACCGTTACTACGAGTAGAAGGGCGCGTTATTAACATTTCATCAGCGGAAGTAAGACTTGGTTTTACAGGGTCCATTGCATACGGTTTAAGTAAAGGTGCACTAAATACGATGACACTTCCTCTAGCTAAACATCTTGGAGAACGAGGTATAACAGTGAATACAATTATGCCTGGATATACGAAGACAGATATGAATGCGAAATTGCTAGATAATTCAGAAATACGAAATTTTGCTACGAATTCATCTGTGTTCGGACGAATAGGGCAAGTTGAAGATATTGCAGATGTAGTAGCATTCCTTGCTTCTTCTGATAGCCGCTGGGTAACAGGGCAGATTATAGATGTCTCTGGAGGGTTTTGTTTATAGGGTCACTTACTCCATAACCAGCAAGCTAATTAAGTAAATTACTAGTTATGAAACGATCCTCGCTTCATAACTAGTAATTTATAGAAAGGTAGGGATGATAAAGAAGTCTATTAAAACGTGATTTTTTCGCTAGGCAATTTGAATAAGGGGCTATTTTTAATTATTCATAATCTAAAATAATCCAATTTTATTTTACAGTAACATTAAAACAAAATTATTGACCGCGTGGTACAGAAAGGAGTATTCTATTCATGTTATCTTTAAAATGAGAGGAGGATACGATTGAATAAACGCGGCAGACCTCGAGAGTTTGATTATTCCTCAATTGTAGATGTTGCAATGAAAACATTTTGGTTAAGAGGATATGAAGGATGTTCTACACAAGATTTATGCAGTGATACAGGACTTGGAAAAGGAAGTTTATACAATACTTTCGGTAGTAAACATGAACTGTATAAACAAGTATTAGAACGCTACCATGAAATTGGGATTAGGGAACAAAAGAAATTGTTACATACTCCAATTCCAGTTAAAGAACGATTAAGTAATTTTTTTGAATGGGCATTGAAAGAAGACTTTGAGAATATGGATCAAAAAGGATGTTTATTGATTAATGCCAGTATAGAACGTGCTAAAAACGATTTAATGGTACAAGAAATTTTCTCGAAGCATGTTGAACTTCTTAAACAAGCTATTGAAACAGTGATGGAGGAAGGATTGCAAACAGGTGAAATTTCAAAGGAGCAATCCGCTGAGGAATTAGCTAGTCTGCTTTTAAGCAGTTATTACGGATTCCGTGTTCTTAATGTATCGATGCAAAATCGGATGTTGTCTGAACAAGTTATCAAAGGAACAGTAGAGTCTATTTGTGGCGCTTAGTGCGCCCTTTTTTCGCACTATTATTGTACCGATCATTACAATAATGAATAAGGAGTGTTTTTATGCCATCGATTATTTATTTATTAGCTTTAGCAATCTTTTGTATGACTACATCAGAATTTATGGTTGCAGGTATGATGAATGAACTTGCTCTTGCATTCCAGGTTTCTGTATCATCCATTGGGTATTTAATTTCAGCTTATGCAGGAGCAATGGTAATAGGAGGCCCCATTTTAACTGCAATCCTCTTAAGAATGCGCAGCAAACAAGCATTATTGTTTTTAATGTTCATATTTTTAATTGGTCAATCGCTCGGAGCTATTGCTTGGAACTATGATATTATGATGATTTCACGTATTATAACTGGTATTGCTTCAGCTTCAGCTTTTGGAGTTGCGATTTCCTTTTCTGCGACATTGGTTCACTCTGATTCAAGGGGAAAAGCTGCATCAATTGTACTTGCAGGTTTAATGTTCGCAACTGTATTAGGTTTACCTATAACAACCGTTATTTCGCAATATTTTGGCTGGCGTATTAGTTTTGGGGCTGTTTCTGTTCTTGTGCTAGTATCAGCAATTATGATTCAACGGTTGTTACCATCCTCTTCAAATAAAGAGCAATTAAATTGGAAAGATGAACTTCTGCGATTTAAGAATATTCATCTTTGGGCAGCGTACGTAACAAGTATGTTCATTATTGGTGGTACGTTTGCAGCATTTAGTTATTTCACTCCTATCTTTACAAATGTTACAGGGTTTTCAAGTGCAAGTATTCCATATTTACTTGCTCTCTATGGTAGCGCGACAGTAATTGGGAATATAATAATTGGCAAGTTCGCTGATAAATTTACAATGAAAATACTTATGGGTGGATTAATTATATTAATCATAGCGTTGTCTTTATTTGCTTTAAGTGCAGAGAATAAATACATTGCAGTTATTTCTACGATTTTTATTGGTTTAACTGGTGTAGCATTGAATCCAGCTATGGTTGCGAGGGTGATGAAGACAGCTAGTAATGGAATAATGATAAATACCGTTCATAGTTCTTTTATTACGCTAGGTATTGTTATTGGTTCGTCACTAGGTGGTCTTGGGATCAGTAAAGGATATGGTTTTGTATCTCCTCTATGGATTGGAGCTTGTTTAGCTATCCTTGGGGTAATTTCGTTATTCCCATATTTACATAAAGGAAATGTAGATTAAGAGGTTTAAAATTTCTTTATATGGGGGAGCACCCCATCGCTATCAAGCTAAGAAACACATTCTTCACCAAAAACGATAAAAATGATTAACATGTAAAAAATTAGTTCTGGAACTATTATGATATTTTAACTTAATGAGCATGTATGGTGACCCCTAATTTATTTGATTTGAAAATTTATTTCTATACAGATTACAAAATTGAATTAATGAGAAGATTTAATCAGAATCATTTACAAACTGCACTTTCGGGATAAATAAGTTATTATCTAACAACTGTTATTCATCATCACAAAAAATCCAGTAACTTCATCTGGAGAATAATAAACACCTATAAATTATTGTTAGAAGCTGTCCTTTTTGTATTTATCTTTTATAAATTTCTTCAATACATAGATTTAATTCTCAAGTCGGAGGAAGGCACCTTAGGTGTCTTTTTTCATTATAAAAACCCAAAAGCATTTATGTACTTAAGGGCTTATCCATTAAAAAGTATGGGTATTTGGAATTCCTTAAATTAAGAACAAAGTGGAATTATTCCTAAACTAATTAATAGAGCTGCAGCCAACGCTGGAATTGGTACAGGAATCTTGATACCTTCTACACCTAAGAAGTATTGTCCACTTATTACTTTAAAACAAACTAATTCCTCTTTTCTGCTAGAGTTAATGCGTTATAATATTTAATTAAACTATCTGTATGACCGGATTTTATATTTTTATAATGTATATTATTTTGCCATTCTTAGAGTCCTTATAGTATCTTTTTTCTCAATATAAGAACTCTAAAAATGTGTTAATATTTTAATACAAATTCCCTTTTGTGCAATGAGATAGTAATACCCAACAAAAAGCCCACCTATTTTAGTAGGTGGGCCTTATCTTTATTACACAATGTCAAATTACACTCTCTTTTGCTCATAAACTTTATTTAATTTGGATTAGTCAACATGTGGCATTATATACATACTAAAAGTATAATTTTTTCCGGAACTCCACATGTAACTTTCATCGATTCTGCTTAACTGGATAATCTTGAGAAAATATTAACAGAATTAAAAAAATAACATTTTTTCAATTTCCTGTAATTATAATTAAAGGTATTCTGTTAGTGTTATACAAATGTATCTGTCGATTTATTCCATGTATGAATCTAGTCTGGCTATCAACAGAATATTCCACACACAATTGAAAAAGGGGGAAAGTTTATGCAAAGAATTTTAAAATTCCTGTTCATGTCCGTTTTTTCTTTGATTTGTGTTTTGTATGTTCAAACGGACTCTTTTGCCGCACCAGCATACGAGGGAGTTGTCAAAATGAAGCAGCCTTCAGGCGAATCTTTTGAGGGCACGTTACATGGAGATGAATGGTTCCATTGGGTAAGTACAAAGGATGGCGATGTACTTTTACAAGATCAGAAGGGGTATTGGAATTACGCGGAGCTTACATTAGATGAACTGAAATCGACGGGGAAAAAATATAAAATTGATAAGAAGCCTTCAATGGCAGTAAATGAGAACAATTTGAACAAATGGATAAAGAATTACAACCCTCAAGCAAAGAAAAAACAGGAGCACATGAATAAATTACAAAAAGAATCACCAAAAAATATTGATGGAACTGTCACTCCAGTTTTAGGAAACAAAAAATTACTTGTTTTGTTAATTGGGTTTACAGATGTTGATATTGCATATAACGATAACGATTGGAGTAACAAATTCTTTTCTACAAATCAAAAGTCAGTTAAGAATTACTATAATGAAGTAAGTAACGGAAAAGTACAGATAACTCCAGCTCCTGAAACATATGGTACTCAAAATGATGGAGTGGTTAAAGTGAAATTAGATTACGCTCATCCGAGTACATCGGGAAAAAGTATGGGTACGGTTATAACAGATGCACTGGCTAAAGCTGATTCTCAAGTGAATTTTGCTAGTCTTGATACTAATAATGATCAAGTCGTTGACTCTAAAGATGGCTTCTACATTGTAAGTTTTCTTGCTGGTAATGAACAGGCTAGTGGGGGGCCACTTCCAAACATTTGGGCGCATCAGTCATATGCTCCTAATACAAATCACGATGGTGTTACAGTATCAGGCATGTATACAGCGCAGGGTGAAAAACAATATGGTCATATGGCGACAATTGGTATACCTGCTCATGAGTTAGGGCATTCTTTTGGTCTTCCAGATCTATATGGTGACAATAACCGTGTAGGTAGTCTAAGTATAATGGGGAATGGAGCTTGGAATAGTCTTCAAGGGGAAGAGTATGGAACTACCCCAGATCATATGGATGCTTGGTCAAAGGTAAAACTGGGCTTTGTAACACCAACTGTAGTAAATACCACTAATAACTTTACTCTAAATGCAATCCCAAATAACTATAATGTGTTAAAGATTCCTTTAAAGGATAATACGTATTTTTTAGTTGAGAATCGCGCAAAGGTTGGGTATGATGCGAGCTTACCAACAAATTCTGGTGGTATTGCGGTTTGGCATATTGATGAATCTATGAATAATAATTCCAGTGATCCGCATCCTTTCATTGATATAGAGCAATCAGTCAGTGAATACCAAGACCCATTCTATTACACGAATCAAAATCATGCTGCTACCTTTGGTCCAGACACTAATCCGAATAGTAATACCTACACGGGAGAAAAAACAGGAGTAACGATTACAACGACAAGTACAAGTAATTCTGCTATGAATGTAGCAGTCACAACAAAAGAAGCTAGCTTAATTCCGCAAACAAACTGGACACTAAAATATGTAGATAGCTATAATTGGTACAATTTAGGTACGTATGCCTTTGATGGAAACAAAGACACATTTTGGCATACAAACTGGAGCCCTGTAGCTCCAATGCCACACGAGATTCAAATTGATTTAGGTGCAACTTATAACCTCTCCAAATTCAGCTACTTGCCAAGGCAAGACGGCCAAATAAATGGAACGATTAAGGACTATGAGTTTTACGTCAGTAGTGATGGAGTAAACTGGGGAACAGCGGTATCCATAGGTGCTTTTGCAAATAATAATAATTTGAAAGAAGTCAACTTTGCAAACAAGACAGGTCGTTATATTAGACTACGTGCATTAAGCGAGGTAAACAATAATCCATGGACCAGTGCGGCAGAAATCAATGTATTTGGAGTGGCTCAATAATATATTCATGAGGGTATTTATTTAAATCATTGATATGCTATTTTAAAAGGTTATCATTCGCTGGGGGTTTCATCCAGCCTTTGATAACCTTCTTATTCTGCTAATATGTAAAAGAAAAACATAGATTGTTAAAATTGACTTTCTTAGCTTAGTTTAGCTTAAATGTGAAACTTTTTAAGGTTTATTTTGTATGCAAATCTTTCAATTACCTACACTTGTCCTTTAGAAATAAGAAACAATCTCACCTGAAATTTATTTTATATAAGCTTAGCTTGATAGAGATGGGGCGCGACCCCATGCCCATCAACTTAAGAATTCAGAATTACCCCCAAATGAAAAAATGAGCTTTTTTGCCTTTTATAGCAACGAAGCTGTTTAATGGAAATAAAGTTCTTTTTTATACTATAAAGTTACATAAAAATGAAAGTTGATATTCTCAAATACGAGGGTATCAACTTTTTCCATATAAAGTTATTTAACAAACGGGGAGAATTAATGGAGGGACATTATGGGGTTATTTGAATTTGAAGAACGATTTAAAAAACAAGTAGAATGCTATGAATTATCTGAGGAACAGTTACAATTTACAGGTAAACCAAAGAAATGTGTAGAATTATCAGAAGGCGATACTGACATACATTCTATATCATTTCTTGCAAATAATGAGCTTATAACATTTTTTGAGCTTCATGAAAATGCAGGCATAAATCCATAATCTAAAAATCCAAAAGCTATGTTATTACGAGCTCTTTCAACGGATTATTATTATCAAGGAAAGGGGCATACCAAACAATCATTATTGTTACTACCTGATTTTGTACGCAAAGAATATCCACATATTAGTGAAATTGTATTGGCTAGCGATAAATGTGAAAAACATTACTGCACAGTTATTATATAAAAAATGTGGTTTTATTGATGAAGATGTACGAAAAATAGGAAAAAAAGGCGCACTTATTATTATGAGCTATTATTTAAAAGAGAGAGTGTGTGAAAGATTTGACAACCGAATTAAAAAGTGTAGTTTAGTATTTTCTAAATAAACTACACTCATTATAAAATATTTATAGACTAAAAAGGGGCTTTTTATGTTACATGATGATCCAAAAAGTATACACTCGCAGTCAGCATCCATCTTTGGATAATTGGCTCTTGATTTCCTGTCTCCTGACGTCCCATCACTTCTATTTCATACTGCTCTAACCAGAATTTAGAAGTCTTTAAAAACTTTAAATCTGCACCAAAAGCTCAATACAATTCGTAAATAATTTGATTATAGAACTATTTTTCTGTGGCGAAATAAAGCAAGGCTATGGCCGGAAAAGTGATTCCTATCCATAATGTTAGATTCCATCCTCCTAAGGCATATGCCCATCCTCCAATAAAGGATCCAACTGCACCTCCTAAAAAGAAAATAGCCATAAATAGCCCATTTAATCGACTACGAATTTCTGGACTCAACGAGAAAATTAAACGTTGGCTAAGCACAAGGTTTGCAGATACTCCCATATCCAACAGAATTGCAGCAATTACTAAAACAGCTATTCCGATGGGCGAACTACTTCGAATAATAAGTGGTAGTAATAAAGAAATAATAACAACAGTGAGAACTATCCCAGTGGCGGGTCGTGTCCAGCCAAGATCAGCTAGACGACCACCTATTGGAGCGGCTATTGCACCTGTAATTCCGACAAGTGCATATAATGCTATGGCAGTCTGAGAAAAATGAAAAGCAGGACTAGATAATAATAATGGAACAGTGGTCCAGAATAAGCTGAAAGCCCCAAATACACAAGCATGATAAATGGCACGACGGCGTAAAATTGGAGTAGTTCGTAGTAGTTGCCACATTGAATTAAGTAAGGTGGTATAATTTGTTTTTGCCTTTGGTTTCCTAGTAGGGAGTACTTTCGATAATACAAATGCCAAAACAATAATTACAGTAGAAGATAAAGCAAATATTGCATTCCATCCCCACATACCGGCTACTAAACTAGATATCGGTCGCGCAAGCATAATACCTAATAACAGACCACTCATGACGTTGCCAACTACGCGACCGCGTGTATTTTCAGATGAAAGATATGATACAAGAGGTACGAGCACTTGCGCTGCGACCGAACCCAGTCCGATAAAGAATGAAGCAATTAACAACAAGGTTGCGCTTTTTACAAAAACCATAGAAATGAGTGCAAATGCACTTGAAAATAACAATATAAGTATCAATTTTTTATTCTCAACAATATCCCCCAAAGGCACAAGAAATAATAAGCCAACAACATATCCAATTTGAGTTAGCGTTACAATTAATCCAGCGCTACTATTAGAAAGCCCAATTTCATTACTAATTACCCCAATTAAAGGCTGCGCATAATAAAGATTAGCCACGATGATACCACATGCAGTTGCCAGAAGAATGATTAAACCCGATGAAATTTCCTTATCACTTGCTTTATTTTTAAAATTAGACATAAGTATTTCCCCCATATTTTTATTTCAGAATTACCTTGGTGTATTTTGGAACTTAGATAAAGCCATGATTATTACGAGATTCCTTAACAATTAATAAACTGTACGTTCAGTTTATTAATTAACTAAAATATATACTAAACGTTTAGTTTTGTAAATAGGCTATTTTATTTTTTGTTCATATTAAGTATACTAAACGTATAGTTTATGATTCTTGGAAGGAATGATTAATGTGCAAGGTAAAAGAGGTAGACCACGTAATGTCGAAACCCAAAAAGCTATCCTTTCTGCATCTTATGAGTTATTACTGGAAAGTGGCTTTAAAGCAGTCACAGTCGATAAAATTGCAGACCGTGCTAAAGTTAGTAAAGCTACAATTTATAAATGGTGGCCTAATAAGGCTGCTGTAGTAATGGATGGTTTTCTTTTTGCTGCCGCAGCTAGATTGCCTATACCTGACACAGGTTCAGCATTGAATGATATTTTAATTCATGCTACAAGTTTAACCAAATTTTTGATAAGTCGTGAAGGGACTATTATTACTGAGTTAGTTGGTGAAGGACAATTTGATTCAAAGCTGGCAGAGGAATATCGTACTCGATATTTCCAGCCACGTCGCCTGCAAGCAAAACAACTCCTGGAGAAGGGAATTAAAAGGGGCGAATTAAAAGAAAATCTCGATGTTGACTTAAGTATCGATCTCATTTACGGACCAATTTTCTATCGGTTGCTAGTAACCGGTGAAAAGTTGGATGATTCCTATGTGCATGACTTGGTAATAAATGCATTCGAAGGAATACGCTTGAATTGATTAATATTAAAATGAAGATTTAGAAATTCTACTGTCTCTTATGCGAAGGCAATTTATATTAACTTGGTAAATAAAGTATTTAATTTTTAAAAACTGATGTATATGGAGTGGTCTCCCAATACATCAGTTTAAGAATTAAGGGGATGTTAAAAATAATCAAGATAATTACTCTAAATATAACGTCATGCAAACAATTTTCATTATGGGGATAATATAATATCTTAACTTGATAGACATAGGGGAGCACCCCATCACCATCAAACTAATATTTTCATATCTCCCTAAATTAAAATTTTCTTTCTCTACAGATAGTTATTCTGAGAAGCTGCTCATTTTGGGAGCATTTCTTTTTCTTAAGTTGATGGGCATGTATGGTGACCCCTATTAGACGATAGTAAATTAACGATTTCGGGGTTCAGTTCAACTTTATTCAAAATAAGATTTTTTTGCAGTAAAATCAATGTTAGTGGAACATTTTTAATCAAACTTTTTTCTAAATGAACATAAATACTTGTAATATTTAAATTAGTACTATATAGTTCTAGTTATGACAAAGGTAAAATTAATGAATCAAAGACGTGTGATTGAAGTAGCTGCAACATTATTTTTAGAAAAAGGGTTTGCTTATACAAGTATGGATGAATTAGTACGTGTAAGCAAAGTTTCAAAGTCTAATGTGTATTATCATTTTTCTAATAAGGAACAATTATTAGAAGGAGTCGTTGATTATTGGATTGAAATGTATCAATCTGCAATTGATGACGTACTTTCTCAGAAGCAATTTTTAGTTGAAGATCGTATCCAACTGTTTTTAAAGCAATTATCACAAGGAGTTCAGTCGAGAGAGTATAAGGGGAGCTGTCCATTTATTACTCTTTATATTCAAAGTCCTAAACAGGCCACGCAAATAAAAGAAAAAATAGGTCTTTTTTTTACAGGATTACAAAAGAAAGTTTCTCTATTACTTAAACAAGGGGTAGAGAATGGAGAATTTAGAAATACGATTCATATTGATGAGGTTGCATCACTTTTTATTACAAATCTTGAAGGAGCGTTATTTATTTCAGAAACATTGAAGGATGCAACTGTAATCACGAAAACAGCAGATCATTTTTTAAAATTGCTTCGATAAAAGAAGCATTTTTTTTATATCAAATTAGTACTGAGTAGTACTAAAAAGGGGGATTTTATATGAGAACAGTATTTTTAACTGGTGGAACAGGCTTTATTGGAAAGCAATTAGTGAAAGAATTAGCCAAAGAGGATGTTAAAATTCTTCTTTTAGTGAGGTCGAAAAGTAAAGCAATACGTCTTTTTCAAGAAAGAGGCATCTTAAAAAAGGAAGTTATGCACTTTATTGAAGGTGATTTGACGAAAATAGATTTAGGTCTAAGTGCTGAAGATAAGGAGAGGGTATTGAAAACGGATGTGATTATTCACGCAGGAGGCCCCATGGATATTCAAGCGACAAGTAAAGAGGCAGCTTCCGTATTTTTAAATGGTGCCAAACATATTAGTGAATTAGCTAAAAGTATTCATCAATTGAAGGGCTTGCAACAATTTATTCATGTTGTAGGTTATATGAGTCCCTTTGATGATAAAAATAGCAAGATTGCAATTGATGTGTTTCAAGAAGGAAATAATTATTTGAAAATAAAAAATCCATATGAGAGAACAAAATTTTTAGCAGATCTTTATATCCGTCAGCAGGCATCAGCAGTAGGTTATCCGCTTTCTGTAATTAATCCGCCAACTGTAGTCGGTAGTAGTAAAACAGGGAGTACAGAGCAGATAGCAGGATTAGGTTTGCTTGTGAAGAGTATGCGAAGAGGGCTCATGCCAGTGATTCCTGGAGGTAAGGGATACAGGTTACCACTTATTTCAAACGATGAGCTTGCGAAGTTTATTGTGCAGGTTTTCAGATTAGAGCAACCGACTATTCAAACATATACACTTGTTGAAGACAAACAGCACGACCAGAACATTGCTGAGTTATTAAGTATTATGTCGGAAAGTATGAATATGAGGGCACCAAAAATCTCTGTCCCAATGCCACTTATGAAAGCAATTATGAATAGTGGAGTAAGTAAAATAACAAAAATTCCTTCTGATGGACTGAATTTTATTACAAAACGAAAATTTTCAAATGTTTCAGCGAAAAAAATTATGGGAGGAGATTGGTTTAAGGAGACGAGTGTAATGAAATTTTTCCCTGCCGTAGTAGCTGATCTGGATTATCGAATGATGTATCAATATGGCCAGCATAATCATGTATTTAAACGAACATTATGCGATAACAATACCCTTTACCAATTACAAGGAGAGGGTAAACCCTTTATTTTATTACATGGTTTATTGAGTGATGGAGAGGATTTATTTCCTTTAGCACAAGAGCTTCATGAAAAAACTGGTCAACCTGTATGGATCTTGGATCTTCCAGGTTTGGGACGTTCTCCCTTTAAACGGGAGAAAAATCTTCTAGATATCTATTTGAATGTAGTGAAAAAGTTATTGGAGAAAGCTGCGGATGGTGCACATCTAATTGGCCATTCATTCGGTGCGTTTATTCTTCTAGAAGCATTGGTAAAAGAGTACATAGATAAGAAGTATGCAATCACTTTACTTCAGCCACCTGTTGCTAAAAAAAATGCTAAATCGCTAAATGTTCCTCAATTTATGAACAAATGGACATTAAAATTGGCAACTACTAATTTGATAGGGCGATATTTATTAAGTAATGGTTTGTTTGAAAGTATCGAGAGTATCCCTGAACATTATATTGAAAAAATAAGAAACAGTTTTACTTCTCCTAGAATTTTAAATACTACGGTCCAGCTTAACAGTTTGCTACTAAAAAATAATCAAGGTGATTTCAATGAAGTAACAAAGTATAATCTTCACATTATTTGGGGGGAGTATGACAGAGGCTATTCTGCTCCATCGCATCTTGGTAAGGTTGATTTTGTTCCATATGGTCATCATTTTCCTCTTAGCCATCCGAGTGAAACGGCAACATTAGTAATAAAAAATAGTAATACTAGTAGATGAGAGTGTGGGATAAATAAAAAGTGTGTAGTAAGATCGTTGTGTCTTTGAAATAAAATCGTACTGTTTGGAGTCCCGCGAACAAGACGCAAATTTTGCACGCTAAGCAAAAAACAATAAGCTGTCCACATGGACAGCTTATTTACATTATTCTCGTTATTGGAAGTTATTTTTAACTTTTCCTGATCCGAAAGAGTCAATCTTTGTTTTGTTTTTCTAACAGTTGAATAACCTTATCTAATTTTGTGCGACTGAATCTTGCTTTTTGCGATTGTTAGTATGACAAATTATACGTATAATGCCCCTAAACATTGCACAGATAATTACTAAAATAATAGCAACTCCTATGTAATAAATAGAGTTTTTCATAAGATAATTTATCAATAATTATTCTTTTTTCTCCGGCTGATAGGAAAGAATAACGACACCTGAACTGGTCGTTCTTGTTTCGATCAGTTTTAAAGCCTTTGTATCGTTTCCGGTTTTAAAGAGATGCTTTCCGCTTCCCACGATAACAGGATTGACCATAAAATGATATTCATCAATGAGGTCGTGTTGCATCAATGTCTGTATAAGCTCACCACTACCATAAATTAAAAGGTTCTGACCGGGCTGTTCCTTCAGTTTCGATATTTCTTCTACAATATTACCCTTGATAAGATTTGCATTCCATTCGGTTTTTTCCAAAGTTGTTGAAGCAACAAATTTAGGCATGCTGTTCATCTTATCAGCAAAACCTTCTTCATCAGTCATAGAAGGCCAAGCAGCTGCAAAACCTTGATAGGTTACTCGCCCTAGTAGAAGAGCCTCACTTTCAAACAGCAAATTGGATTGAAACTTTGCTACTTCTTCATTGAAATATGGAGCAGTCCAAGCTGGTTCCTCCATGACACCATCTAGTGAGAGGTACATCGATACAATTATTTGTCCCATTTTGTTCTCCTTTAGTTTTAAATTGAGATTTTTACATATTGGTAACACAATTATTAATTCTTCAGCTAGAGAAATTCTCCCTTTTTAATAGTTTCGACAAAATATATTTATGTGTGTTTCGGAATAAACTAATATATATTAATAATTTTGAAATATTGTATAACTTCTAATTTTTATGCATTATTGATTAGAATTGCTTATTGCGCTAAGGAATCAGGATAGTGTGGCGACCGACTAAATAGTTGCTTAGCCTCAATTATTAGAAGGGAAGTTCTATCATTTCGCGAATTTATTAGACATAGACGAGTGCTATAATTTTCTATATATACATAAAGAGGTGACTACGCATGAATCAAAGACCGTCAGAAGAAGAATACGCTGGGAGCTCCGGCGAATATATCCGTTTGGTGCCAGACGGTAACATCATCGACATTCTGCTCGCTCAGGAAAAGCAAATGACCGAGCTCCTGGCATCGTTGACCGAAAGCCAGGCCGCATATCGGTATGCGGAAGGAAAATGGACACTGAAAGAAGTTGTGGGCCACATTACAGACGCGGAACGCGTCATGACCTACCGCCTGCTCCGGTTCGCAAGAGGGGACCAGACGCCGCTGACCGGTTTCGATCAGGAATTGTTCATGCCTCCTTTCGGAAGCTGGACAATCGCGCAACTGGCCGAAGACTACCAGGCCGTCCGGCAATCAACGATCACATTGCTGCGCGGGCTACCGGCGGAGGCGTGGAACCGCAAGGGTACAGCCAACAACCTAAGCATTACGGCGCGCGCCCTCGCGTACGGCATCGCAGGACACGAACTTCATCACATGGGAGTCATCCGAAATCGGTACTTGAGTTAATCGTCGGCTGAGGCCTTTTGAATGGAACTAACACCTTTCATACAATCTTAGATACCGTTCTTATTGGGGCCCGCCCCACAACCATCAACTTAAGGATTTAGACTATTTTTGAAATTGAAAGCACGTTACTATTCTCTTATGTTAATGAGAAAGGGTGACGTGCTTTTTATGATTATGCACTAAAAACAAGAGTTATCTTTATTTGCTGAAGAGTTATATCGATTTTTCTCATTTTGGGGT
The DNA here is from genome assembly GCF_011800505.1 of Bacillus sp. EKM501B. Taxonomy (NCBI): domain Bacteria; kingdom Bacillati; phylum Bacillota; class Bacilli; order Caryophanales; family Bacillaceae; genus Bacillus; species Bacillus sp. EKM501B. The sequence goes on along the minus strand of NZ_JAALFZ010000005.1, from coordinate 6,234 downwards.
ATTTGTTTTTCTTAGCTTGATGGTAATGGGGCACTACTCTATAATGGTCAAATTAAAATTTAAAACAGTTATAGAGACTCCATTCCTCGGAAATATTGTAACTATTAAGTTGTAAAAAGAACCGTAGTTTTTCATTTTTGAAAAAGCTATGGTCTTTTTTAATTGTAACAAAGATATAATGGGAGGAAGTTTTTTCTAAATCAAAAAAACTTGATGAATTAGTTGCATAAAGAACTAAACAGCGTATATACTATAAACATCAAAAAAATTGATGAAGGGAAGTGAACTACAGTGGCACAAAATTTTCAGTTATATGAGAAAAAGTTTAAAGCGTTGGCTGATCAAAAACGTTTAGAAATCATGTATGAGCTTTGCCAGCGGGGCCAGACGTGTGTATGTGATTTAACAGAAGTTTTTGAAATGACGCAATCTAAGTTGTCCTATCATTTAAAGGTTTTATTAGATGCGGGTTTAATTGTAAAAGAAACAAAAGGTACGTGGAGTTATTATGATTTAAATGATGCGGAAGTGAATAATTTATTATCAGAAGAATTGTGCTGTATCTTTAGAAAAACAGGGAAAGGTAGTTGCTGTTAAAATTTTGAGTTATTAATCAAAAAAAATTGATTAATAATGTATAAAGAGGAGGAATAAGGTATGAGATATGTTCACGTCGGTATAAACGTTACGAATTTAGAGAAGTCTATTGAATTTTACGAAAAGGTATTTGGTGTATCACCAGTTAAAGTGAAAACAGATTATGCAAAATTTTTATTAGAGACGCCAGGACTTAATTTCACGCTGAACGTAAGAGATGAAGTGAAGGGAAACCAAGTAAATCATTTCGGTTTCCAAGTGGATACAGCTGAAGAGATTACATTGCATAAAGAAAGATTAGAAAAAGAAGGGTTCTTTGCACGTGATGAGATGGATACGACTTGTTGCTATGCAGTACAAGATAAGTTTTGGGTAACAGATCCTGACGGGAACGAGTGGGAATTCTTTTATACAAAAGCACAGAGTGATGTTCATAAAATTGAAGATCCATCTTGTTGTACGACTTCTAACGTAGTAGAACAAAATTCTTGTTGTTAATAGGAGATGGAAAATAAAATGAAACGTTTATCTTTTCTAGATCGATATTTAACACTATGGATTTTTCTAGCTATGGCTGTTGGGATTGGTTTAGGGTTTGTGTTTCCTAGTGTAGTAGACGGACTACATACATTACAGGTTGGAACGACGTCTATTCCACTTGCTGTTGGTTTAATTGTAATGATGTATCCACCATTAGCGAAAGTTCGCTATGAGGAAATGGGCCGAGTATTTAAAGATGTAAAAGTGTTAGTTCTATCTTTAGTACAAAACTGGATTATTGGTCCGGTACTTATGTTTGTGTTAGCAATTATTTTTCTTCCTGATAAACCAGAATACATGGTTGGTCTCATTATGATTGGGTTAGCACGTTGCATTGCGATGGTCATTGTTTGGAACGATCTTGCCGATGGAGATAAAGAGTATGCGGCAGGTTTAGTTGCTTTTAATTCGGTATTCCAAATGCTTTTTTTCTCAGTTTATGCATACGTATTTGTAACTGTAATTCCAGAATGGTTAGGGATTGAAGGTGCTATTGTCGATATTACAATGATAGAAGTAGCAAAATCAGTATTTATCTATTTGGGAATTCCTTTTATAGCAGGTATGTTGACACGCTTTGTACTAGTTAAGTTAAAAGGAAGACAGTGGTATGAAAAGGTGTTTATACCTAAAATTAGTCCACTTACATTACTTGCATTGCTATTTACGATCGTCATTATGTTTTCTTTAAAAGGAGAGATGATTGTTAGCGTGCCACTAGATGTGGTAAGAATAGCGATTCCGTTATTAATCTATTTTATTGTAATGTTTTTTGTATCTTTCTTTATGGGAAGAAAAATTGGTGCAAACTATCCGGTGACGACAACGTTAGCATTTACAGCAGGTAGTAATAACTTTGAGTTAGCAATTGCTGTAGCAGTTGGGGTGTTTGGTATTCATTCAGGCGCAGCATTTGCAGCAGTTATCGGACCATTAGTTGAAGTACCTGTAATGATTGCACTTGTAAACGTCGCTTTTTGGTTTAAGCGTAAATATTTTAATGATCAACCAGCATAATTTAAAAACAAAGGCGGAAAACAACATGGAAAACAAAAAGACAATCTATTTCTTATGCACAGGAAATTCATGCCGAAGCCAAATGGCAGAAGCATGGGGCAAACAATATTTAGGTGATAAATGGAATGTATATTCTGCAGGAATTGAAGCACATGGAGTAAATCCAAATGCAATTAAAGCAATGAACGAAGTAAATATCGACATAACAAATCAAACATCAGATATAATTGATGCAAACATTTTAAATAGTGCTGATTTAGTCGTTACGCTGTGTAGTCATGCGGATTCTGTTTGTCCATCTACTCCGCCGCATGTAAATCGTGTTCATTGGGGATTTGATGATCCAGCAGGAAAAGAGTGGTCCGAATTTCAACGTGTTCGTGATGAAATTGGTGAACGTATAAAGCGATTTTCTGAAACAGGGGAGTAAATAAAGGAAAGAGTCAATCTTCTATCTTATAGGGGATTGACTCTTTTTTATTATGTATTTCATTTACTTATCGCATCGCTTTAAAACCACTCTTGAAAATAATACAGAATATTATGTGAAAGTGGTAAAGTTAGAATAGAACAGTTTAAAAAAGGGGATGTAACGTATGATCTGTGAACTAAGCAAGAATGATTTTTATAGGTGTAATAGTTTAGTGAATGAACAAGGTCAATTAGAGGTACGTGCTGTAATTGCAGGAGTGAACCCTGGTCGTATATTTGTAGATAATAGTACTGCTCCTAATTCGGGACTTATTTGGTTAGGTAATAATGATGGATTCTTCTTCATTGGAGATTCTGCAAATGAAGAGTTTAATAAAGAAATGAATCATTTTATTAATAATGTAATAGTACCTGAGGCGAGGAAGGTAGGACTAGATTGCTTTGAAGGAATCGGTAATCATTCAAAATGGAACAAAACAATTGAAAGAATATTTCAGCACCGTAAATTAAAGAGTTGGAATCAAAGAGTGTATACGCTAAGAAAAGAGGATTATGACAATCATCATGAGCCTAAATTTGAACAGGGATATACTGTGCTGAAAATGAGTAAAGCTCTCTATGAAAATAATAACAATACATTTAAGAATATTGATTTTTTACAATCAAAAATTTTAGAGTTTTGGTCTTCGCCGGATTGTTTTTTCGATGAGGGAATCGGTTATTGCGTTGTTTATGATGATCTAATTGTAAGTGTATGTTTTTCAGGTTTTGTATTTGCAAATATACATTGTATAGATATTGAAACGATAAAAGGTCACCAAGGGAGAAAATTAGCTCAAAAGATAGCGCATAGTTTTGTGAAAGATTGTTTGGAGAATGATATTATTCCATATTGGGACTGTATGGAATTGAACAAGCCTTCTGTTGCAGTTGTGGAAAATGTAGGGTTTACAAATGTATTTAACTATGTGGGATATTATTTTTTATTTGAATAATCTAGGTATACTTTACACTTTGAGGTTGCCCAATCATTATATATATCTACAATTTAAAAAAGAAAGCATATGAGGTGTCCGAAAATGAAAATACAAATAGTATTGTTTGATGGTTTCGGAGAACTTGTCTCTTTCGCACCGTTTGAGGTACTGAAAAGAGCGATAGAAGAAGGGGCTCCATTTACAATTGAATTCGTTTCGAGTGAACAAAAACAAGAAGTTACGACTTCATTTGGAGTTACGGTTAAACTACATGATTTTTTACGAATGGATAATAGGCCAGATTTGTTAATTGTACCTGGTGGTGGCTGGAATCATAAAGCTCAACATGGGGCACGAAAGCAAGCAGAGCTTGGTACTTTGACCGAAATGATTAGCGAGATGCACAATGCAGGAACAATTGTTGCTGGTGTGTGTACAGGAGGTATGCTATTAGCTGCCTCTGGTATATTGAACGGTCGAAAGGCAACGATGCACTATTTGGCACAGGATGAAATGAGTGAATACGGGGCAGAGCTTCTTCATTACAGAATTGCGGATCAAGGGGATATTATCACTGCAAGAGGAGTTACTTCAGGAGTTGATTTGGGACTTTGGATCACGGAAAGATTCGCAAGCCCTAAAATTGCGGCTGCCGTTGAATACAGAATGGAATATGAGAGGCGAGGTGTTGTTTGGAAGTAATTTGACTTCTTTTTTATCCCGCATTAACGGGCAGTAAGACTCCCACCACAAAATTCAACGAATGGGAGGGCTGCCCGTAAAAAACCAATGGATATGTACTAATAATCAGTGGGGGTGACAAAACTCCTACTGATTAAAGTTTCATTTTATAATTTTTCACCTTATTAAAAGTAGATTTGTTAGAAAGGATAATCATTTATTGATATAATGAATGGATGCGTGGCAGGAAATAGATAGAAAGATACTGCTAGTAATTTATACTTAAAATGTAGGGAGATTGAACAGAGTTATGGGGACAGAAAAAAAAATTAGTTCCGCTAAATTAATATGGAAGATGACGCGCCCACATACATTAACGGCGACGTTTTCTCCTGTAATTTTAGGAACAGTGGCATCACTTTATATTGCCAAAATTGATTGGCTGTTATTTATTGCGATGATGGTTGCATGTTTAGCATTGCAAATAGCAACGAACTTATTTAATGAGTACTATGATTTCAAACGTGGATTAGATACCGCTGAATCCGTTGGCATCGGTGGTGGAATTGTCCGTCATGGATTGAAGCCAAAAAATGTGTTAACAGTTGCGCTTTTATTGTATGTAGTAGCAGCTTTTATTGGCATTTATATTTGTATGAATAGTAGTTGGTGGTTAGTGGTTATTGGTTTAATTGGGATGGCAGTTGGCTATTTATATACAGGTGGTCCACTACCAATTGCGTACACCCCGTTTGGAGAATTAGTTTCTGGATTGTTAATGGGGACATGTTTTGTACTCATTGCTTTCTTTATTCAAACGAATACTGTAACGATTGAAAGTGTATTGATTTCCATTCCAATTGGAATTTTAGTCGGTGCAATCAATATGTCGAATAACATCAGAGATATCGAAGAAGATATTAAAGGTGGAAGAAAGACATTAGTAATCCTCCTTGGGAGAGAGAAAGCTGTGGTAACACTAGCGGTAGCCTTTTTCATTGCGTATTTATGGATTGCCGTAATTGTATTAATGGGTTATATAAGCCCTTGGGCATTAGTTATGTTCCTAGGTTTGAGAAAGCCAATTTCTGCGATTCAAAGTTTCCAAAAAGGGGCAAAGGATCCCGGATATATGCGCATCGCAATGAAATCAACAGCAATGACAAATACGATTTTCGGCTTCTTATTGTCAGCAGGATTATTAATTAGTTATTTGTTTTAAATAAAAAATATTGTTACGTGACTAAACCCCAATTTCTCGATTTTAATATGGAGAGATTGGGGTTTTATTTTTATAGCGTGTATTTTCCCTTTTAATCAAAAGCAAACTTTAAAAACAAATAAAAATATCAAGCATGTGAGCATCAAGAACGGAAGTGCATGAAATATACATCTTTAGCTTGATGGGTATGTGGCGGTACCCCATCGCTATCAAGCTAACAAAATATAACTACCCCCAGAACGAAATTTTATGCTAATTTGTAATAAAAAGCTCATTTTTTCGTTAGGAGGTGGATTTGTTTGCTTAAGTTGGTGGGCATGTGGCAGACCCCTCGATAAATTTAATAGCGTATAATTTTCACGTTTTTTCGGCGAAACATATAATGTGTTATTCGGTTTGACGTAATATATTCTTTACTTTTTGTAAAAAACATATTACTATTACGTTAATATAACTGTATAATAGAAGAGAGGAATGACATGCTTGAAAATAATATAGTAGTAGGAAGAGCTGAAAAAAGATGGACTCAACAACAATTAGCAGATGCAGTTGGTGTCAGTCGACAAACTATAGTAGCTTTAGAAAAAAATAAATATAACCCTTCTTTGATTTTAGCTTTCAAAATTGCTAATTCACTTGAGAAAGAGATAACTGATGTATTTAAATATGAGGAGGATGAATAATGGTTAATATTGCTACGATTGTAATTTGTGTGTTAGTAGTATTGGTGTTTATTGCAGAAATTTACAAAATTACATTTGAACGTCG
>NZ_JAALFZ010000049.1:0-2256 GCF_011800505.1 Bacillus sp. EKM501B | reverse complement strand
GGGATAAATTTATCAGCTATAGAGTTTGAACAGAAAGATTTTGTTCAAACCATTATATCTACCATAGAAGAGATAGGAGTACCTGCTAATTCGATTGATTTGGAATTAACAGAGCGAATAGCAATGGTAGATGAAAAGGAAACCTTATCGAAGTTAAAAGCATTAAAATCATATGGTGTACATTTATCAATTGACGATTTTGGTACAGGTTATTCTTCATTAGCGTATCTGCCTCTTTATCCAATTGATACTTTGAAAATTCCAAGAGAATTTGTTAATAGGATTGGAACTTCTACTGATGGAGATGAAATTATACAAACCATTATTTCACTTGCTCATACTTTAAACATGAAAGTGATAGCAGAAGGGGTAGAAACGAAGGAACAATTAACAGTGTTACAACGTAATGCATGTTATCTAATTCAGGGCTATTACTACAGTAAACCTGTAAATGAAGATGAATTTATTGGTTTTTTAAGTACAATACAAAATGAATAAGTGAAAAATCAGTATATGTATGAAATAAAGTGAAAAGACGATCTATCCATATGGATTTGAACGTCTTTTCACTTTATTTTCAGTAGTTATGCAGCAAGGTTTCAGCCTTTGAAAGTAAAATAAGTATCTATATTCCTTGTATTTAGGGCTAATGGGATATGAGGTGAAAGTTGCTTCTTGTGAAACCGCATTAGGGACAGCTCGTATATTCTTAAAGCAATTTGAAAAAGCGGAAGAACATTTCAATCGTTCCATTGACCTTTTGCAAAAACAAAATGAAGAAAAATTGATTTTAATAGTAAGGCATAATCTAGGACTATTATATGCAACTCAAAATTTATCTAAATTAGCAATTCGTCATTTATCAGAAGTCACAGAGAAGAATATTGCCCATTTTAAAGCAGTGTTCTTACAAGCGCGTGAACACTATAAGCTAAGAAAAACAAATATTGTAAAAGAACTTATTGAGAAAGGATTAGCAGTTTGTATGGAATTAGGAAATGAAGAGTATGTATATCATTTCAATATTTTACGTTCTCTTAATGAAGATGAAGCAATTAAACTCTTAGAAGAAGTGAAAAAAGTATTTCTTACTTCGAAAAGCAAGGTTTATGGGATTTCGTAGAAGAATATGCAGATCTAAAAAAGGAAGAAATTATACAATAATCACATGCTATCATTTTTAATAGCTAATTAACAAAGGGACTCCAATTATGGAGTCCCTTTGTTAATGGGATAATGCTTTAGTTTATCTAATTATAACAATATTTGTAAAAAGTGTAAAGGGGTCCTAGTTTGGAGGGGGAATTATTTAATCTTTTTTATTTAATAAAGGGATGATATTTAGTTATCTGCGCTTCTTAATTATGTTTTTTATCACAATTTGAAGTAAATTTCAGTTAATCTTATTTATTTTATAGGAATTATAAGTTATACTAAAAGTAGGTGCAAAATGTACCATTTGAAAAAGAGTGCATTGCAAAAAGGAATCCGTAAAGGATTCCTTTTTTGTTTCTTTTAAAATGAAGCAACGTTCTAATTATCTCTTTCTTTTTTTATGAATGAACTACCAATGTATAAATTTAAAAGGTATTTTTGGAAAATTGCCATATTCCTGTAACAAAACAAAGGTATGTTATGTGTGTTAAATATAAAGAGAAAGAAGGAAAAGTTGTGAAAAAAGTTTTGCCAATTGTTGCGTTATTAGGCATGATGAGTTTTGGAGTACAGGAAATGAATGTAAGAGCTGATACATACCACAAGGGCGATTCAAAAATTAGTTTTTGGGATTCGAAAAGAAAGGGTACTAATTTCATGAATAGTACGTCATTACCTGAAAACTATAAAAGTGCAAAAGAAGCTAATATTGAATATGTACGTTTAGCACCTGATAAATGGGCAAAAGATAAAGATTTTCTATTTGAGGATAAACCAGATACTTCTGGAAAGGATTTTCTGATAGGTAATGCAGATAACTATCGGGGATTAGTAAAGGAAGATCTAGAAAAATTAAAGGCGGATTTAGATGCCGCACAATCACAAGGAATGAAAGTCGTTCTTACAATGTTATCCTTACCTGGTGATCGATGGCGCCAATTTAATAATAATAAGAATGACGACAGAATATGGGAAGAAGAGAAGTATCAAGAACAAGCAAGTCAATTTTGGAAGGACCTCGCTCTGGAACTAAAAGATCACCCCGCGGTGGTTGGTTATAATATTATAAATGAACCACATCCAGAAACAGCTAAAAATAAT
>NZ_JAALFZ010000048.1:0-2307 GCF_011800505.1 Bacillus sp. EKM501B | reverse complement strand
GTCAACTAAGTTTTTTTATTTCATTTGTCGCTTGCGACGTTATTGTCATCGGCGACTTGTTCTATATTACACCTCTATATAATAATAGTCAATATTAATCTTTCATTTTTTTAAAAAGATGAAAAAGACTCTCATACCCCCCTTTTATTTCTCATACATATCAATAAGATAACTGAAAGGAGTGTAGAACTTGTTCAACCCTTCTTTATTACACATCATAAGCTCCCATTCAAGAAGCCCACACTATCATAGGAAGTTTCCAATCATTCTATTTTGGAGTCAAAAAAGCGGTTGTACTTCTCTTGCTAAGTGGTTCTTTTACCAGATTGATTTATTACAAACCGCTCTAAGCTATAGTCCTTTCATTCATAATTATGAATATGATATATACAAAAGTACACCTACCTATAGTGTACGACTAGGAATAGCTCTACGAGAAAAACAAAAAGAAACTTTTAAACTCGTTCGTAACCCTTATAGGAGAGCAGTCAGTTCTTTCGTATCCTTAATTGGACCTCCTTATATGGAACATCCCGAATGGAAACCCATCCGAAAGTTTTTATATCAAGATGAAAATTCCTCCAAAGGGATCTCATTTAAACAATTTCTATACTATCTATTTATGAAAGGAGCTCACGCAAGTGATATTAACCCACATTTCACACAACAATATATAGCTGGTGAAGAAGAATATGTGACCAATTATATATACTTAGAAAACTTCGATCAGGAAATGAAAGAATTAGAAAAGCGTTTCGAATTAAAAACCGCACCAATAAATGAGTTCTCAACATCATGGCATCATCAAACTCCCGCCATGATTTATAAAGGGGATTTTAGCGAAGGCGATATTACTGATCCTTTATTTCCCCGTCATCCGACTTTTGAAAGCTTTTATGATACTGAATGTATACAACTTGTCCAAACAATATTTCAAAATGATTTCGACACATATAAATACAGCAAAGAATATCCATACTAACTTTAGTCTATTATCTTTGCTAAATAAAAAAGATACCTCATATATAAGGTATCTTTTTAACATTTCAATTATATAAATCATACTGTTTAACAGTCTCTATTCTCCACCTTGTTACCTTTTAATAGATTACATAACTTTTGCTTATCCGCCCATCCTACTCCGATTAAAACTAAACTCGCTCCCATTATTACTCTCCATGTCAGAGATTCATTTAATAGAATAATTGAAGTAACAATACTTATTAATGGTAATGCATTTAAATATAATCCGCTTACTGATGCTGAAACTCTCTCTAGCGCTTTATTCCAAAACCAATATGCTAAAATTGTTGCTCCAATAACAAGGTATATTACACTAAGTCCCGTTTTCCAAGTTTCAACCTTTGGGAGACCGTAATAAAAAATTTCTACCAGTGCAAACGGTAAGAGAATAACAGCTCCAATAATTAAAGTTAATGTTGTAAAAACCTCGTTTGATAAATACTGTTCTTGTTTTGGCCGTTTTAGCAAAACTGTGTAGAAAGCAAATAGAAAAGTACTTAATAATATCAGTATATCTCCTATTAAAGACACTTCTTGATTAGCACTTTTAGATGGAATCGTAATAAAGAGTACTCCTATAGCACCCAATATAATTCCTATCCAATAATTCAATCGAATTTTCTCTTTCAAAAAGAGTGCTGAAAAAAGAATTGTAACTAATGGTAATGCAGCATCTATAATACTCACATGTAATCCACTGGTTAAAGAAATACCGTAGGATGTAAACATAAAATAACCAGCTACACCGGTAAAAGCTAACAAACTCATTCTTTTCCATGGAACTTTTCTATGTACAACTGATTTTTGTAGTCGCTTAAATGAGAATAGCATACAAATTCCACCTGCAAAGAAAAGACGAATAAACAACAAAGTAAACGGCTGAATAGATTCTAACGCCCATTTTGTTGGCGCAATGGCTGTGCCCCATAATATAACAGCCACTAATAACATGCATATTTCTTTCATAATCCCCCACACCCATCAAAAATATATGTTAACTACCTTAATTATAGATTTTTTCTAATGTAAAATCCTTTAAAAACACAAAAGGTTATGTTAAAAGAGCTAGATTGCTACTTTTCATATAACCTTTTTATATAAGATCACAAACATTCTTGTTACATCTGGACTATATTCTTATAAAGGTAATTCTTACCTTTAAATTTAAAATAATAAAAATAAACACAAAAAAACCTAAGTCGAAACAACTTAGGTTTTTGCTTGGCGACGTCCTACTCTCACAGGGACAAGGTCCCAACTACCATCGGCGCTAGAGAGCTTAAC